>MGNS01000028.1:0-2612 GCA_001795165.1 Chloroflexi bacterium RBG_16_57_11
CTGGAGCAGCTCGTTGGCGCGCTGGCGGCTTAACGAAAGCGCCTGGGCTGCGTGATCCGCGGCGTCCTGCAGGTCGTCTTGCTCATATGCCAGGCGCGAAAGCCTGAGGTGGGCCTCGCCCTGGTCATCCAGCATCGACTCATCGCCTACGGCTTCAGCCAGGATTTGCTGGTTGAGCTGCAGACACAGCTCCAGGTCACCCTGGGCATAGAAGACCTCGCTTAAAAGGCCGGTGGCGGCCAGCAACCCATAAATGTTGTGGGAGGCTCCGAGCAGCGCCCGCGCTTGCAGGAGCTTGTCCTGGGCGCTCAGCACCTGCCCAGTGTACAACTCCCCGCCAGCGGCGTTCAGCAGGCTCACGCCGCGCCAGAAGACCTCGCTTTCAGGTAGTTTTTCAAGCGCCCGATATACCGCCTGCAGCGACTGCTGGAATTCGCCCTGCCACAGCAGCACCATGCCGCGCAAGGCCAGCACCGTGCCCAGCCCGGCCTCGTCGCCGGCAGCTTGCCAGATCTCCTCAGCGGCGCGCAGGTACGGCTCGATGCGAGCCGCGGTTGCCGGGGCAAAACGGTCGGACGAAAATAAGATCACCTGGGCATATACCATGCAAATTTCGGGCGAACGCAGCACAAGCGCCTGCGGGATGCGCTCCAACCAGCGCAGCAGCGTGTGGGTCTCAGTCAAACTGTAAATTTCGACGAAAGTTTCCAGCAATTGCAGGGCGCGCGGGAACAGCTCTGCCGTCAAGGCGGTTTCGATGGCGTCGTCGAAAAGCTGCTGTTCGGCGTACCAGGCGCTGGCTTTTTCGAAAACGGATCGGACGCCGGCGGCACCCAAACGCTGGCGGGCGAGGGATTGAATCGATTCGGCAAAGAGAGGATGGTAACGATACCAGGTTCGCCCGCGCCTGGTCTCGAGCTGCACAAGGAACAGATTTTCTCTTTCGAGCTGCTCCAGGACAAATTCCCCGTCGCCTGCCCCAGTAATCGCATCGCACAGCTCCCCGGTCAGGCGGTGGAGGAAACAGGTTCGCAGCAGGAAGTCCTGGACCTGTTCGGGACGGGTCTCAAACACCTCGCGAATCAGATAATCTGCCACATAATGATGACCGCCCGAAAATGACTGGAGGATCTGCTCTACGGCTTGTTCATCCCGATATTGGAGCGCGAGCGTGGCCAAACGCAGCCCAGCCGCCCAGCCTTCTGTCCGCTGGTGAAGTTTTTCGATTGCTGAGGTCGGGATTTCCCCCTTCAGTGTCTGGCGCAAAAAGGCTTCTGTCTCTGCCTGATCGAAGCGCAAATCGCTCGCATTAATTTCGGCCAATTCGTCACGGGCACGCAAAATCCCCAGGGGCAAATCCGGCTCACGGCGCGAGAGGATCAGCAGGTGCAGGATATCCGGTTTGTGCTGGAGCAAAAACGCCAGCATGGCGTGGATTTCCGGGGCTGTGATGGCGTGATAATCCTCCAGCACCAGCACACCCGGCGCAACAAGATCAGCCAGATCGTTGACGAGCGAGGTCAAGGCGGCCTGGAAGGAGGGCTGCGGCGAAGATGAAAACGAGGCCAACGCCGACTTGCCGATGCCGGCATCCAGCCTCCGTAGGGCCATAATCAGATAGGTCCAAAAGCGTACCGGGTCGTTGTCATTCTCATCCAGCGAAAACCAGGCTGCAGGGAGGTTTCGCTCTGAGAGCCACGACCTGACCAGGGTGGTCTTGCCAAAACCCGTAGGCGCGCTGACCAGGGTTAGTTTCTTGTTCAGACCGTCATCCAGCCAGGACAACAGCTCCGAGCGCAAAATCACGGTCGCATGGAGGCGCGGCGGCATCAGCTTGGTGTGCAGCAAGGGCGTGGTCATGAGGGAACCCTCAGCGTACAAAAGAAGATTCTATCATGAGGCTTTGGTAAATTCGGATATTTTCAATTAGAATTGGGGATATAGTTGCGAGGTGAATATGATCGAGATCAAACACTTAACGCTGGATGAGCTGGAGGCGGGGCTGGAGGTGATCCGGCAGGCGCCCAGGGACCAGGGCGTGCTGGAGATGATCGTGCGGCGGCCGGAGATCGATGTGCGCGAGGTGTTAGAAGAAGGGAGGCTCGACCGGTCCGCGGGGCTGTCGGGGGACAGCTGGAAGAGCCGCGGCAGCACCCGCACGGCGGATGGCTCGGCGCACCCAGACATGCAGCTCAACGTGATGAACGCTCGCGTGATCGCCCTGCTGGCGCAAGACAGGGAGCGTTGGCAACTGGCAGGGGATCAGTTGTTCTTCGACCTGGATCTCAGCGCCGAGAACCTGCCGCCGGGGACGCGCCTGGCGCTTGGGTCGGCGGTGATCGAGGTGACCGACCAGCCGCATACCGGGTGCGCCAAGTTCATGAGCCGCTACGGCAAGGATGCGCTTAAGTTCGTCAATTCGGTGGAGGGGAAGGCGCTGCGACTGCGAGGGATGAACGCCCGGGTGGTTCAATCCGGTGTAATCCGTGCCGGAGATACGGTGAGAAAACTCTCAGGATAGGAGTTGGCAAGGCTTGCCAGACCTCGGCTCATCGTGGTCTGGCGCTGCTGGAAGCTGTGCCAGGAGCAGCTTTTTCGATGGTCAACGAATA
>MGNS01000028.1:2724-2993 GCA_001795165.1 Chloroflexi bacterium RBG_16_57_11
TCCGTTCGCCGCTTGTGGTGTCGAGAAAGTGCCATACCTGCCAGCCGTTGCAGGGGGCGTGCAGGATCTCGCGGCCGAGCTGGTGAATAGAACCTGTGAGACCGTTGCAGGTGAGCGAGCCGTCCGCCAGGACCATGGCGGTGAGATCGCCGCTTTTGCCAAAGTAGAGCGTCTGGCCGGGGTGGAGCAGGCCGCTCTCGAGCAAGGCACCGAATGGGACGCGCCGGCGGAGGCGAGGGTTTGAGGTCGCAAAAACCGCCTCGCCGACC
>MGNS01000028.1:3104-3444 GCA_001795165.1 Chloroflexi bacterium RBG_16_57_11
TGCCGAAGAAGGGGTCGAGCACCAGGTCGCCCGGGTTGGTGCTGGACAGGATCACGCGGTAGAGCAGGGCTTCGGGCTTCTGGGTGGAGTGCGCCTTAGCACCGTTCAGCCTGGCCCGTTCTTTGCCGGTGCACAGCGGGATCTCCCAGTCGCTGCGCATCTGCAGGTCATCGTTGAGCGCCTTCATGGCGTGGTGGTTGAAGGTGTAGCGGGCGCCCTTATTCTTCTGCGCCCAGAGCAGGGTCTCGTGGGCGTTGGTGAAGCGCACGCCGCGGAAGTTGGGCATGGGGTTGGTCTTGACCCACACAACGTCGTTCAAGATCCAGTAGCCCAGGTCCAT
>MGNS01000028.1:3568-4647 GCA_001795165.1 Chloroflexi bacterium RBG_16_57_11
AGCCTTCGAAGCGGTCCCACTCGTCATCGACGGCATCCACTTTGGTGTGGTTGGGACGCCAGAGCTCGTCCCTCAACTGAAGGTTGTAGGGAGGGTCGGCAAAGACCAGGTCCACCGACTTTTCGGGCAGCGCGTTCATGACCTCGACGCAATCGCCACGCAGAATGCAATCCAGCTCAAGATCCTCGGGTGTCATCCCGATTATGATAAACCAGGAGGGGGTTATTGGCAAGGAAAGCACAATTGACAGAACCTACTCACAAGCTCCCATCGGAGCTGAGTCGGTCTCGCCAGAAGGTCATATCTCGCTCATCGTCCGGGTCGAGCAATCGTGGATGGACATCTGGGAGCTGAGGGTAGTGATACGCCTTCCATAGGCCGGCAGCCAGCTGGCGTGGGCTGGATTTCACACCCTGGCGAGAGAAGTAGTCACACACGCGGGTCACATCTCGCTCGAAGATGCGGTAGGCATTTTGGTTCGCCCCAGGCTCGATAGCCTGTGGAAAGTCGATCAAGGTGATCTCGCCATCCCAGTAGAGGATATTGTAGGCTGACAGGTCGGCGTGGATGCGCTGGTGCGCCAGCATCCCCTCGATGTTGTGGAGCACACGCTCAAACAGTCGTTGGGCTTCCGCTTTATGCAACGAAACGCTGTTCAACGTTGGCGCGGGGACTTCCTCGCCGCCGATGTAGGACATCAGGATGGCGTTATTGGCAGTCGCCAAAGGCCGGGGGACGTCCAGGCCTGCCTCAAACAGCACCTGCAGGGTCTTGTATTCGTGGGCGATCCAGGAGGCATGTAGCAGCTCCAGGCCGTAGACAGTGCGCTTGGTCATGGCGTGCACCATACCGTCATCGGTGATCAGGCGGCCATCAGAATCCAAATCCTGGCGGCCCTCCCGGTACTGATGGTCGTTCTTCAGGTTGCGGAATTGGCGCGGGCGGTAAACCTTGGCGGCGATGAAGGGCTGGTCCAGCCCGACTACCGAATCATTCGCCAGGCAGTGGTAAACATTGGCTTCCTTGCCGCCTTTGATCAGGCGCAGCACATCATCCAGCCACCGGCCTTCGTAAAAACC
>MGNS01000028.1:4655-6044 GCA_001795165.1 Chloroflexi bacterium RBG_16_57_11
AGTCGACGATCCACACCCGCTCGTGTCGTGTAGCGTGGTAGGAAAAGTCGAAACTGCCTTCGGTGTCGTCCTGGAGTGCCAGTTCCCAGCTGGAGGTGGCGCGAGGTTTGGGAAGTGCGGCGGGTCGGAGTTTCTGGCTGCCGAGGCGCAGCCTCTGGACAGCGTGCCGTTCCCGGCCAGGGATATTGCGGATGTTTGTAAAGGCTTCGATCTCTTCGAGATCGTGGTCTTCCAAAGGATCAGAGTGCAACATGGATAGGGTTCCTCAAGAGCAAACATAAGACTGTCACAGCAACCGTCGTTTCCTGTGGCAGTCGAATGGTGCGGGCTGCCCCGATTCAGGACAACCTATCTGGCTTGAGAAACAAAAAGCCACAGGGCGGGAGCGCGCCTGTGGCGGTGAGCCGGTCGTACGATAGGATGCAGCTAGGACCGCATCCCCGGAGGCGCGCTCAAATCAAGCAGGTTGACAGCACGTGAGATGACTGACATAATTTGCACGCCTCCTTTTCTGTAGAATAAGATAACACTTAACGCCTGTAAATTTACCATCAAGCCTGATAGATGTCAAGTAATGCGAAGCAATTCAGACAGATTCTCCCCACTTTGATTAACGGCTCTGGTCGGCATATTTCCACCAGAGAACTGTCCCGAAGATGCCCACCAGACCGGTAAATAACACGATCCAATAGCTTACCGGCGTCAGGGGGCTGTCTCCCATGGCATAGATCCCCGGCACGCCCCAGGGGAAGTATTCACCCCAGCCCGCCAGCGCCACCAGGTTGGCCATCATTAATGCTAAAATCGCCGCCCCGATCGGCAACAAGTACCCCCTCCCCACGCTGGCGAAGATGGCAAACGGCATGACCACCGCAATCACCATGCCGGCGGTGATCAACACAAGAGCGCTACCCTGCAAAAGTACGCTCAACGAGCCTCCGGGAAGCCGGATGATCGCGCCTGTAACCAGGCCGGCAAACAAAATCACCAGGGTCAACACCGCCGACCAGATCACCGCCAGGATAAATTTCGCCAGGACGATGCTTGAGCGTCCAACAGGCACAGCCAGCATGTCTTTCAAGGTGCTATCGGTAAATTCACGGCCAAACACCCAGGTAACCACCAGGCTGAACAAAAGGATTCCGCCGGCGGCGATGATCATGCCAAACAAACCCAGGTAGCTACGCCAATCTGTCGCGGCATAGGCCATCAGGTCGGCTTTTGCGCTGATCAGGCCAAGCTGTTGGGAAATCCCTGGATTGCGGGCGACGAAAATCAAGAAAGCCATTCCTAATGGCATAAAAAGCGAGCCCAGTGCGGTCTATACAGATACCCCACCGCTGCCCAGGGTTCCCGCTCGCCGGGGCGCACCCTGGTTTTAAGCACCGT
>MGNS01000028.1:6054-12963 GCA_001795165.1 Chloroflexi bacterium RBG_16_57_11
TCATTCGACCCCTCTCGATCCATGCCCACCAGCCTGAGAAAATACTGCTCTAGCTCCTCTTCCTCGATAATCAAATAAGTGGGCGGCGTCCCAGCTTTGACCAGCAGGCTGTTGATGTCATCCGGTCGTTCAACCGAAGATGCATTTCTAAGGGCTATGACACCGTTTGGGAGAATTTCGGCAGGCTGCCGGGCAGCGATCAACGCAGAATGGGCTGATTCCACATCACGTGCTCGTATCAAAAGCCGCCTCCTGCGATTCCGCTCCAGCTCATCGATATCCAGCTCCTGGAGCAGGCGCCCGGCGTGAATAATCCCAATCCGCCGGGCGAGACGTGAGACCTCGGCCAGGATGTGACTTGACATGAAGACCGTCACGCCCTGTCCGCGCGTCAACTCCAGCAGGAGCTCGCGGATCTCGACGATTCCGGCTGGATCCAGGCCCAGGGACGGCTCATCTAAGATCAAGAGCTTAGGAGAATGGAGCAGAGCTTTAGCCAATCCCAGGCGCTGCGCATTTCCTTGCGAAAGTGTGCTGGCCCGCCGGTCCGCGTAAGCAGCCAGACCAAGGCGCTGGATAATTTGGTCGACCTCTTTTGGCGGGGTGCCAGGATGCAGGCGACGGGCGACTTCCAGGTTTTCGCAGACCGTCAATTCCGGGTAGGCATGGGGTATCTCCACCAGATACCCCACCGCTGCCCAGGGTTCCCGCTCGCCGGGGCGCACCCTGGTTTTAAGCACCGTGGCGTATCCAGTAGTGGGCTTGATCATCCCGAGCAGCATGCGGATGGTGGTTGTTTTTCCTGCTCCATTCAAGCCCAGAAAAGCGTAAATCTCTCCCTCGGTAACACGCAGTGATAGGTGCTCGACCGCCCTTACGTCTCCGTAGCTTTTCCCGAGATCCTCCGTTTCTATCACCAGGTTCATATTCAGTTTCCTTCACGACGGTATCTATGGCTTAACGCAAGTAAATTTACTATCAAAGCAAATGGATGTCAAGCATCTTAATGAAAGCCTGATTTGGCTATTCCTGACTGACAAATACTGTTATGATTCCTTCAATGATCGTCGAACCCACTGATTTGAGCATGGATATTTTTTTAATCCTGTTTATCTATGGCCTGGTATTTTTCACATTAGGTCTGGTGGTTCTGGTATATTCGCGGCGCTCCTCGAGGCTGGAGCTGGCGCGTAGCCTGAAATGGTTGGCGGCATTTGGCCTGCTGCATGGGCTAAATGAATGGAGTGAATTGTTCCTATTGACCTTTGCTGGCCAGTTAGAGCCGAGCACTGCTATGCTCTTGGAGGACCTAGAACTTTTATTGCTGGCCATTTCATTCGCCTGCTTGCTACAATTTGGCATCAGCCTGGTAAACCCTTTTGTGCGCAAGAATTGGCTGAATCTGCTACCCGCCATGATCTGTTTGAGCTTGTTAATGTATTTTTTTTGGCTCAACCCTGGCACAGCTGGGGATTACATGGCCTGGCACAGCCAGGGGGTTGCCTTAGCGCGCTATAGCATTGGCCTGCCGGGCGCGCTACTGGCAGCGTATGGCTTGCGTCGTCAAGCAGAGAGCCGTGTAAAACCGCTGAATGTGCCCACAATTTACAATATGTTGCGTATTGCTGGTTTGGGTTTGGCCTTTTACGGTCTATTTGCCGGGTTGATCGTTCCACCGGTTGGTTTCTTCCCAGGCAGCTGGCTGAATACTGCGAGCTTTCACCAGGTTGTAGGGCTGCCTGTAATTGTCTTCCGCTCAGCGGTAGGTGTGATCCTATTGGTCACAATTATTCGCGCCCTGGAAATCTTCGATGTCGAAACCGACCGTCTGATTGAAAGTATGGAACAACAACAAATCCTGGCTGCCGAGCGCGAGAGAATCAGCCGTGACCTGCATGACGGCGCCATACAGAAAGCCTATACCGCCGGATTACTGGTCGAGTCGGCTTTACGCCTTATGGATCCCCAGAGCCTTGCCACCGAGCGCTTACAACCGGCGGTAAATCTAATCCAGGATACAATCCTGGATCTACGCCAGAATCTGATTGAGCTACACCCCGCTCCCACAATGGAGAGACTTTCAGAGCTGCTGCAGCAGTTGAGCGAGGAGCCACGCTTCCGCGGTCTGTTCACCATCCAGACGAGTTTGGACCTTCAGTCTGGGGAACCTGGGGGTGCGCTGCGGCTGAATCAAATCATGGCAATCACGAATGAGGCGCTCTCCAATGTCGCCCGGCATGCCCGCGCCAGCAAAGTGCTTATAAGCGCAACCACCCAAGATGGACAATTCCGGCTCTTGATTGATGATAACGGTACTGGACTTGACGAAAACGCTCGCCTGGGTATCGGTATACGCAATATGCGTGACCGCGCCCGTTTGCTCAACGGAAAGCTCGACCTGGTGAATATCTCGCCGCACGGCACCAGGGTACAATTGACCATGCCTTTAATCGAAGAAGACGCTTGATATGAGTAAAACTCGCGTGTATCTGGTTGATGATCATGAAATCGTTCGCCTGGGATTGATGACCTTAATCAATGACCAACCGGACCTGGAAGTGGTGGGCGAGTCAGGCAGCGCGGCAGAGGCGTTGGCCGGAATTATCCGTGCTCGACCGGACGTAGTTTTGATGGATATCCGGCTGCGCGGCGAAGGCGGTATTGAACTGACCCAGAATGTGTTGGCGCGCTGCCCACAAACAAAGGTGATCATTCTAACTTCTTTTGCCAATGATGATCTGGTGTTGCGCGCCATCACTGCTGGAGCAGTTGGTTATGTTTTGAAGCAAGTGGGGAATGATGAACTGCTACGCGCAGTTCGCTCAGCCGCAGCCGGCGCGGCTTCGCTGGATCCAGCCACAACTGCACGATTGCTCAATTACGTGCGCATCGCTGAACATAAGGTGGATCAAAATGCTTTTCGCCAGCTGTCGGAGCGGGAGATGGATGTGCTCCTCGAACTGGCGCGCGGGCGAACGAATGCCGAAATCGGGCGTGTGCTGAATTTGAGCGAGAAAACGGCGCGCAATTATGTCAGCAACATCCTAGAAAAGCTTGGCCTGAACAATCGCATCGAGCTGGCAGCCTATGCCGTCGAGCACCATATTTTTGACCAGGTCCGGTGCGAGTAATCAAAAACAGGCCGGCGTATGCGCCGGCCTGATATCAACCAGGATTGTTCCTAATTTACGGTTTAAAAACAAAGGGGGTTGCGCCAGTCTGGTAAGCGTGGCGCACCTGGGCGTTATTGAACACTGAAACGCCGAAGTAATAGATCGCAGCCAGATCAGAGAACTGCACGTCGGTTTCAGAGCCGGTGTCCAGCTTGCGGCTGAACTCGATGGTCCACATGCCATCCTGCCACTTCCAGGCAGCGGAGATATCGCCACGATCACCGATAATGGCGGACTTGACAATCCCCGGAATATAAGTCCCGGCAGCTACCGCATCCAGAGCAGCCTGGTCGAGAGCGACCTTCTCGGCATCCAGGATGAAGCCGGGTGCGCCAGTGGCAGGATCAAATGAAGGGGAGGTGAAGCCGGGTTTGGTTTTATCGGCTACCGTCTTGCTGGCGTCGGCTGGATCGGGCATGCTGGCGTAGTTGTCTGCATAACCACCCGATTCCTTGGCGTCGCTCTTCCGGCCCGCTTCCGGGGATTTTTCGGGGTCGTAGGTAGTCCAATCCAGGTACTGATCGTCAAGCTGGCCGATGTTGCGGACGGACTTCCAGTGCCAGATATCGCCCAGCTCGCCTTCAGAGGCAGTGTATTTATTGCCGAAGGGTTTTGTATCGGCGTTTTCACCGGCATGGCAGGCAGTGAAACAACCGGCGCTTTCAAAGCCCTTGATGCTGTTGTTGATCGGCCAGATGAAAGCAAACTTGTCTTCATAATAGAGATTGTTGTCCCCACCCTTATCATCTGGGTCGGTGAGCTTTAACCAGGTGCCATCTTCCTGCTTTTGCCAGGGGGAACGGAACCAAGATTCGGCATCGTCGGCGTAGGAGACCAGAAAATAAACCGTATCGCCGCTGTAGACCGCTTTCAGCTTAACATCCGTGGCGTAGTTGTTGAAGCCTCCCGAAACGGGGACCGTCAGCTCCGTTGCATCCGCCCAAACAGCCTCGTCGGCGACGCCATCCAGGGTCGGGGCAGCCTCCACAGGGAAGGCTACCAAAGCGCCATCGGGGGCTGTCCAGGGGACTTCAGTTGGGATGGGTGGAACAGTGGGCTCGGGTGTATTCGTGGGCGGGGTGGTGGGTTCCGGGGCCTTGGTGGGCGGAACTTCCGTCGGTGCAGGGGCTTCGGTGGTTGGGGCAGGGGTGGCAGCCGGGGCGCAGGCCGAGAACACCAGCGCCATGACGATCAAAATCTCAACCAGGTATAGCCATCTTGTTTTCACAACTCATTCTCCTCTTGTTGTCGACTAAAAGGCATTTGTGACAGACGTCACAGATTGTGTTTGAGTATAAATGAATCCGTTGGGGTGCAAAGTGACACCTGACACTATTCAGATAGGGTCAGGCGTCCTGATTACTGCTTTACTTGATCGGATTTCGATCAGTTCAAGCTGATGTGCTCGCAGCGAGACCGACCGCCAGCTTTTCACCCTGGCTGGAAGAATACACAATCCTCAAGGCCAAAGGGATGGTAACCGGCATGGTAGCGGTGACGGCGGCGACCAGCTTGCTCTGCCTTTGGAGGACAGCCACCAAAATGATAACCGGAAGTATTTCTTGCCATTTCATCGATACACTCATCCAGGGTTTTTTAGGGATTTTTCCAGGAATTCAAGCATCTGGTTCCAGGCCTCCTGGGCGGGGCCGGGGACGGAAAGCGTGTCCATGTGTACAAAGGCGTGCCCGACACCGGAGTAAACTGTCACCTGGTGGGGGATGCCGCGGGCTTGCAGCGCCTGGTCGAAGCCCTGCACCTGCTCGAGCGGGATGCCGATATCTTGCTCGCCGTAAATCCCTAGCACCGGACCGCTCTGCCCCATCACGCCGAGAGCCTGCGGATCGGTGATCGGGCCGTTGCCATAATAAATGACGTTCGCCGCCAGGTCAGGGTTGCGCGTCCCCAGGTGCATCACCTGCGTGCCGCCGAAGCAGAAACCGACCGCGCCGATGCGGTCGGCCCTGACCTGCGGCAGCGCCGCCAGGTATTGGTAACCAGCGTCGATGTCGAGGCGGATTTCATCCTGCGGGGCAGTAACCACCAACCAGATGGCGCGCGGGATCTGGCGGGTAGTGTTACCCCGGTAGGCGTCCACCGCCAGCACCAGATAGCCTTGCTGCGCCAGCAGGTCAGCCTTCTGGGTGATATCCTCATTGATGCCGAAGAACTCGTGGACCAGCAGCACCGCCGGGAACGGCCCGTCGCCTGCGGGTTGCGCCAGGTAGGCGCGCAGCGTGATCCCACCTGGGCCGGGATAGGTCACATTGGTGAAATCGGCTGCCGTCTGGGCGGGGAAGAGGCTGTCAAACAGGATGACCCCGGCGACCGCCAGCGCCAGGAGGCCCACCACCGCCAGGACAACGAGCAATATACGCACAAGCAGCTTGCGAAGGCTCATTTTCCACCACCTATAGGAGGGTGCTCAAAATAGCCAAACAGGTGGATTATAGCGAATATACCTGTTTCCTGCGGTTGGTCTTAGGTAACATTAAACTGTGTATAATCTGCCCATGTACGTTTCTCAGAATATCTTCGCCGGCATCAGCAATGCCCGGCTTCGACTACGCTCAGCGTGCCGGACACCTGGAATACAGTCGAGGTTCTTTGATAATGTTGAGAATGCTATTGACAAGGCCCGGGGCATCCACCGATGAATGAGCCGGGTTTCCCGATTGACAGCCTGGTGCTGTATAAACGGCGCCCGGCGCGGGTGGTGAAAACCGGCGAGCGGCTAGAGATCGAGATGAGCGACGGCAACCGGGCGCGGGTGCGCTCCAAGGACATCGCCCTGCTCCATCCCGGGCCACTTCGCAGCCTTGGGCAGCTTCAGCCACAAAGCGGGGAGGTGGAGCTGGCCTGGCAAATCCTGCTGGAGGGCGGCGGGGCGCAGCCGCTGGCCGAGCTGGCCGAGCTGATCTACGGCGAATACACCCCGGCCACCGCCTGGGCAGCCTGGGGCTGGGTGGAGGATGGGCAATATTTCTACGGAGGTCCGGAGGCGGTCACCGCCCGGACGCAAGCCGAGGTCGAAAGCGAGCGGGCATTACGCAAGGCGCGCCAGGCCGAAGGGCAGGCCTGGTCGAGTTTCCTGGAACGGGCGCGGGCGGGAAGGGTCTCAGCGCAAGACGACGCTAAGTATCTGCGCGAGCTGGAAAACCTGGCGTATGGGCGCAGCCGCGAGAGCAAGCTGCTACACGAGCTGGGTCGCAGCGAGCGCCCGGAAAACGCCCACAGCCTGCTGCTCGAATGGAAAGCCTGGGATGAGGTCATAAATCCCTATCCTGTACGGTTAGGGCTATCCACCCGGCAGCCTGACTGTGACCTGCCGGCGCTGCCGGAGGAAGAGCGGCTGGACCTGACCCACCTGGCAGCATTTGCCATCGATGACCGGGGCAACCAGGATCCGGATGACGCCGTCTCCCTGGTGGAGTGCCGGCAGGATGAAAGCGGTAACTTCCTGGGCGGGCGTCTGTGGGTCCATGTGGCCGACGCGGCGGCGCTGGCGCCCCCCGATAGCCCGGCGGACCTGGAGGCGCGCGGGCGCGGCGCTACACTGTACCTGCCCGAAGGTCCGGTGCTGATGCTACCCGCGGAGGCGATCCACAGCCTGGGGCTTGGGCTGGATGAAGTCTCACCGGCGCTGTCGTTCGGCATCGAGCTGGACCAGGAGGCAGGCCCCACCGCGCTGGAGATCCGGCCCTCCTGGGTGCGCGCCCGGCGGCTGAGCTACGAG
>MGNS01000028.1:13036-13107 GCA_001795165.1 Chloroflexi bacterium RBG_16_57_11
GGCAGGCGGACGGGGCCTTTCTGCTCGACCTGCCCGAAGTGATGATGAGGGTCAGCGATGGCGAGGTGATC
>MGNS01000028.1:13124-13441 GCA_001795165.1 Chloroflexi bacterium RBG_16_57_11
GTTGCGCAGCCGGGACCTGGTGCGCGAAGCGATGCTGATGGCCGGGGAAGCCGCAGCGCAGTTCGCCATCCAGCACAACATCCCTTTTCCGTTCGTGATGCAGGAGGCTTTCAACACGGCAGCGATGAAGGAGAGTAACGCCACCTCGGTCTTCCCAGATTCCCTGGCGCGGCGCTTTGCTCAACGACGCATGCTCAAGCGCAGCCAGGTGAGCAGCCTGCCAGGCCGGCACGCCGGGGTAGGGTTGGAAGCGTATTGCCGCGCCACCAGCCCGCTGCGCCGCTACCTGGACCTGGTCGCCCACCAGCAGCTGCGAG
>MGNS01000028.1:13472-14948 GCA_001795165.1 Chloroflexi bacterium RBG_16_57_11
CCAATGCGTCGCAGGATCATCCTGGCGCTGGCGATCGGAGTGATCAGCGCCTTGATCTGCTGGCTGAGGCTGGCAGAGCGGGGACAGCTGGCAGCAGACTTCACCTGGCCCTGGCGCGCCGCCCAGCTTTTGCTGCAGGGGGAGAACCCATATAATGCGATCCAGCCGAGCGGGGAGTACCCCTTCCAGACCTATTTCTATTATCCTTTGCCGGCGGCGCTGGTTGCGCTGCCTTTCGCGGGCCTGCCACCCTACACCGCCGGCGCCGCCTTCTTCGGCCTAAGCTCCGGGTTGCTGGCATTTGCCGTCTCAAAAGATGGCTCGAAAGGGTTGCACATCTTCCTGGGGGCGCCCTATTGGGTAGCGCTGGCGGTGGCGCAGTGGTCGCCGCTGATGACCGCCGCCGCCCTGACCCCAGGTATGCAGGCTCTACTGGTCTGCAAGCCAAACATCGGCGTCCCTGGATTTATCTACCGCCCAAGCCGAGGGGGGCTGGCCGGCATCCTGGCAATGCTGGGCCTGTCGCTGCTGGCCTTGCCCACCTGGCCGCTGGATTGGCTGCAGGTGACGCGCACCTTGGAAGGGCATCCTCCTGCGGTGTTGATCCTGCCGTTCGGCCCCCTATTGCTGCTGGCTGCGCTGCGCTGGAAGACCCCCAAAGGCCGCCTGTTGTTATCGCTCTCCATCTTGCCGCAAATGGCTTTCTTCTATGACCAGCTGTTGCTATGGCTGGTCCCTGCCAGCCTGGCCCAAGGCTTGCTGCTCTCCGGGCTGAGCTGGGCAGCCTATTTCGCCTGGCGGCTGACCGGTATCGATCCGCAAACTGGCGCCATCCTGGAGCAACCGACGCAATTCATACTGGCGCTGGTGTACCTGCCGGCGCTGGCAATACTGCTGTGGCCACAGGGGAAGCGAGATGGTGTAGCAGGCCGGGGATAAAGAGCGAGGCGGCTTTGCCCTGGGCGCAAGGTGCAATGACCTGGCGAACTTCGTTCGCACTGATGTACATTGCCCCTACACATCCTGCGACTAGCGACTTGCTATAATGGTGGAATGTCGCAATTGGATGACCTAAATACCTATATAGCGCGTTGGAAAGAAGTAGAAGCGGTTTAAAGAGAAGAACGTCGATCCGCATCCTTCGAATTACGTTGGCGTCAACTAAACGCAGCTTATGGAATGGCCAAGGGTTTAGGTCTGCTCCGGCCCAATCCCAGTGAAACAGAAGTGTTTGAGCGATGGGTAAAGCTAAAAGAAAAGGCAGCCAGCCAGCCCCGGAAAGTGTAACCCAAAGATTTGGCAGATATTCAGGCCATTGCTGCCAGTCATCAGGATTTGGACAAGGAAAGGGTTCAGTACTGGGTGGGGCAATTCGGTGAGGCATTAGTATTACAGCGCAACATAGGTAGTTGTTGAAATGCCAAGTCGGGCGAGCCTGGACCTACGATGAGAAACATAAGCGACATGATTACGTTT
>MGNS01000029.1:0-248 GCA_001795165.1 Chloroflexi bacterium RBG_16_57_11
ACCGAACAGATGAATCGAGCTTAACGGACCCTGGCTGGGCGACAAATAGACATCCGCGTCTTCCCATTGAGTGCCCTTGAACCCGGTCTCAAATGCCACGCTGGTATAGCCCAATTCCTCCAGCGCCTGTCTGACAGCGCTATGGCGTACCAGCTCGGTGATCCCAACCCGGCTGGTATTGCCAGGCCGGTAGTCGCTTCCCAGATTAAGAAGATAGTTCATATTGAGTGAGGAAGCCAGCGACAGGC
>MGNS01000029.1:366-658 GCA_001795165.1 Chloroflexi bacterium RBG_16_57_11
ATCCAGGATGATGTAATAAATATCCGGAGGGGGCCGGTCGGAGGGCAATTGCAACCTCGTAGTTTCGGCCAGGCCCTCACCCTCGCTTGAGCTCACCGACACGGTGCTCAGGGTGTATAACCCGAGCCGTCCTAAGGGAAACAGGATCAGGATCACGCTGATCAAATTGAGCGCCCGTGTTAAGGATGAGAACGATCCCTTGTAGCGCAGGATCAACACGGCCCCAGCGACAAACAGGATTATCCATAAAGGAAGCATTGCGCGATGCCGGCCCACAGCGACCCCCAGCCAG
>MGNS01000029.1:690-6862 GCA_001795165.1 Chloroflexi bacterium RBG_16_57_11
ATAAGAGTAAAACAGGATCAGGGCGAGTGTTGTGATCAGGGCAGCTTTCGAGGGGTTTTTTAGCAGCCAGGAAAGCAAAATGTAAATTACCCAAACGGCTAAAAGTGTAATCACAAAGGAACGCAGGGCGTCTTGCGCTTTGATCTCTTCGATATTGTAAGCCAACAAAGCCAGGACTGGATAAGCGGCAAAAAGAAAAGGATAGAGATTCCGGTCGCGCATATCGCGAAGCTATTTTGTTTCCATCAGGTAGAGGCAGCGCTCTGATTCGGGTATTTCCTGATGGTCATGAATGACAAAATAATCCGAGAATGCTTTCTCAAAACCCTGGGGGTGGTAGTCTGCGAAAATATCCTCCCGGGTCGACAGCAGGCGCTGGACCTGGCTATCGGTCTTTGGGACAAATTCAATCACCAGCCAATGACCCGCCTGCTGAAAAAACTCTGCCACGCGTCCCAGCGGCACGTTGTTCGAAATTGCCAGGTGATGGATCAAGGCCAAAGCCAGCACAGCATCCGCCGGTCCGCGTTCCAGGAGGCTCATCCGTTCATGGTTTTGCCATCCAATTCCAGGGCTGGGGTTGGTCAAGTCGGCGATTAGGGGAAGCAGGTTTCGCTCATGCTCAGAGGCGCATTGTTGATAATTCTTTTCGACCGCAGCCGGGTCGACGTCATACGCGATGGTAGGGATGCTCATTTTACAGGCGATGCGACTGAACTTGCCAGTGTTGGCACCGAAATCCCAGACTTTGCTTGGTTGGATACGCTCGAGATAGGCGGCAATAGTGCGCTCTTTGAAATCAAGCCCGGTCGGCGAATAATTGTGGAATTCGTAATAATCTCCCCACTCCGTGTCCTTTGGCGACCAGCGCAATCCCTTGATCCCCGATTCCAGGTTATCGATCAAGCCCAGCATGCCCGCCTTGGTCATTTTGCCGGCTTGAGCGGTCGGTTTATCTGCATACCGACGCTGGCTTCTGGCGTGCAGATGCAGGTGTAACAGCAAGGGAAGCTTGAGCCTGGTGGCGAACGGAAGCAGCCTGACTGCCAAATCCAGCGGGATGCCGTCGATATAAACGCGCAATAGCTGCCCCAGGCGCACATCCGAATAAGCCATCAGGCTGAGCGGGGCCAGAAAGTGCTGGCAGAACTGGCGATAGGCTACCCACGGCTGGTCGGGTTGGTAGGCTTCAAAAGAAAGCGAGTCGATCAGCAGCGGGTGCCCTCGATGAAACTGAACGTTATAGGCGCTGCTATCCTTTAGCGTCATGCCACGCTCGAGCGAAAGTTTTTGAATCTTTAAAGTAGCCAGGGCGGCATCCTTTAATTGGCTGAAGCACCACTCGTATGGATAGGAGAGGTAATCGAGCGGTTCGGGTCGAATTACCCGATAGGCCAGGTCAGGGCGCGGCGCAGTCTGATCGACTTCCTGGTGAGGGATGAGCAATTTTCGCTTCACCAGAGCGTCATATAAACCTGAGCTCATCAGTTGATCATAATGATCCTGGTAAATCCGGTTGACCTGGCGGTAAAGAACCCCCTGTTCTCGAAAGAGAAAACCACTCGGGTCGCGAAAAGAGCCAGCAATCACCTGCCGATTGTGGACTTGAGAGCTCATTTGCCTTCCTGATCCTCTTCCTCGACATCCGGGGTTTCACTTTGATCTTGCGGGGAGGATTTCTTAAAGAAACTAAAGACTTTTCGCCAGAAGTTTTTCATGAACAGCAAGCTGGCTAACAGTACCGCCAGCAGGATTTGTAGGATAAAGCTTCCAGAGCCGGGATCCAGGTAGGCCAGGTCTGTGTGTAATGTGCCAATCAAAACCAACATTTCCCGACCACTCGCATGAGATAGAGCAAATATTGACATGAATTACATCCTTCCTAAGAAATTTATTGGGGCTGGTCAATTATATCGTTGAGCGCCTCGTTCACCTCGACGAATTATACAACCTTTTAGATGTCTTCAAGATTTGGGGAGCAGGCCTCAACTTGGTCGCTGGCTATCGGCTGTATTGTTGTATGTTATAATCCCCGCGTTCACCAATTACCCTGTCTAATCATCCATATGACATCACAAAGCGATTTGCCACGTCAATATTCTCGCAGCCATGCGGAGAAATTTCGTCACGAGCTGTTCGAGATGCTGCGCATCCCCAGCATCAGCGCCGACCCGAATTATGCCGGTGAAATCCGGCGCATGGCGGAGTGGCTGGCGAGCCACCTGGGCGGTCTGGGCCTCGATAACGCGCAGGTTATGGAAACCGCCGGTCACCCGGTTGCCTATGCCGAATGGCTTGGGGCGGGGATGGATAAGCCGACAGTGCTGGTATACGGTCATTATGATGTCATGCCTGCGGCGATGGAAGACGGTTGGGTTACCCCTCCATTTGAGCCGGTCGAGAAGGATGGTAAGATCTACGCCCGCGGAGCGACGGACGACAAAGGGCAATTTCTCATCCATATCAAGGCGCTCGAATCGTACTTAAAGACCCAAGGCGCGGCGCCGGTTAATGTAAAAATCCTGCTGGAGGGCGAAGAAGAAATCTCGTCCCCCAACCTGACGCCCTTTATCAAAGCCAATCTGAACATGCTCAAAGCCGACGTGTGCGTGATCAGCGACTCATCCATGCGCATCATCGAGGAACCAGCCATCACCCACAGCCTGCGCGGGATGTGCTACCTCGAGGTCGAGGTCGAAGGGCCACGCCAGGATCTGCACAGCGGTTTCTGGGGAGGCGCGACCCACAACCCCGGCCTGGCGCTGGTCGAGATCATCGGCAAGCTCTACAACCCGGATCATACCATCGCGGTGCCCGGCTTTTACGACGATGTCGTCACGTTGACGGCGGATGAGCGGGCCATGCTGGAGAAAGTTGCCCTTACAGAAGAGATGTTCAAAGACGCCACCGGTGTGCCGGCTTTGTGGGGCGACGAAAACTACAGCATTCGCGAGCGCGTCTCCGCTCGCCCGACCCTGGATATCAACGGTATCTGGGGTGGGTGGAGCGGCCCAGGGCCGAAAACCATCATCCCCGCCAAAGCATCCGCCAAGCTGAGCTCTCGCCTGGTTGGGGATCAAGATCCTGACAAGATCTTCGAGTTATTGAAGAAATACATTGAATCGATCGCCCCACCGGCTGTGAAGGTGAAAGTTAGGCTGGTAGCTAAGGGCAATCCGGCGCTAATCCCCTTCGATCTGCCTGAAATGCAGGCCGCCTCAAGGGCTTACGAGCGGGGCTGGGGCTATGTGCCGGTCTTCACTCGCGGCGGCGGCAGCATCCCGGTCGTCGCAGACATCCACAATCTCTTGCAGATACCGGTGGTGATGATGGGCTACGGGCTGGATACCGACGGCCTGCACTCCCCCAATGAGCATTACAGCCTCGAGATGTTCCAGCGCGGCATTGAAACCGCGATCGTTTACCTCGAGGAGCTGGCACGATTGCCGCGCTAAGTGTTATTCACCACGGGATAAGACACACATTGAAATCGGCTTGACCTATTGCTCAGGCGCAGCAAGATGACGAGCTCGCAAGGGTGATTTTACCGATATAAAAACAAGCCAGTCTCCCACGATCGCAGGATTTCTTCTGCGATCGTGGGAGTTAGAACCTGCTTTTGGGGTTCCTGACAATACAGGAGTCCATTCATCAAGGATTGATCAGGTAGTAGATCAATGTCCCGGCCGGGTAGGTCAGGGTGAGCCTGTTCTCCTGGATGGAGGCAGTTGTGACCTGCTGCAAGGCCGCCAGATAAGCATTTTCCTGGGTCATGATCTCTGCTGGGCAGGTCATCCGGCTGGTTGAGATCTGTTGACCAACGATGCTGTACGTGCCGTCCCCATTATCCGTGGCGGTGTAGCTGCCCTCATAAGTATTGCAGCCAGCGAAGCCGGTTAACCGGCCCTGCAAGAACTGGAGTGTGATCGCCGTTCCTGGAACCAGCGGCTGCCCGTTCAAAGTCGGAAGCGTCCAGACCGCGGTCTCCAGGCGGGCGTCGATGGTGATGCGGGTGCTGGCGTAGCTGTCCAGGCCATTGGCATCCACGACGAACACCGTCACCTCGTAATCGCCGGCGCGATCGTAGATCGTCGAAACACTGGGGTCCGGTGAAACCGGCGAAACCCCACCGTTCCCAAAGGTCCAATTGTAGGAGACGATCGGGCTGCTGCCAGGCTGGGAAGCAGAGGCGTCAAAAACGACCGGCTCTCCGATAAAGCCCTGGCGCGGCCCTGCGATGTTTGCCTGCGGCGGTTCAAGCTGAGGCTCAGGCGTGGGCGTTGGCGGCGCCACGGTGGGGGGCGGCAGCGTGGGAGCTTGTGGCGTTGGCGGCGCCACGGTGGGGGCCGGCAGCGTGGGAGCTTGTTGCGTTGGCGTCGGTGGCGGCAGAGTGGGCGGAGGTAGCGTCGGTGGCGCAGTCGGGATTGGCCGTGCCAGGATATGGATTTGTTGGCTGGCCGATCCGCTCTGGCCGCGCTGATCCGTTACGGTGAGACCCACCACGAAGGTGCCTGGATTGGGATAAACATGCTGGACAACAACGCCGCTTGCCCCTGTGCCATCCCCGAAATCCCACTTCCAGGCGACGAGCGGAACCTGGCCGGTCGAAGCTGATCCATCAAAGACCACAACCTGCCCGGTTTCGGCCTGCGTCACTGCCTGGATGACTGCCTGTGGTGGTTGGATCTCCTCGGGGCGGTTCACCTGGGTGAGCGAGTAGTTCAGGAACCCGGCGTCGCCGGCAATTTGGAGGGCAGTATCGGCCACGAAATAGCTGCGTGCGGAACCCAGGATGGCGACGAGCGCATCTTCCTGCTGCTGCAAAGGCGTATCCGGGCAGGTACCGCGTCCAAGGCTGAGGTTCGTGATGCTGATTTGGTTAAAGCTGGTTTGGAAGTTGGCGCTCAGATCTTTGCAACCGGTGTAACCGATTAGCGTGCCGTCTGGGTTGAACCGGGTGTAAGGCTCCTGTACGCCGGGGCTGCTGAGCGTGTTGTTATATGACACCAAATACCAGTTGCGCTCAATAAGCAACGGCTTTTGGTCGGTTTGCGATTGCGTCGCCGTAGGCAGGGGTATCGGTGCAGTGCTGGTCAACACTGGCAGCGGTGTCGGCGTCTCGGAGGAAGCCTGTTCCCGGAAAATTCCCGGAAGAAGCAGCGCCCCAAACAATACGAGGCAAAGCAGCAAGAGCAATCCACCACCGGCGACCGCCGCCCAAACCGGAAGCAACCCCTTGGCAATCCAGGCGCCTTCCAGGGTTTGGGTCTGTTGGTCGGATGACCCCACGGTAACGGTATAGGGATATCCCCTTTCACCCCCGAGCCACAGGCGCCGGGTCAGCCGAGTGGCATATTCCTGATGTGCCATCTCACCCATGGGGAGGTTGATCTGCTGGGGTTCTGCTGGCTCGAAAATCAGCGAGTCATCCGGGCTGTTCCAGGTAACCTAGAAGGTGGCCGGCACATTGGAAAGATTTTGGATCGTCACGCGTGCCGGCAGGTTTTGATCCGGCTGGGCAGCCTCGAGTGAACTCTCGAATCCGATGAATGCAGCTACCGTTAGCTTGCAATCGATCCTGGCGCTTTGTTCTGGCGCCTCCTGGCTGGTCACTACAATACGGAATGGGAACCTGCCAGCACGGGCGCTGGAGTGGCGCGGCGGCTTCACGATCAGGGCAGATTCTTTAACCTCGCCAGGCTCCAACTGCAGGGCTGGCACCGGGATAGTAACCCAGCCTTCCGGCAGATTTTCGGACGATAGCCGGAATGTATCAACCGTTAAACCCTGGTTGATCAGCACCACCGGAATTGGCATCTGCTCGCTTGGGACCACATTGTACTGCAAGCCATCCAGCAGAATGCCTACGCGACCCTTAACTTCGAATCCCGCCACGGTCAATGTAACCTGCACCTGGGCGTTACGCGCAGGGTCGATGGTGCTGGCAACGCCCAGTTTCAGGTTGTATCTCCCGGTGCGGGTGTTCGGCGGCGCGGGGGGCTGGATGGTCAGCTTTATCTGGCGTTTGTCGTCATGCTGCAAAACCAGCACCGGCTGTTCCACCGAAACCCACACCAAAGGTATGCCTTCGATGCTGATGCGCACCTGGTCCGGCATGCTCCCCGGGTTGGTCAAAAGCAAAGGAATCTCCAGCCTACCGCCTGGTGCAACC
>MGNS01000029.1:6944-7422 GCA_001795165.1 Chloroflexi bacterium RBG_16_57_11
TTTTCGAGATCCTTTTCCTGGATCTCGGTCAATCCGGTTTGATATTAGATCGCCTTCAAGATTTGTAGAAAAGGAGTAGCTGCCGTATTTGGTGCCAGAGCAGGCGACAACTACTCCTGCTGCAATTACCTGATCCTGTTGCTCAAGGTCAGTCAATCCGGATCGTTACACGATCCGTTCCGGACTGACCGATGAAATCCATCACCGTCAGAGTTACGGTATAGCTCCCTGGAGCAATAAAGGCATGCTCGACGAGTACGCCTTCGGCTATGGTGCCATCACTGAAATTCCAGGTATAGCTGGCAATCCCCGCATCGGCGGTAGAGCCACGCGCATCGAAGATGACCTTCTCACCAGCTGTTCCCTCATCCGGAGCGGTGATTTCCGCTACGGGCGGCGTTTCGACGGGCAGGGTGGCGATAGGCGGCACCGGGACGACCGGAACCGTCGCGATGGGTGGCATCGGGGCTACTGGCCC
>MGNS01000029.1:7463-9298 GCA_001795165.1 Chloroflexi bacterium RBG_16_57_11
TCGGAGTGGCTGGCTCCGTCGTGGGCAGCTCAGTCGTCGGCGTGCTGGGCGCCTCCGGCGTCGCCGTGGGGGTGGGCTCGACCGGGATCACCGGCACTGGCGCGTTATAGTAAACCAACAAGCCGCCGGCCGTGCCAATCAATAGCTGGTTGTTGACCTGGGTGATGCTATTCGCGGTGGATAGCATCGCCAGGTATGACGCCTCTTGCTCCATCACACCCACAGGCTCGGCGCAGAGAAGTTTCGTGGTTGCCACTGGTCCAACCTGGAATACGCCCAGGATTGGGGCGGTGTAATTGTTACAACCGGCGTTTCCGCTGATGGTGCCGGTTTCACCGTCCGGATCGATCGTAAAATCGGCGGTGATCTGGGTGCCGGGCCGCGGCACGATGTTTCGCATCGAGACCAGCCACCAGCGGGTGCCATTGAGCCAGGTGAGCGGCCCACCGCTGGGCGGCGTTGCCTCAGGCACGAAGGCAGCAAAGCTCAACATTTGCCCATCGCCGTAAAAGATCTGCAAGGTATCGCCCAGGATTCGGTAGCTTGTAGTAGCATTCAGGGCCTGGTAATACTGCAGCTCCTGCTCGGGTAGGCCAGAAGCGCAGCCGGGGTTGTTCGTCCGGGAGGGGATGTTCACCTTGATCTCGGACAGGCTGGCGGCATACACAGCGTTGTAATCATTGCAGCCTGTTGCACCTACCATCAATCCCGAAGGCACACCCTGCTGGCGCACGAATTGGGCGGTGAAATCCGCGTCAGCGACGGGCGCCTGGGGGTTTGTCGCCGGACCCATGGCGGTCAGCCGCCAGTTGGTGCCCTCCAACGCGGCGCGGTTGGCGACGTAAGTTAGCGCGCCTTTCTCCGAGCTGATAGTCAAGGTCTGGCCAAGCACCTGGTAGGTCTGGGCGGTTTCCAGCAGCTCCAGATAGGTTGCTTCGGCCTGCATCACGGTCTCTGGGCAGCGAATCTTCGTCGCTGCCAATTCGGTGACCGTCAGAGTGTCTTCTTCGATCGCGTAGCTGCCACGATAATTATTGCACATGGCTACGCCGCCGACCGCACCTTTTTGTGGCTCGCTGCCCGGGTCAAACAGGGCGGTCGTAGCGACCAGTCCGATTGTGTTCAGCTCTCCGTTCATCATCGCCAGGGTCCACAGGGTGTTCTCCAGGGTCAGGTTGCGTGAAGTATACCGGAGCCGGCCGGCGCCGCCATCGTAACTGATCTCCAGGAACGCCCCTGAGATCCGGTAGCTTTCAGCGCCCGTCAGGGCTGTCAGATAAGCCGCCTCTTGCTCCATCCCCTGGCTGCAGGCCATCCTGGTCGAGACCGGCGGCTGAATTTCGATCTGGCCCTCATTGACGGTGTAGCCAGCCGAGTAATTGTTGCAGCTGGAAGTGCCGCTTAGCGTGCCTTCGGAGGCGAAGATGGCTGTGATAATCGTCCCGCTCTGGACGGCGGCGGGATCCTCCGGTGCGCCCAGCGATTCCAGCACCCACACGGTATCCACCAATTGTGTCTCCCCGGGGACGTAGACCAGCTTCTGCTCTACGTTCGCACCGGTGTCATAGAAGATCTCCAGACGGCCTTCATCTGTGAAGGCGATCCGCTGGGCGCTCTGTAACGCGGCCAGCATAGCAGCCTCCTGGTCACTGCCTTTTTCACAAAACATCATCGTGGTGGCGATCGGGCTGCTGACGGTGAGGCCGTCGCCGGTGAGCGCGTAAGTTGTGGAGTAATTGTTACACCCGCCTGATCCGCTCAGGTTGCCATCGGAAGAAAACAGCGCGGTGACGACGGTGCCCTCCTCTACAACGACTGGGTTAGCTGCCTCGCCA
>MGNS01000029.1:9320-9656 GCA_001795165.1 Chloroflexi bacterium RBG_16_57_11
TGTCGACCAGTTGCGGCGCCAGGTCGACCGGCGGTGTGACTTCCACGGTTGGCTCTACTGGGACCGGCTCGGTAGTAGTGGGTGCTGGAGGCTGAGGTGACGGCGGCGCCGGGGGTTCTGTGGTAGCCGGAGCAAGCCGGCAGGCCGAGAGCAGCATCACAAACATCAATATGAAATCAATCCATACGTAAGACCACGGCCGACGCAGGAATTTCCATATTTGAGCCATAATGCGCATCCCCTTTCTTCTTTTTCTCATTGGTTCAATTCTTAACAGTAGTTTTGCACTTTTAACAATTCCATAGCAAAAGGCCTTGGTTGCCTGATAATTGGGTT
>MGNS01000030.1 GCA_001795165.1 Chloroflexi bacterium RBG_16_57_11
GATAGGTGATCCCGTGCTCGGTCCAGATCAAGACATTGCCCTCGATTAAGCGGCGGATGTCCAGGTCTCCATTAAGCAGGCGCACGATATACGGGCCGACTGCCCAGATGGCAGTCCGGCCGTTCACCGTTGTTTCCTGGAGAAAGCGGGGCTTCACTTTTTCGATTGTCCACGACCCCGGTTCGATGGTGTGCAAGCTCAGGCGGGCTTTGTCCTGGCTATCGGGCAGGGTCCAAACCAGGATAAGCACACTTCCGTCATGATCTTGTAAGATGACCTGATCAGGTGAACCCAGGTCGGATGGATAAGACGGCAAGCGGATTGGGAACCCGACTTTTACGCGCGCTTCTTCCAGAGTGGTTCGCCCCTGTAAATCCAAAATTGAGATCACGTCCACGGGAATAGGCCTGGGTGTATAGGTGGGTGAAGGGGTCCCTGTGACGGCAGGCAGCGGCGTCGCGGTTACGGGGGATTCGGGCAAAGGAGTTGGGGCGGTCTGAAAGATGCGAACGACCCCAATCTGGATGAACTCCAACACTGCTGCTCGTACTGTGGGGGTGGCCATAACGGCAAGCAGTAGGATAATCAGGATAGACGCCGCAACCCAGGTTATTCTCCACTGGACACGAGGTCGGCCTTGACGCCTGGCCACCCTCCGAATGGCCTCGACTCTAGAGAAATCCGGAGTCGCCGGGTAAGGGAAGTGGCGAGCGGTGTCCCTCAAACGCGTTTCAAGGATTTCAAACGTTCGTTCGTCCATCGTTCCAATCTCTCAATGCAGGAAAATCTTTATCGATCACATTTCGCAGGCGCTCCAGGGCGCGGTGCAGGCGAGACTTCACTGTGCCCTGGATCAAGCCCATTGCATCGGCGATTTCTTCCACCGACAGGCCAAGAAAATAACGCAAGTAGATGATCTGTTGGTCTGCCACCCTCAGTGCTCGTACAGCCCGCCAAAGCTCTTCGGCTTGCTGGCGTTGTTCGCCTTGGACTTCGACCGGGAATTCAATAGAACTTCTTTCGGGTTGGAACAGGCGCCTTAAGGCAGCCAGCTGACGGCCTATGGATCGACGCTGGTTGCTGGCCAGGTTGGAGGCAATCTTGAACAGCCAGGGCCGCAAAGGTCGTGTTGTGTCGAAGCGTTCAAGCGACCGGTAAGCCCGGATAAAGGTCTCCTGCGTGACATCTTCTGCTTCATCGGCGCCGCCCAGGAGGAGATAAGCGAGGCGAAATACCGGCGTTTGATAGGCGCGCACCAATACTTCCCAGGCTAATTCATCCCCTGACAGGCAAGGCGGACGGTGACACCGTCGTCTTGCGAAGCCTGGTGAGCGGTTCCCATCCGTTAGCCGGTGTCTGGCCTGTGAGAACTATTGAAGAAGTACATTACAAAATGAATACACCACTTCGTCAACAAAAGTTCCATTTTCCAGTGAAACTATCCGGATTGAGATAGGTGAGACGACTAGGTTAGAAGCAGGGTGATGGACGTCATGCTTATCGCATTGCTGATCCAGCATGACAGTTGCGACACACTATATAAGTGCGCCGCACATTATTAAAGAAATCGTCTAGAATGACAATATTGGCACCGCAGATCAGTAACGCCGAACGGCGTCAGATCTGGGAGCATAGGTGGAGACGATGCGATGCACAAGAAAGCCTGCGTCTGCATCCCATTCGGTGATGGTTTCTTCGCTGATGAGCTCAAGGTTGCAGGTACACGGCGGCGCACACTGGCAGGGCTGGTCGCAGCCGCAGTAGGGGTTAACACAGACGGCATCTGAGGCGTTGTGCATTTTTCACTCCTTCCTTAATGCTGGGGAAAATAACCCGGGATCACTTTATTCCTGGTTGGACTCACCAACAGGGTTGAGGTACTCGGCGATCTCGATATACCGGGCATAGGAGACCAATTCCGCCTGCGTTTCCGTCTGCTGATGTACTTTCCACAGGCTGTCCCCGATTTGGTCCAGAGCTTCGATCCCAAAATGAAGCGTCCAGTGGACCACCCACAGGTAGCGCGGCCTCCCGCCTGCCCCGACGTGTTCTCGCAGCAGGTATTGGCTGGTCACCGTGCCGGCCCGCGTGACCGAGGCCAGCGCAAAGCCCTCCTGCCGAGCGAAGGTTAGAAAGGCCTGTTCGTCGGTGGTGGGCAGCAAGGAAAATTGATAGACGTCAGAGATTTGTGTCATCGGTATCTCTTCCTTAAAAATCTAACAGTGATAATCAGGATTGACCTGAAATGGAGGATCGGCGGCGAAGTATTGGCAGGCTATCAGGAGAAGCCGGCAGCTTTTTCTTCAGGTGTGGTATCGAATGTGACCTCTTCGGCCAGCTCACCCTCTTCGAGGTAAAGCTCGCTGCCGGTTTCGAGGGTCACATCCTCGTGAGCGATGGCCTGCTCCCCGGCCCGCAGCCGTTCGGTGATTTGATTTTTACGCCCAGGGAAGGTCAGGATGATGCCATGCCGTAGCTCTTCATCTGAGAAGTCAGGGCTGATGGATTTCACCGGCAGAACCTGGTCGAAATCCGGCGGTCGTGTGATCCAGTGTGCCAGGTATAGCTCACCGGAATGACCAAAGAGCAGGTATTGCAGCTCGGGCAGCATGGTGGCGTTAGGATCGAACTTGCGAAAGTGGATGACGTTTATCACGCTCACCCTCACGTCCTCGAGGATGGCTTCTTTGCCAGGTTTTTCGAAGTGTCCGCGGTGGAGGGTGCCTTGGAAGGTACGCAAGGCATCGGCTCCTCCGGCGCCCAACCGCTGCAGAGAAAATCTTTCGGGGACGAGGGTATACACCCGCTCGCCCGAGTCCCGGCGGTCGGCGCGATAGATCGCATGAGCGTCCTTGCCGGTGGCGGTCAGGCTCACTTCCAGGATAACCTGGTGATCGTGCATCGACATGAACATCGGTAGATGCGAGAGATAGAGCGTTACCTCGCCGAAGAATAACATGCCGTGAACACCGACATCGTGGGGCTGATCCATCGACCCGTGGTGAGAATGATGGTCCATTATTTATGCCTCCATTGCAGCTGATTTGGTCACTGGAAATACTACTGGATCCCTGAAAACACCAGAGATACTGGTGATGAACGGAAAATTGTAAATACTGCAGTTCTTCACCCAGGTCTTCGGACAACCAGTCCCGGGAATTGCAGGATTCGCCGGCGTGTCGTATTGGCGGGAAGGTCAGTTATGAGGGCAGGCTTGAGCAATGATCAACTAATTGTACTAATTACTATCTTATTTGTCAATTACAATTAGACGGTTGCTTCAAACCGACAACTGGAATAGCACTGCGCTGAGCTTGATGGGAATGTATGGTGCGGCGGCGATCGTCTCTACAATCGGGGTGCTGCACTACCCGGCAGCCGCCTCCAGGACGGTGACGGGCATAGTTATAAATTTGGGCGGCGTTGCCGCCCAAATTTATAACTATTTCAAAAATTATTCCGCCGGATTGATCGGCATGATCTCCTCATCGTAGGTCTCTTCGACGAACTGGGCTTCTTCGGTGGAACCTTTGAGGGCGGCGGTGCTGGATTGGCCGGAGGTGGCGGCCATAAGGACCTCGTCAAAGTAACCGGCACCGACAAAGCTCTGGTGCTTGATGGCTTTATAGCCGTAGCGGTGCTCCAGGTCGAACTCGTGCTGCTGGAAGCGCGAGTAGGCGGCCATGCCCTCCAGGTTGTACTCGTGGGCCAGCTCGAACATGCTGGCGTTGAGGGTGTGAAACCCGGCCAGGGTGACGAACTGGAACTTGTAACCCATCTCGCCAAGCTTCTCCTGGAAGGTGTGGATGGTCTTATCGTCCAGGTTGCGCCGCCAGTTGAAGGACGGCGAGCAGTTGTAGGCCAGCCATTTGCCGGGGAACTTCTCATGTACGCCGTCGGCGAACTCCTTGGCCTCGCCCAGGTCGGGCTTAGCCGTCTCGCACCACACCATGTCGGCGTAGGGAGCGAAGGCGCGGGCACGCTGGATGGCGTATTCCACCCCGCCTTTAACATAGAAGTATCCCTCGACGGACCGCGTGCCGGTCAGGAAGGGCTGGTCAACAGGGTGCGAATCGGAGCGGATCAGCGTGGCCGATTCGGCGTCGGTGCGGGCGATCAGGATAGCGGGCACGTCGAGCAGGTCAGCAGCCAGGCGTGCCATGATCAGCTTTTCGACGAATACGTTGACCGGCACCAGCACCTTGCCACCCATGTGGCCGCACTTTTTCAATGAAGAGAGCTGGTCTTCCAGGTGGATGCCGGAAGCGCCGGCCTGGATCATGGCTTTGATCAGCTCGAAGGTGTTCAGCGGGCCGCCAAAGCCGGCCTCGGCGTCGGCTACGATTGGCACCAGCCAGTCCATGTCATCTCGGTTCTCCATGTGCTGGATCTGGTCGGCGCGCAACAGGGCGTTGTTGATGCGGGTGATCAGATGCGGAACGCTCTGCACCGGGTACAGGCTCTGGTCGGGGTAGGTGTGTAGTGCATCGTTCATGTCGCCGGCCACCTGCCAGCCGCTGACATAGATCGCTTTCAGTCCGGCCTGGACCATCTGGACTGCCTGGTTGCCGGTCACCGCGCCCAGGGCGCGCAGGAAGGGCTCCTTGTGGAACAGATCCCACAGCTTCCAGCAACCCATGCAGGCCAGCGGGTATTCGATCTTAAGCGAGCCGCGCAGCCGAACCACGTCCTCGGCCGAATAGGTGCGGGTGAGGCCTTTCCAGCGCGGGTCGGTCTTCCAGTAATGCTCCAGCTCTTTGACATCCTCTTGGGTGTACATATGGGTTTCCTCCTGAAGTGAGTGAACAGGTTGGTGATCAATAGGATAACCACAGAGTCACAGAGCGCACAGAGTTTTATTGATAAAAATCTCTGTGTCTCGGTGACTCTGTGGTTCTATTTCAGTCCAGGTACTCATAAGCCAGCGGCGTCAGGAAGTCGATGAAGTGCTCGGCAGTGACCAATTGGTCGAACACCTGTGCCGCCAGGTCGAATTTGCCGGAGGCGAAGAGGTTTTCGCCGAACAGGCCTTTGATCTTGTCCAGCTCTTCGGGTAACAGGCTACGATATAGCTCCCGGGTCACCTTGCGGCCGTCGGTTAGGCAGCCGAGCGGGCTGTGGATCCATTGCCACACCTGGGCGCGGGAGATCTCGGCGGTAGCGGCGTCTTCCATCAGATTGTAGATCGCGGCCGCGCCGGTGCCGCGCAGCCAAGATTCGATGTACATCAAGGCGACGCTGATATTGGTACGCAGGCCAATCTCGGTGATCTCGCCGCCGGGAATGCGGAAATCGATCAAATCCTGCGCTCGCACATGGACGTCCTCCCGCAGCCGGTGCTTCTGGTGCAGCTTGTCACCCAGAGCGTGGTGGAAGACCTCCGTCGCTACAGGCACCAGGTCGGGGTGAGCCACCCAGGTGCCGTCGAAGCCGTCGCCTGATTCGCGCAGCTTGTCATCGCGCACCTTAGCCAGGGCGATCTCGTTGATTTCGGGGTTTTTGCGGTTGGGGATGTAAGCCGCCATTCCGCCCATGGCGTGGGCGCCGCGCTTGTGGCAGGTCTGCACCAGTAAATTCGTGTAGGCGCGCATGAAGGGCACGCTCATGGTGACCTGGGCACGGTCGGGAAAGATGAAATCCGGCTGGGAGCGGAACTTCTTGATGATGCTGAACATATAATCCCAACGCCCGGCGTTCAGGCCGGCGGAATGCTGGCGCAGCTCGTATAGGATCTCCTCCATCTCGAAGGCGGCCAGGATAGTCTCGATCAGCACGGTGGCGCGAATGGTGCCGCGCGGGATCTTGAGCTCGTCCTGGGCCAGGTTAAAGACATCGTTCCACAGGCGGGCTTCCGTGTGGCTTTCCAGCTTGGGCAGGTAGAAGTACGGTCCGCTGCCGCGCTCCAGAAGGCGGCGAGCATTGTGGAAGAAGTACAACCCGAAGTCGAACAACGAGCCGGAGATGATCTCGCCATCCACCAGCACGTGCTTTTCGGGCAGGTGCCAGCCGCGCGGGCGCACCATCAGCACGGCGACCTGGTCCTTGAGCCGGTATTGCTTGCCCTCTGGGCTGGTGAAGTCGATCGTGCGGGTGATGGCGTCGACCAGGTTGATCTGGCCTTCGATCAAGTTGCTCCAGGTGGGGGTGTTGGAGTCTTCGAAGTCGGCCATAAAGACGCTGGCGCCGGAGTTGAGGGCGTTAATCAGCATCTTTCGATCAGTGGGGCCGGTGATCTCGACATGGCGCATTTGCAGGTCGGCGGGGGTTGAGGCGACCCGCCAGGTGGGGTCAGCCCGGATGGCCGCCGTCTCGGGCAGGAATGTGGGGAGCTGACCGGCATCGATAGCGGCCTGGCGCTGTGTGCGCATCGCCAGCAGCTCCAGACGGCGGGGGTTGAACTCCCGGTGCAATTTGGCCACAAAGGATAGCGCTTTGGGGGTCAGGATTGCTTCGTATTCGGGCGGGATGGGGGCGGTGAACTGAACACCGGGGGGAAATTGTGGGGGCATGGAAGATCCTCCTTGCGGGTGTCTATACCACGGCGCGCCCGTTGCCTCCTGCGCGCCGTGGCCAATTTTGACGCACTGCGTAATGGGATTATATCAGAGTTGTAGATCGTGGAGGGGTGAAACGTGATGGGTGATGGGAGTTTCACCCCTATCGCTAGTGATCTGGTTTTGAGCCAACTTTGGCTGGTTCAAAGGCCTTTCTCACTCCCTAGATTAGATTTAGGGTGTGTCATATCTGGGATAGTTATTCCTGAAATTCGGGCAAATCCTTGATCTGTTGACTATCGACGATAAGCGATACCTTATCTTCACCGAGCACATCCACCCAAGCGATCGGGATCGATTTATTCTCTTTAAGGATCAAGCCTTTGGCGACGATTAAGCGGGTGATCTGACCGTCCTCAGGATCCGTAATCACGCGCTTAACGTTTCCAACATGCTCATCGTCCACGCTGAACACCGGCGCTCCCTCTTTCAGTGCGATCAGATCTTCGGGGATGGAGCGGTTGGTTTCAACGATCATCGGAGGCGCAGGGAGGGGATTTGCGAACGACATAGGCACCAACGGAACTACTTGGCTGTCCACCGGTGTGTACTGGGTGATATTGAATGGGGGCATGAGTTCTAAGTCGTCGGCAATACAGAGCAAGGTTACATTCTCTCGGGAAGCAGATCCTATCCGTTGGACATCGACAACCCGATCAATCCTGTCAATCAGCCCGCTTTGGATCACGATATGGGTCACCTGGTTCGTCTCCGGATCGATCACTACCCGGCGAAGGCGACCAGCCACCTTGCCATCGGCAGTCATCACGCTCGTTCCTTCCTTGAATTCCATCATTCACCTCATTTCATTCATCTGTAATATTGGAATAATCCGGTCAAGGATTAGTCCTACCGGATGTCCTGCAGTGCCCGCCGATACTTTTCAGGCAATTTTTTTGGTTCGGAATAAAAGCAGACGTTTTGGGCAGCCCTTGGAATTACCACTACTTTACGGTAAATCTGAGAGCTTGCCTTGACCCTGGTTGGCTGAACCCGGTAGCTAGTCTGTCCCCGTCTGGCGATATACTCCCTCCGGTTGTAACCGCTACGGCTTTGCTGGTACTCGATCGTCACGCCGTACACGATGCGCCCGGATCGTTTTTTGACCTCGCCAACCGTCCAGCCTTGCACGTCGCCGGCGATGTAAATCCATTTGACCTTGGGGTAAAGCGCATGACCATCGCCACGTGTTCGCTGCTCCAAGTCGTAAGACACGTACATTTCATCGGCTATGCCCTTGAATTGCGACTCAGTTGGTCGATAACGGTGATTCTTGATCTCAACAGCCATATCTCAATCTCCCCATTCTTCGTCATATTCGGCCTCGGTGCCGATTTGCTTGGCGCGACGGTTGATCTCCCGGGCTGTCTTGCGGAACTCCTCCTCACCCAGCACGCGCAGCGCCTGGGTTTCCCGGCCGAATTTTACCTCCCAGGATGGTGCGTGGGTTAATGTGATCAGGTAGCCGGCGCGTTTATAAAGCTCCGTCAAGGCTGGACGGGATTTTGCCAGGCCGACATCGCTTCGGATTGCAGTAAAAACTTTTTCCATATCGGCTTTGTTGTTGATCTCGCCGTAAATCGGTCTTTCTTTAGCCATGAGGCTTGCTCCTTATTTGGTTAAAACCTTTCAGCTTGGTGGGCGCACGCGGTGCGCCCCTTTCACGAATTCGAACAACCTGCTATATATGGTTATATAACAAACATATAAGCATGTCTATCCGGAATTTCCCGATCTGGGGTTAGGGATCTCCCTACCGCGTATTTATATAAAAACTACTTTCAATGATGTATAGGGATTTAGGTGATTATGCGGCCGGCTGGCGGCCTGCCAGCATCGACTGGACCAAGCGCAAGGCCTTCGGGTGGAGCGGCGGCCGCGCTTGTTTGTTGATCCACAGGGGCGCACCAGTCGACATCAGAATGATCGCGGTGAGACGCAGGTAATCTTTGAAGAAGGCTGCCGGTCCAGCGTAGCCGAGCAGGGCGTAAAAAGTGGGGTCTTTGGCCTCTGCCCTGGCTTTAAAGCTATGCATCAGCACGCCCAGATCGATCCGCCTGGCTAGCTCGTCCGATGTGTGGATTACTAGCAGGTTGGGGGCGCCGGGCTGCATCTGGCTCAGCTTGTCCGATAACACGCCCAGCACACGCTCCTGCGCCCGGCGAAGATCGACTCCGGCGCCCTCAGCGGGATCGCCGACTGCCGCAGATTGCACCCGCAGACGGGATACTTCCAGGTTGAAGACCAGGTTAGCCTTGTAGGTGACGGCGTAGTCGGGTCCGCGCCGGCGCGCGCTGAGGTATGGCTCGTACGCCAGGACCAGGCGGCGGTCGTTGAGCAGGTAAGCAGCGACCTCTAGCTCGCTGCGCAGGTCCAGGACAGTTTCCGGCTCCAGGGCGACCCGGATCTTCTTGCGGATTTTATCACGGTTGGTTTCGACGAAGGCGGTGAAGCGTCCAGAGGCTTCCAGCCATTGCCTCAGCTCGCCGGAAAGCTGGTGTGGTTGCCCGTCAAACAGGTAGGCGATCAGATCGGTCTGTTTCGTCACCCTTGTATTATAAAGTGAACGGTTGGCAGGATCGACGCCATCAACGATATCAGGTGCGATGCACTTCGTGCGAACGAAGTTCGCCAGTGCGTCGCACCTGGCATAATCTTGAGATGATCCTTATCATTTTCTTCATACTTTCTAAAAGATTCCTGCACAGTCATTCGGTATACTTGTTTATTGAACGACCTATTTAGGTCTATGATATCTAATATTCGAAAGGTAATTTGGGCCAGGATTTCCCTCTTGATGGTGGGATCGATCCTGGATGCCGATGGAGGTAATGGTAATGGACAACGATGATCGACCGGTAGGACGTATTCTCAGCCGGAGGGAGTTTTTGACTCTGATGGCCGCGGCCGGAGGTGGAATTCTGGCAGCTTGCACGGGGTTGGAGAGCCAATCCACGCCGACGCAAGCCAATCGGCTGGTGGTAAGCCCTCCGATTCCAGCCACACAAGTGATAATGGCAACCGAATCTGCAAATATGCCGGTCTGCGTCGTACGACCGGAGATGACGGAAGGTCCTTATTTCCTGGATGACCAGCTCGACCGGTCAGATATCCGGGTCGAGCCGTCGAATGGCTCGATTGTGGAAGGTATGCCGCTGGTTCTGACGTTCAACGTGACCCAGGTTGGCAGCGATGGCTGCGCACCGCTTGCGGGAGCCGTGGTGGACATCTGGCACTGCGATGCACAGGGAGTTTATTCGGGTTTCACGGATCAGGCGGAAGGGTTCGTTACTGAAGGGATGCAGTTCCTGCGCGGCTACCAGGTAACAGATGAGAACGGCACGGTCCAATTCACCACGATTTACCCTGGCTGGTATACAGGTCGGGCAGTTCATATTCACTTTAAAATCCGCACTGAGGCCGCCACGGCGAGCGGCTATGAGTTCACCTCGCAGCTTTTCTTAGACGACGACCTGACCGACCAGGTGCACGCCCAGGCGCCATATGCCGTAAAAGGCCAGCGCGACCGGCGCAACGCCGATGACGGGATCTACCAAAACGGAGGCGACCAACTATTACTCGACGCAACAAGCGAAAATGGTGGCTACAAAGCGGTTTTTAATATCGGCCTGGACCTGTCGAATGCTTAGACCGGTCGCCGGGTAACCACTTAGCAGCTCGTTTAAAGCGACCCAACCAACCGCAAAATTTTTATACCACGGGCTGGTCGAGGTTGGGCAATCCTCCACTCTCTGGAAATTTCCCCGAATGACCCGGTCACTCAGGAAGTGGTCGGCAGGCGTCTGGAAAAATGATCAACTTTCCGTTTGCCCGCCTGGCTGCCGAGATGATTGATGCAGTTCTCTCCAATAACCGCGTTGTAATTATGCCAGGGCAGCAGCATATTGCCACGGATACCAATACTGAGTTGTTTATAGGAGAGGCGCTGAGGTTTCTGTTAGGTAAGGATTTTTTTCAAGTTGCGTAATGCAGCAAAACGTTTCCAGACTTAAAATTCCTCGTATCTAACAGCTTTAGGTTAATGTTTTGGACATCTTTAAACAGTGGCTTTCCGGTTCCGACAACAACCGGAGTAACTATAATCAAATATTCGTCGATTAATCCTCGATTCGTGAGCTGTTGCACAATTGAGCCGCTGCCAAATATGGTTATGTCAGGGCCTGCCCCTTGTTTTAGCATCTCCACTTCACCCACGATACCGTCGTGAACCAGTTTCGTATTCACCCAGGTAACTTCTTCCAGAGTTTTCGAAAAAACCACTTTGTTCATCTGATTTAATTCATTGGCTATAATCCGGGCTTCCTCGGGAGCATCTGGATCCATCGCTATGGGTGGCCAATAACTTTCAAACATCTGATAGGTTACCCTGCCCAATAAAAGCGTGTCAGGTTGCATCATCTCATGCGCGGCCTGGTCAACTTCGGGATCATGGATGAACCAATCGATTTCTCCATTTAGCCCAGCGAAAAAGCCGTCGAGAGAAATTCTATTCAACATAACAATTTTTCTCATATCAATCTCCTTATAGTCATCAAAATGCCCTGCCATAATTCAGAGAATACATATCAATTATAGCTCATTAGTTCTGTGATTAAAGATATGCCTTCTGCGGTAGTCACTCTAGCTAGGATTGTGACGTGGTCGTTACGGACGATACACTCTCGGTAGATTTGGAGGGTGGCCGCAGCATTTCTGTGCCAAATGGTTGGTACCCGCGCCTGGCGTACAGAACGCACTCTGAGATAAAAAATTTCCGTTTCAATAGGGCGGGGTCCGGCATCCACTTGCGAGAAGTGCGATGCCCTGGCAATCTTCGTTCGGACGAACGAAACTCGCTTGAAAGAGAGTCGCAACTTACTTGTGCCCCTGGTCTACGGAGCGTCGTTTCCTCACGCGATTGAGGTATGGAGGATTCTCAAGAAAGCAAATTCCCATAGCATTTGCGCAGCGCCATATCCAGGGTATGTTTTCTCACCATCTCAGAAACGGCATCCTGGCTGATCATCCCGCTTGAAGGCGGGTGAGCATGGTGGCCATTATCACCCAATAACAAGAGCATATCCGGATCGTGCTGCAGGTTAACGTCGTAAGGCGATTCCTCTTCAGGCACTAAAATCGCTTCTCTGTTGATAATCCCGTCAGGCGGTAAGCGCTCTTCGATCAGCCGCTCGTTGGCGTCGTAATACCCCTGCTCGATCTCAAATAATCGCGGCAGGTAGCGTTTTTCGATATCGGCGATGATCTCACGGTGAGCCAGGGCAGCGAACAATCGCTCCACGCCGGCTTGCAGGTTGCCATTGCGAACGGCATCCAGCGCCCTGCCGGGGTTATTGAACAGACGATAGGCGCGGATGTATTCTTTTTGCAGGGTGCTGGGCTTCATCTGTTTGGGGAAAATGGTGACGTGGTTCCCGCTGCCGAAGTCGTAATCCAGCAGGATCATGCGCCGGCGAGGAACCACTCCAGGCTTGCGGGTGGGCATGGCGGATAGTGGGAAAATATTGATATTGTCGATGCCATTACGCCGCGCCGCGTCCATCGATTGGCGGATCGTTTCCACCGTGTCATCGTCCGAGCCGATGATGAAAGAGCCGGAGATACGCAGGTCGTGCTCCTTGATGACCTTGATCGACTCGATGATACGCTTCGCCGTCTGGTGTTTTTCGAAGCTTTGCAAGGTGCTGTCATTGAAGGATTCGAAGCCGATGAACAGGGGGTCGAAATTGGCCTGCTTGAGCAGCCCCAAGAACTCGGGGTCCTTGTAAATCTCCAGGCGGCAGAAGGCGAAGCAGCGAAACTGGAGGCCTTCTGCGATAATACGCCGGAGAAGTTTTTTGGCGTGCTCCCGGTAGCCGCCGAAATAGTTATCCACGAACATGAACCGCCGGCAATCGCTCTCGTCGATCTTGGTCTTGATCTCGGTGATCACGCTGTCGATGCTGCGCACCCGGTAGGTGTGAGCGTTGTACATCATGGGCACGATACAGAACGAACAGGCGTACGGGCAGCCGCGCGAGGTTTGCACGACGTGCATCTGCATTTTGCCGCGCAGCAACAATTTCCAGCGGTTGAGCTCTTTCCAGCCGTGCACCAGCGACAGATCGGGAATGGTGTCGATGTTCGCCACCATTGGCCGGTCTGGGGTATGGATATACTCTGTTTCGTCGACCTTGTAGGATATACCAGGCACCGTGCGAAGATCGTGACCGCGCTGCAAAGCGTCCAATAGATCTGGCAAGCTCTCATCGCCTTCCTGACGGACGACGAAGTCACAGCGTTTCAGCATATCCTCGGGCACGGCAGTGGGCAGGGTCCCGCCGATGACCGTCACCGCACCCGGGTTGTTGGCTTTGATTCGCCGGATGAATTCAAACGTGCGGTTCGCAGTACAGGCCAGGGTTTGGAAGCACACCGCCTGCGAGCTATAGACAAATTCCCAATCGATTGGCTTGACGATCTCGAAAAATACACGCACTTCATAGCCGCGTTCTTTCAAGATTGTGCCGATTAACGGCAGACCCCAGAAGAGCATCACCAGGTAATGGCTGGCGCCCAATGGTACAGTCGGCTTGGGGGCAATCAGGCTGATGCGACGGATTTCCATGTTCACTAGTCTCCCATCTGAACCATTACGGGCAGCGGCTCCAATTCAATACCGGTCTCCCGACCGGCGGTATTCTTACCATACCCGGCTGGCACGCGCACCTGCCCGGTGGGGATCATCATCATCGGTGGGTGGACGACGTTCGCCTGCACCTCCGGCAGCCAGGGACGAATCGTGTCGGGTGGGAAGATGCCTTCACCCAACTTTGCCTCGATCAGATGATCCTCATCGTCATACATCCCTTGCTCCATTTTCTCCAAATAATGTACGTGATCCTTCCAGTGTTTGGACATGCTCATAAAGAGGGGGAAGTGGCTCAACTTGTAATACAGCTCATGGAAATTCAGCTCCTTGATGTCATCCAGGATCTTGTGCAGATAAAAGCGCCGCATACCGTTGTTCATCTCCCTTTGAAGGACGGAGGGGCGCATGTTTTTTGGAAAGTAAAATACGAAAGTGCCGTTGCCGTAATCATAGTCGCGGATGACCATGCGGTTATATGGCACCAGGCCAGGACTGCTCAGGTTGGGGAATTCCATCAGAGAAAACCCAATATAGTTGTGGACCCCATATTTGAGCGCCACGTCGACAGTCTCGCGCGTTGTCTTCACGGTGTCGACGTCGGTGCCCAGAACGAATGAGCCCGAGATGCGCAGCTTATATTTCTTGATCGTCGTGAGCGCCTCGATAACCTGGTCGCGGCTCTGATGCTTGTTGTAATAATCCAGGCTGGCGTTGTTGAAGGATTCCAGCCCGATATGCAAATTGGTTATGCCAACATCTTCCATCAATTTGAGGATATCTTCGTGTTTGTAGACTTCGATGCGGGTAAACACCAGACACCAGGAAAAGCGAATGCCTTCTTCTTTCATGCGAAGTAGCAGCTCACGGGTGTAGCGCGGGTTGGCTACAAAGTGGTTATCAACGAATAGAAATTTGTCGCTCTCCGAATACGCCATGCGGTCCTTGATCTCCTGGATCAGGCTGTCGATCGAGCGCATTCGGTATCCCACGCCGAGCTGGCGGATGCCATAGCAAAACGAGCAGGTGAACGGGCAGCCGCGGGTGGCCTGGATGACATTTAACACTTTACTACCCATCAATTTCAACTTCCATGGCGGGTCGCTCTTGAAAAGGTGGATCAGCGACATATCCAGCGGGACATCGATATCTTCAACAAATGGGCGGTCCTCGTTATGAATGATCTTGCCGCCCATTTTATAAGAGATGCCCTGTACGGTGCTGAGATCGCGGCCGGTTTGGAGGGCGTCTAGCAAGTCAAGCAGGGTCACATCGCCTTCCTTGCGCACAACGTAATCGCAGAAACGCAAAGTATCTTCTGGCATTTCGGATGGGTGCGTTCCCCCGGTAATCGTCACGATGTCCGGGTTGTGGGCTTTGATGCGCGCAGAATGTTGCATCACACGCCGGACGGTACAGGTCATAGTGTAAAGGCCGACTACATCTGAGCTGAGGATAAAATCCCAGTCCATCGGATACAGGCGTTCCTCGAACACTTTGACCTCATAGCCGTGATTATTCAAAATGGTGGCAATGATTAATGGACCGAAAACGGGCATGATGTCGTGATAGCTTCCCCCAACTGGGATGTTCGGCTCGGAAGAGATGATGCTGATCCGCTTGATCTCCATGTCTATACCTCCTATAAAAACTGGATTGTTTCTGTCGTGGCCGAATTCAAATCGGCGTAGACCCCTCGCCGGTGCGGGGGGAGCATTTTGGCCAATATATACATGGCTTCATCCGTCATCTGCCGCAGGTGTGCCGGCCTAAGACGGCTCGACAGTCGCTTGAAACAGAATGGCTTGCCGATGATCACTTTTGCGCCGGCCTGGCGCCATCGTTTCAGGCTGAGGGTTGGAAATCCTTCGGTGCCTTCGATCGCCACCGGTATCACCGGGACATCACTACGGTAAGCAACATAAGCAATGCCTTCCCTGGCTTGTTGAAGCTCAGCATGCCGGGTACCTTCCGGCGCCATGAGGATCATCTCCCCGGCTTCAAGCACCTCGGCCATCTTGCGTAATGCTTCCCGATCAATCGCATCACGGCGTACCGGGATCACCTCCCAAAGTCGCAGGAACGCACCGATGATCGGGTTGTTTAACCCCTCTGCCTTGGTGAGGGGCACGATATTGCGGGGCGATGCATGCATCACCACGATTGGATCAAAGAATGCGATGTGGTTGAAAAACAGGACCGCCGGACCACGGGCAGGTAAATTCTCCAGGCCTAGCACAGCATCGAATTTGACGAAGAAGCGCACCAGATAATTATTGATTAGCCCGCGCAGGATCCAACGCTTATGCTCGATGGATTGGTGATTGTACCGTTTCGAACGATGACGAAGGCGAGCTGTGATCATGAAACCTCTATCTGTCACAATTTCGCTGATTGGTTACAGAGCCAGCCGACCAGGCCGGATCTGGCGCTCACCATTCACCCCTGGAAACATGTCCAGGCCGGTCGGTTAATTTGATAAGCAGCGGATTTGGTTCTGGTTTAGTTTTTATGAAAAGATCTGGTTCTCGATCTGATTTGTTGGGGAGGGAAAGTGACGCAGAGTAATGGTGTCTTTTTTGTATTATATCAAGGTAAGAAGACAATGTCAACTAAAAGTGCACGTCGCACCCGGCTTATAGGTTGTGGTTTCCCCAGGCGATGCGCGGATCGACCCGGCGGGCCAGGCGGTAAGCTGCGGGGCGAAAGCCTTGAGACGGCCAGAAGCGGGAAGCGAGCAGGTTGGCGTTGCGCCAGTCGGCCAGACAGTGGCGATAGCCATTCGCATAGGCATAAGCCAGACCGCGATGGGTGAGCATGGCGCCAATTCCCTTACCCCTGGCCTGCGGATGGGTGCCGGCGACCTCCAATACAGTGCAGTTATCCGGGACGAGCAGCGAGTCGGCGCTGTGCTCTCCAGGGAAGTAGCATTGAAAGCCGGCCGACTCCCCATCCAGGAAGGCCAACCATACGGTGGCGTCGGGATCATCGACCAGGTCGCCATAGGCACCGCGAAGTTCGGCGTCATTCTCCGGCAGGTGTAATCCCCACACAGGCGGTGCGACGTTGGCGCGCCAGACCAGGTCGTACATCGAGGCCAGCGCTGCGCGGTCCGTTGAAACAGCGCGGCGGATCTCCACACCAGCTGAGGCTGGAGGCTGGCTTAAGTCGAGCTGATCGAGCGAAGCCAGGCCGTAGACTTGCTCGATGCCAAAGCTCAGCGAATACCAGGCCTGGAGCAGGGCCAGGTTGGTGCTGGGCATCAGGGCGAAATGGGTGAAGCAGCCGGATCCAACCCAGCCCTCGGCCAGGGCGGCATACAGGTCACGCGCCAGCTCGGGGCTCTGGTTGGGGGTCGATGCACAGCCTGCCAGGCGCACCCAGGCCGAGCGCCCCCACACGGCGTCGATCACCAAATCGCCAACCAGGTAGCCAAGCAGTTGGTTGCCATCCACGGCAGCGACGCCGCGGGCGTGATCGCGATCCAGGCTTGCCTGGATCGCGGCCTTAGCGACAGCCGGTTCTTCGAAGTGAGCGGGTAGCGCAGGCAGGGTCAGCCGGTCGCCTAGGCAGCGACCCGCCAGTAGCGCCCCGGCGGCGGGGAGCAGGTCAGCGGTGAAGGGGAGGATGTGGAAGGAGGGCCGAGCCATCTTTTAAGCAATTTGGTAGATCAACGGGCGATACCGTGGTCGGGGGATTGATTTGCCCGCGGCGCGGGCGGTTTCGAGCCAGGCGGCTTTGGCGATCAAAACCTGATGCAAAGCTTCTTCTGGGGTTTCACCGAAAGTTGAGCAATGCTTTAAATCAGAGATGTCGGCAATGTAGCCTTCATCTTCCTCGCTGTAAAACACGTTGATATGGTAATCTTTCATGGCTCATCCTCCAGCTCCAGGTGATACCGCTCGACAATTTCCAGGAACTGCTTGATTTGGTAGGGTTTCACTTTACCATTCACATCTTGGAGGTTGATCAGTTCCTTCACATCGGGGTGTAGATAGATGTGGTTGCTGACCCGATCCAGGCGGAAGCCGAAAGCTTCAATGGCAGCCTGGGCATCCGAGAAGCGAATATTCTTAGAACCGGAAAGCAATTATTGGATCAGCTTACGTTTTTTGGTCATCTCTCACCAGCTTGGCATGTATTATAGTCGAAATCGTAAACTCGATGCTGGGTGTACGTAAGAGATCACCTTTAAGCAATGCACCATCGAAAGCGGGGGGATAAACGACCCAGCCTCTCACGGCGTCCAGGGCGCGGGGGATGAGCTCATGCGCCATCCAGGCATCGCCGGCATCGTAATACGGGCATTCGAGCGCTTTCGCCGCTTTCGATGAAAAACCAAAGAGCGGGTAGTAGTCTGGAAGGCCCAGCACGATGACGATGGCATAACCCAGGCGCCGGCTCTCCTCCAGGCCGCCTCGCACCAGCGCTGAGCCGATGCCCTGGTTCTGGTATTCGGGCAGGATGGCTATCGGGACCAGGGAGACGGCGGGGGAAGCCCCGGTTTCGGTCTGGATGTGGACCTGACGGAACCGGATGTGCCCAACGACCCGGCCGTCCGCTTCGGGATGTAGCTGCTAAACCACCGGAGATAGTTAATAATTTGTCAAATACGCGCCCAACGACTTGGTGTAGGGCATGTCAAAACCCAGCTCTGCGGCGGTCATCAGCATGGCATTGTAATAAGCTTTCGTCTCCTGCAGGCTACCATCGCTGGCGGCATGCGCTGTGTAGCGTTGCATGCTTTCATTGCGCCTGAAATTCCAGCGAATCAAGATAGAAACCAGCCAGGCAGGAAAATTGACGATGCTCGCCTCGGGAAATTTCTTCAATTCCACACCTCGCAGGGTACACAAGTGATATAGCTCCTTGGTGGATAGTACGCACTGGCGAAGCAAATTCTTATCGGATAGATACGTCTTCAGATCCCGGTGTTTGGCGAAACCGGCCGAAAAGCCGACCACCCCGGCAGCGTGCTGCCAGAGCCAGTGCAGGATGTTCTCCTGTACGTCCGGCAGCATGTCGGCGCGTACGAAGAGCGCTTTCACCTTTTCTAAATTCCCAGCCTGTTTACCATTTATTGCACCCAGGTGCACCTCGGCTCCCAGGTTGGTCCAATAGACGCCATCATCGCGAACCGTCCCGCCGCCATCGGCGTAGCCCAACAGATACCGCTCTCTGGGTAACAAACGGTCGATGTACTCCGTCCCTTCCCAGTTGCCTGTGAAGATGAGAAATACTGCCTGACCGGATGCGGGCACAAGTGCTTTTAACGCTTCTTCGGTCTGGTGCAGGTTGGTAGGCACGATGATGAGCTCATAGTCATCCTGCGTTGATATCTCTTCCACGCATTTGAGGGCATACCGAGACTGATTGTACTTGGGGTGGTTTTTTCGCTCGTCCAGCATATCCAGAGTGGCCCCGTTCTTGAACTTGTCCACCTTGCCTTGGCGCACGAGGTGTGTGACATTTACACCCACCTCAGACAATGCCCAACCGTAGATAACGCCGATAATTCCAGTACCAACTACCAGAGTTTTCATTTTTTTATCCTTTGTTATTTCTCGCAATTTTTCCAATCCGGCTCAATTCCCTGAATAGGTCCGTACCAGGATCATGTTGACCAGATTTTCAAAATGACAGGGACACCGGAAGAGGGCTACTCATGAGATGGTTTTTACCATCATCACGTTGGTTTCTACAAAGCCCACTTTCATATAAAGGGCGCGGGCGGCTGTGTTGTGTCCGAAAACATGTAGCTCGATTTGTTGTAAACCGAGCGCTTTAGCGTCTTTCTCCATGGCAGAGAGCGCTTGACTTGCATAACCTCGACGGCGAAATAGCTCGTAAATTTCAAAATCGTAGATAAAAGCCAGCCCCGGCCGCTTGGGCAAGGTGGCATACCACAGGATGCCGACTTTATCACCGTTCTCGTTCATCAGGCTGAAAAGGTAGTTGTTTGGGGTCTGAACACCCTGGGGCAGGTAGCCTTCGAACTCTTTGATTGAACGCTCCAGCGCTTCGTCCTGGCTCCAGTTGCCGGCCTGGATTTTATCTTGGGCGTATGTCCGGATCGCATTGGCGAGATAATCCCGAAATTCGGGCGCAGACATGGGGGTGAGGGTGATCACAGTATTCTCCAAAGCAATAATTTAAACATGGAAAATAATTGATTGATGTGTGATAAATTGATCGGCCGAACGGCTTACTGGAAGCAAGTAATGAATTATGGTGACGAATGACACGTGACTTTGGTTTCCGTTTCTGTCATAATTATGCCATAAAGCCTGTTAAAGACAATTAAATGGTTGGTTTATTTGAGTGACGTGATCTATCGTTTGATGCGCACGTATGCTTTAGTTTTTTCGCTTTCACTTGCCCTAATCTATTCTTTTTTCCCGGTCTGGGTTGGAGCCCAAACAATCGGTTTGATATCTGCTTGGGGGTTTGCAAGTAATGCAATCACCGATGATCTCAACGGCTGCGTGGGTTGTGCTAACAATGGCGCGACCTGGTACTATCCAAGCATTTATTCTGGTGGATTTGAATTTAACGGTACCAGCTCGTACCTCAATCTTGGAACCTTCCCCTATCTCAACAATCGATCTGCCTTTAGCGTATCTGTTTGGATAAGACCGGACTTTGATCAAGACAGCGCTTCATGGCGATATGTTTTCAGCGATGGCTCGAACGTTACGTTTTTCTTTCTAGCTAGTTTTTGGTGCAAAACGCGCTCCAAAGCGAACTTACCCACAGGTTTATACGTCGTACCTTACCAATTGATCAGGC
>MGNS01000031.1:0-159 GCA_001795165.1 Chloroflexi bacterium RBG_16_57_11
ACCGCAAAAACCGCAAAGCTGTTGTAGAAGGGGATCTTGCCGACCAGCGCCAGGCCGGCCGCAAACGTGGGCAGGCTCTGTTCGGCGACCCCCAGGTCAAAGGTTCGTTCGGGGAACTCGCGGTTGAAGGCCTCGGTCTGGCAGGAATCGGCAATGTCG
>MGNS01000031.1:176-7821 GCA_001795165.1 Chloroflexi bacterium RBG_16_57_11
GCTCGGGAAAGCACGCCCGACTTCGACCAGGGCTTCGCTATAGGCTTTAGTGATATCTTCAGCAGGACCTGTCATGCGTTGATCCGTTCCAGTTGCGCGCTTAATGAGGCAACGGCCTCCTGGTATTGGGCTTCTGTCAGGCCAAAATTCGAGCGGGTTGGATTGGCCTCGGCGTAGGGTATGCCGCGACCTTTTTGGGTGCTGCACAGGATCACAACCGGCTTGCCGGCGGTGTTTTCAGCCGTGTAGAGCGCCTGAGAAAGCTCGACAAAGTCGTGCCCGTCACAATTCAGCACCGCCCAGCCGAAGGCTTCCCATTTTTCCCTCAGCGGGGCGACCTCATTCCTGCCGGCCATGATCCCGTAAGATGATTTTTTATTCCAATCCAGGAGCACGGTCAGGTGGTCGATTTTCAAGTTGGCCGCGATCAGCGCAGCTTCCCAGATCGAGCCTTCATTGCATTCCCCGTCGCTGATCAGCGTATAAACACGATACGGCGCCTCATCCATCTTTGCCCCTAACGCCATGCCGCAGCCCACCGGGAAGCCTTGACCCAATGAGCCGGTCGAGCATTCCACCCCGGCGGTTTTCATGCGATCGGGGTGACCCTGAAGTGGGTTTCCCAGCCGGCGGAAGGTATCGAAGGTAGATTCGGGAAAGAAGCCGCGCATCCACAGCGCCACATACAGAGCCGGGGCGGCATGACCTTTCGAAAGGACAAACCGGTCGCGCTCGGGCCAGTCCGGGTTGGGCGGATCGAGCCGCAGCCAGCGCAGGTAAAGCAGGGTCAGGATTTCGGCGGAGCTCATGATCGCGCCGTAATGCAGCCGGATACCCAGATCGTGGCCGGTATCCAATATTTTTTTACGAAAAACAACCGCCGATGCTTGTAAAGCTTGAATCGCCCCTCGGTCGCGGTGCGGGTCTAACGGTATTTTGCTGGTTGGAAGCGTGTACACCATCCAGGAACCCTTTCAACACGAAGCAGAAGACCGCAAAGATACGAATCGTGCACTCTTTATAACCTAACGCTGAAATAATGTCAATAGTTTTCTGAAAGTTTTAATATATTCAGAAATATTTCTCACATCTTTCTGAAAGTCCTTGACATTTTGATTTCGCTGGTGCATAATAGGGATTAAAGCAGAATAAACGACCCTTCCTAGATCCAATCCTGTAATTCGGAAAGCCATCAGGATCAAAAAACCGGGAGACGACCGATGAAACGAAGCGAGATCAACCACATCATTACCGAAACGATCGGTTTTTTTCGGGAAATGAATTTTTGGCTTCCCAAATGGGCCTTCTGGGCTCCGCCTGCCTGGCGGGGCAAGCACGAGCTGGTTCAAGAGATCGTCCAATGCGGCCTTGGTTGGGATATCACCGACTTCGGCAGCGGCAATTTCGAAAAGATCGGGCTGATCAACTTCAACCTGCGCAACGGGGTGATGAACAAGACCCGCAAAACCTACTGCGAGAAGATCATCGTCGTCAACGAGAACCAGGTCACTCCACTCCACACGCATTTTATAAAATTCGAAGATATCATCGTGCGAGGCGGCGGAAATCTGGTCATCGAGCTGTACCAGGGCGACGAGCATTTCAAGCCGACCGATTTGCCGGTGACCGTCAAGGTCGATGGCCTCCCAAGGACGATGAAAGCAGGTGAGAAGGTGGTGCTGACGCCGGGCGAGAGCATTTTCCTGGAGCCGGGCATGCTGCACCTGTTCTACGGCGAGCCGGGGAAAGGCCGGGTCCTGGTCGGTGAGGTCAGCGCGGTGAATGACGACAGCACAGATAATTATTTTGTCGTTGACGGCCCGCGCTTCCCGACGATCGAAGAAGATGCCGAGCCGGAATACCTGCTGGTCAACGATTACCGGCGTTATTTGTAGTCGAACAGCAACGATTATGAATTTGGAGTAGAATTCTATCCGGATATCCGGGCGGTAAATTTCTTTGAGAGTTCAGGGTGCCATGGGTAGAAAGAAAGCAGTCACAACGAGCGATCTGGCCAAGCGGGCCAATGTTTCGATGGCTTCGGTCTCGCGGGTGCTCAACAACGATCCATCGGTGCGGCCAGAAATCCGCCGTGCGGTGGAAAAAGCCGTTGAAGAGCTAAACTACAAGCACAAGACCCGGTCGAAGAACGGTCAAGCCAACCGGATCGGGCTGCTGATCCCAGACATCACCAACCCATATTTTCCTTTGATGATCAAAGGCATCACCCATATGGCCGCTGTGCAGGGGATCACCACGGTGCTGGCGAATTCGGACCTGAGCCCGGAAACCGAGTCTGAACACCTCAAAACCCTGAGCGCTACCCGCATCGATGGCCTGATTTACATCCCGTTCAGCGAGCTGCTGGCTCCCGCCATGCAAGAGCTGCTCGATCAGGGCTTCCCGATCGTCTTCCTGGATCGTGAAATCAACATGAACCATATCTGCTCCGTCACCTCCGATAACCAGGAGGGCGCCTACCAGGCGACGACCTATCTGCTCAACCTGGGCCACCGGGAGATCGTGTTCATCTCTGGCCTGGCGTACCTGAGCACGTCTGTGACACGCTTGGCCGGCTACTGCAAAGGCATGGCAGAGTTCGGAATCGAGCCATGTGAGGAGCTGATCTTGCGAGGCGATACATCGCTGGAGAGCGGGTATCGAGAAACCGTAGCGCTGCTGGAATCGGGCAAACGCTTTAGCGCAATTTTCGCCTCGAATGACATGATGGCCTTTGGAGCCTGGAAGGCCCTCGAGGAACGCGGCTATTCAATCCCGGACGATGTGTCGATCATCGGCTACGACGATATCCCGTTTGCCTCGTTCATCTCGCTGACCACGATCGCCCAGCCCGCTTACGAGATCGGGCGCAATGCGCTGTTGCTGCTGACGGATTTGATCTCTGGACGCCGGCAGCCACCGCAGAAGATCGTCCTCCGCGATAGCCTGATCATCCGAAAGTCGTGTAAAAAGATCTGAATGAATGCTGAACCCTTAATCCTGGCGATCGATTTGGGGACGACCACCTGTAAAACACTGGTGGTCGATTCATCTCTAAGGATTGTTAAGAAACAAGCTGTCGAATACCCGGTCATCACCCCGCGGGCCGGCTGGGCCGAGCAGGATCCCGAAATGTGGTGGAGGGTCGTGAAGGATTCGATCGCTCGTGTCATGGCGGACCTGGATGCCGGCCGCATCCAGGCCATCGGGTTGAGCGGGCAGATGCATGGGCTGGTGCTCCTGGGCCGGAGCCGGCAACCGCTGCGCCCGGCGATCCTGTGGAACGACCAGCGCAGCGCCCAACAATGCGCCCAGGTCTACGCCAAAGCAGGCGGGGTGGATGGCCTGCTCAGTTACACGGATAACCCGATGTTACCCGGGTATACCGGGGGTAAGCTGTTATGGGTGCGCGAAAATGAGCCACGGATTTACGAACAGGCCGAGGGCTTCTGCCTGCCGAAGGATTACATCCGCTACCATCTGACCGGCGAAATCGCCACGGACCTTTCGGACGCATCCGGGACCGGGTTATACGATGTGCGGCACAGGCGCTGGGCAGACAACCTGATCGGGTTGCTGGAGCTCGAGAGCAGCTGGTTCCCGCATGCCTGCGAAGCGGGAGATTTTGCAGGCCAGATCGGCGCGGGGCTGGCTGCCGAAACCGGTCTGAAAGCCGGAACCCCCGTGACGGCGGGCGGCGGCGATGCGGTGATGCAAACCGTCGGCAGCGCAGGCATTAGCAGCCAGGTGGTGTTGCTTGTGATCGGCACGGGCGGGAATGTGACGGTCAGCCTGCCAGGACCGATCGACAACCCCGGGGCTAGGCTGCAGGTCTTCTGCCATGTGCTGCCCGGGCAATGGACCGGCATGGGTGTGACGCTCTCCGCAGGAGGCTCGCTGAAATGGTTCCGCGACCGGCTGGGCGGGCTGGAAACGGCGCTGGCCCAGGATCTAAACACCAGCGCCTACGCCCTGCTGGGCGAGCAGGCCAGGCGCTCCCCTCCCGGGGCGAATGGGTTGATTTTCTTGCCCTACCTGCAAGGTGAGCGCGCCCCGCATGCCGATCCAAACGCACGCGCGGGGTTCATCGGCCTCAGCTCGAGCCACGAAAAAGCCGATTTGATCCGCTCCGTGATGGAAGGAGTGAGCTACAGCCTGCGCGACGTATTGATCTTGATCCTCCAGGCCGGGATCGATCCCAGCCGGGTCAATGCCTCCGGCGGCGGCTCCTCCAGCCCGGTCTGGCGGCAGATTCTGGCCGACGTCTTCGACCGCCAGGTGACCACGCTGGATTTCAGCGAAGACGCCGGCGCCATCGGCGCAGCGATCGTAGCAGGGGTGAAGGTTGGGATCTGGTCGTCCGCCCAGGAAGCCGTTCAAAAAATCGCCGTGAAAACGGTTGACCGGCCGATAGCCGGGAATCCGGAACGCTACGCCAGGTACTTTGCAATATACCAGGATTTGTACCCGGCCTTGAAAAGCTGCTTCGAGCGGCTGAGCGCGGTATAGGCCCACCCATTCCAACCTCAAAATTTCAGATAAAAAAAGGGAATTTTGGGCCAATAACTTGATTTATTGATAAAAATCATGTATAGTGTAATTGAACCACTGAAAGCGCTCATGCGTCGTAGGTGGTGTTTTATTAGTACCATTATTCTGGCTGGATTAAATCAGGTTTCCTTGGAGAGTTCGACAAGGCAACTCCGATAAAGACCACAAAAAGCAAAATCCCGGTCGCACTGACAAACAAGGCATGGTTTTTTGCAATGGATGAAACAGGTTCCATTTCCACATAATTACTGTTAATCATCAGGCTGAACGAATAGCGAAAAAAGTCAGCGATCTTCGGTTGTTGCTCACTTGCGCCAACAATTCGGTACGCAACAGATTGCGTTCCCATTTCAAAAGCATCCAGGTTGATCATAAAAAATGCGTGATAAACCCACCAAATCGAGGATAGCAGAACCAAAACAATAAGCGCACGCATGACAGGTAGCGAAACATAATTGGGAAGATCAATTCTTATGCGATCGAATTCTTTAGGTACGAACAGATATTGAAAGGTCACAAGTATAATAAGTGTAAAAGGTATACTAAAACCAACTGCTAGATTAATGTATGCAAGAAAAAACAGTTGCTCTGAGTATTGATAGCTCAAAATGGCAACTAGTACCTCATCAAAAAAGTTTTGTTAGGCAGCACGATTTGAGTAAAATCTAGCACAGCTCGATAAAGTCCATGTAAGGATGAAAACCACAGACAAGACTAGACCTTGAATAAACAACTTTACTCATCCAGCGGGCTGCGCACGGCTTTCGGCCCGCGGTTGAGCACATGGGTATAGATCATCGTGGTTTTGACATCTTTATGCCCAAGCAGTTCCTGAACGGTGCGGATATCATACCCGGCCTCTAGCAAGTGGGTGGCAAAGCAATGACGAAAGGTATGGCAGCCAACTTTTTTAGGAATACCCGCTTTCTGCACCGCTGCCTTGACGGCTTTTTGCAGCCCGGTTTCACTCATATGAAAACGACGGATAACGCCATCCTGTTCATCCGGCGATAACGAGTGAGAAGGAAAAACATATTGCCAGATCCATTCCCGATTGGCGTTGGGGTATTTCTCGGCTAGCGCGAATGGTAGATAAACGGCGCCATATCCTTTGGACAGATCCTCGGCATGGGTTCTTTTGACCTGGACCAGATGATCTTGCAATGGTTCTACCAGACTGGCGGGCAGAAGCGTATAACGGTCGTGCGCGCCTTTGGCATCACGCACGGCAATCTGGCGATACTCAAAATCCAGATCTTTTACTCGTAAACGGATACACTCCATCAGGCGCATGCCGCTGCCGTACAATAAGCGAGCCATCAGCAGGTGAATGCCACTCATTTCATGCAGCACGGCCTGCACTTCAGCACGGCTGAGCACGGTGGGCACGTGCTGAGATGGCTTGGCGCGCACCGAGTCGACTAGACCAAGCTCCAGGCTTAGAACATTACGGTACAGGAAAAGCAACGCGCTAAGCGCCTGGTTCTGTGTAGAAGCCGAAATATGCTCTTCTAAGGCCAGGTGAGTTAGGAAAGCCTGAACTTCGCCAGTTCCCATCTCTTTGGGATGGCGTTTATTATGAAAGAGGATATATTTTTTGATCCAGTAAACATACGCTTGTTCGGTGTTGCGGGCGTAATGCTTGACTCGGATGGCGTCGCGCACCTGGTCTAGGAGTTTTTTGGGGCGGCTTTCCATGTTTTATGTTCCAAGGATTTTCATGAGAGATAAAGGATTGTATAATCGTATCAGCAGACTTTGATTATACAGGATAATTCTGTATATAACAACTAAACGGCTATATATATAGATATTTTCCGTATATATATTGTTGGGCGGATCGGCGATCGGCGCACTCGCTTGCGCCCTCTCCCGTTCCGTGCTACAATCTAGCCATCTATTGCCGCCGATACGGCGCGACTGAGAAGGAGCCCCCATGAACTCACTGAGGAAGACCTCGCTCGCTGCAGGCGTATTCTACCTACTCACCTTCGTCTCGATCCCAACCCTTGCTCTCTATTCCTCCGTGCGCGCTCCGAACTTCGTAGTCGGTCCCGGCCCAGATACTCCCGTGTTTGTGGGCGCCGTCCTGGAGATGGTCGTGGCCCTCGCCGGTATCGGCACGGCCGTCGCGCTCTACCCGGTGGTCAAGCGCCAAGGACCAGCGCGTGCACTGGGTTTCGTCGCATCGCGCCCTCTGGAAGCCGCCGGCCTCACCGCTGGCATCGCCACCCTCCTGTCGATCGTGACCTTAAGGCAGGCCGGGGTAGGAGCCTCTGCGTTGGTCCTCAGCCAGGCGCTTGTTGCCCAGTACTCCTGGATGTTCCACTTGAGCGGGAGCTTCATCCCCATCGTGAACGCCGTCCTGCTTGGGTCCCTGCTCTACCAGTCGCGCCTAGTGCCGCGTTGGCTTCCCGTGTTGGGGTTCATCGGAGCGGCTCTGCTGCTTGCCGCTTGGTTTGCCGTTTTGTTCGGGCTGATCGGAGCGGTATCCGCGCCGTCGGGTGTCGCCGCCCTCACGATCGCAGCGTGGGAGTTCTCGCTGGGCGTCTACCTGACCTTCTGGGGCTTCAAGCCATCCCCAATCACGGCTGACATGTAACGAGTTTCCTTCTCGTTATCCACCACCTCGGCCTCGATCGCGTGTCGAACAAGCGCATCTGGTTTGGATACGTATGCGCAATAATCTTGGCGCTGCGTGGGCCACGCTTATCTGCGATAATCTAAAAGCGCAGCGCTTCAGTAGGTTCGAGTCGGCAGAGATTTGGTTGCGTCCATCACAGTCGCTCGATCTTGGTTTAAGAGCCGCCCAACACCGCGTGCAGCGGACGCTTCGCCTGTCGGCTCCGCGCCACTAACGCGTACCGTTGGGGAAACTTCGGTCATCATTACACTTCTCCCGCCGGATACAATTTCTTGAGTTTATCCCTGGCATTCGGGATGGTGAAACGCCAATCAATCGTTGCCCGGACAGCATTCCGTTCAGATTCCCACGCACTAACTTCACTAGCGACGATTGCCTGGCTGGCCAACCTGCGATCCAAACATTGTTCAGTCAGAACAGAGATTTCAACTTCAGCCATATTCAACCAAC
>MGNS01000032.1:0-25364 GCA_001795165.1 Chloroflexi bacterium RBG_16_57_11
AGAAGGAAAGTCACGACTGCCCAATACCCATACGAGGGCGCCACCAGGCGAGCCGGTCCCTCGACTTCCAGTGATGCGCCGGGAGATGGATTACCACCTGTAGCATCCTGTCGCTGCATGCGGCGATCGGCAATATATTTCACTAACCAGGCCAGCAACAGCACCATCATTCCCGCGATTGCGCCAAAGACTATCGGCAACCAACGCCGTAGCTCGGCCGCTCCCAGGCTGAAACGGTTCGCCAGGATTGCGCCTAAGGCTACATACCCCGGTGTGGATGAACCGACCAGCCATTGGGGGATGAGCAAATCGTACAGCCGATTACCGATCTGCTCAAAAGCCCCATATCCGATACCGGCCGAAATGCCGATGATGAAGGCTGCAATGATCGATTGCAGCCAGATGGGCAGCTGCTGGCGCCAGCTATGTACAGTCAACACAACCAGCAACACCCCGATGACGGAGAAAAAGGCGACATAACCCGCCATACAGTAAACGCAATACTCTTTCCCTAACGCCTCGCGCATGTGGAGTAAGAAAAGCGAGATGAACAAAACCAGCAAGAAGACAGCGCTACGAAAATCGGCTTTGCTCCGCCACCGCCTCGGGCCGGGCCACAGGAGGATGGTCGCCAATACACCCACCATGGCAGCATAATGGAACTGGATGGTTTGGAAAAAGCTGGCAACCCGCTCCGCCATCGAAACATCGGGCTTCCAGGTCGATTTATAGCCTTTGGGCAAGCGCCAGGCCTCCAGGAATGGTGTCCACGCTCTGGGCAGCCGCGCCCACAGCTGGAGGATATCCGGCCAGTACAGCGCATGCCAGAAGATCACGGTTACCCCACCCGCCAGAGCGGCATACACGGCCGATTTTGTGCCATGCTGCCAAAAAATGTAAAGCACCAACAGCGGCAGCACCGGCAACATATTGATGCGCGTCATGCCCATCAACCCCGCCAGTATCGATCCCAACACAATCTGCCACATCGGGCGACGCTCGCCCATGACCAGCACCAGCGTCCAAACCAGTATGCAGATCACCAGCCCTTGAGAAACAGCCGTGCTATAGGCCTTGAGCATGGCCGGGTTGAGCGCCAGCGCCCAGACCGCCGCGGCAGCCCACCACTTCCCGCCGAACCGGCGCGCCAGGATCCAGAAACCTAAAAGCATCAACACGGCCAACACAATGGCAGCATAGCGCGCCGTGCGGATGCCCGGCCCGAAAATGAGCTGGATATAACCTGGGATCAAGAAAGCCAGCGGCATGTGGTTGGTCCACGGGCCGTAGGGCTGGTAGGGCGTGTATTGCCCGGTGGCAAACAGGAGCCCTTTGTACACATAAGCGCCCTCATCCAGCACCGATTCCTGCATATGCGCAAACCCCCACAGCTGCAGGGTGTACCACAAACCACCTATCCCAGCCAACAAATAAGCCAGCCAGGGCAATCGAAGCAAACGGTGGAAGGCGGTCTCTAAGGACATGCCGCTTTGAGCGATCTAAGCCAGTGGTAAAGGATCGAGTGGATCATCCTCCAGCAACGCCGGCTCGGAGGGAGATTTCAAGAATATAGGAGACGTTCGCGCCCAATCCCACAGGACCAACAAAAACGCAGTCATCATGCCCAGGCCGACCGTACGGATTAAATCCGATACCGGCCAGGTAAACGGCGTATAGCGACGCAAGTACCAGGGTAAAAACCAGAATAATAGCGCGCCGATCGCCAGCAAAGCCCGGCGAAGCCAGTTATCCGCCATCCGTCGGTGCTCGATCCACACCCAGGCGGCCAGGGCGGCCTGCAAACCGGCGAATGCAGTCCGGTAGCGCGGGTTATCCCACAGATCACCGCCCGCCCGATACGAAGCGATCAGAATGACTCCCCAGATGATCAACGACAGGGTCAGATTGAAGGCACGGTTCCGCCGGCTGCGCAGCGCCAGGATCGGGGCGTAAATTGTCAGCGCCAGCATCAGGGTCCAGCCGATGGCGCGCCAGATGGCGACCCAATGCCAGAGCGATGACCGGCTGGCAGCGATCAGCGCCGCCGGCAGGAACGGCTGCACAACCCCATAAGCAACCAGGGCGGTCATCTTGACCGACTGGGGCGCGCCTTTAAGCACTTTTTGCATCCAACCGGAGGCGTGGACGTTGATATACGCCTGCCACCTGGCGGTGTGGTTGATCCACCAGGTTAACATCTCGATCGGATTGACCATTCCGGAGGGGGTGAACTGTCGCAAAACCAGATACAACCCGGCGAAAGCCAGGATCACCAACACCCCGAGGCCGATCCAAAGCCGTGGCTGTCCGATTCGTATGCCCAAGCGGGAGAAGCGCGTGACAACCGCCAGAAGGATCAATGCGGTCAAGGCGAGCACGGCCACCGGCGGAGAAAACGGCACGCACAGGATCAACGGACCCATTATCAAGGCCAGCCCCGTCAGGGAATGATCCCGCTCATAGCGCAAGAGGCCATAGAAAGCCGCGACGATGAACGTGATCAGGAATGCTTCGCGCATCTGAGAGCTACCCAGCAAGATCGCCTCAGGGTAGAAAACGATGATCCAGGCAGCCAGGCGCGCCTCAAGCTCGCCCCACGCAATTCGGGCAAACGCCCAGGTAAACGGCACCGCCAGCGCAGAAACCACGGCCGCCAGGGTTAACGTTAGTAACGGCATATGGATTGGGACCGGGAGATAACGATACATCAGTGCACTGAGATAGAGCATCCCTCCATATTGGTCCACTCTACGGTTATTGACAAAAGCCGCCGGGAGAGGCCGTTCGCTGCTGGCCAACTTCCAGGCCATTGTGTCGCGGGCATAGGCATCGGCCATCACATAGCCGGCATTCTCAGCCAGGGTGCCATGTCCCCAACGCGGCAGACCCTTGAACCAGAACAGACCCGCTGCAAGGTGCAGCAGCGCCGCGCCGACTGCCAACACAATCAGCCAGTTCGGCAAGCGCTCGACCCGCAACAACCACCAGACACCGGCGAACAAACCAGCCGACATCAGGTTGAGAATAAAAAAAGCCACCCAGCCATTAACGCTACGAAAATCCATAGATATCCAGGCCAGAGCCAGACTTAACACCAACAAGGTTGACCCGCCCAGAAGGACAATTTGCCACTTTTTAATCAAAGATTTTGAGCCTTTCCAAAAATTTATCGCTCTATCTTACCACCAGCAGGGAAATACTCGGACAGGATTTTTCTGACCCTGGCCTCCCAGGTGTATTGCTGAGCATCCTGGCGCGCCCGGGCTGCCAGTCGCTGGCAGAGTCCCGGATCGGTTTCGAGCTTGTGCAAGGCGGAGACCCAGGCGTCGATATCATCGCACGGCAACAGGAGGGAATTTTCCGCGTGGAGCACTTCGCGCAGCACGGGCAAGTCACTCGAGATGATCGGACGCTCGCAGGCCAGGTACTCGAATAGCTTCATCGGGCTGAGGTAACGGGATATATCCCCGCCCGATGAGGCTGCCACCTGGCGCTGGTAAGGCATCAGGAGCACGTCGCAGGCAGCCTGAAAACGAGGCAGCTGCGCGTTAGGAATAAAGCCAGTCAAAATGACATTGACCAAGCCTGCCAATCGAACGCGCTGGCGCAGCCCTTCCACGTCTTGCGGCTCGCCCCCCACGATCAAAAAGTTCACCTCGGGCAGGCGGGCAGCCAGCGCCAGCAGCAGCTCCACGCCGCGCCCGGCGTACAAATGCCCGGTGTAGCCGGCAGTGAAACGCTCAGGCTCCAACGCAACGGGCCAGGCCCCGGCGATTTCACTTACCAGGGACAGACGCGCCGACTGAGAGGCGGGCAAGCCGGTGTAACGCTCCAGGTCAACGCCGTCGGGAGCGATCCTGACAAGCGGCGAGCCAACCGGGAGATCGAAACGGTCCTGCAGGTCTGCGGCCAAAGCTCGGGTGATCACTGCCAGGCGATAAGCTCCCCGGCCTTTAAGAAACCAGCGCAACAACCGAGGCCCGATAAAACCCTGGGGAAGGTCGTGGATCTCGTAAATCACCCGGTCGCCTAACTGGCTGGCGAGCCCAGCCGCCTGGGGCATCCGGGTGTAGATCAAGTCGGCCTGCCAAGCGCGCGACCAACGCACAGCCCGCCAGCTAAAATCATAGCGACGTAGGCCAGGCATGGCCGGCAGCCATTCGATTGGGAAGGAGCCCTGCAAGCCATAATGGCTGGCAAGCTCATCCCAATCGATCTGCACCCTGGGGTCCACATTGCCATTTGGCTCAGGCGCCAGCAAGCAAACCGTATGCCCGAGCGCCACCATGGCCTGGGTCATCTTCATCACCTGCAGGGTATTTGCGCGACGAGCCGGGATCTGAGTTGGGGCAATAATGGCGATCTTCATGCTGCCTGGCTTTCTCTGGGCAGCAAAGTATACACCTTCCAGACCGTAATGAATGACCCAATCCAGTAAAATCCAGCCAGCAGGGCAGCGCAGGCCAGGTAGCCATAGCGAGGCACCAGCAGCAAAATGCCCACCATTTTGATCGCTGCGAGAATAAGGTTGACCTTGGCGGGGTAATCGGCCCGGCCCAACGCCAAGAGCGCCGATCGCCGCCAGTAGAAGGTGTTGGCGACCAGATAACCGAGCAACAAGATAACCAAGGCCGGGTAGGCTGGCAAGAACTCGGGGGAATAAAGCCAGGCGATCAATGGCTTGCCAAAGATAATTAAGCAGATCGTCGCGGCCAGGGTGTAGCCGCCGGCAAGAAAAGACCCCTGGCGGAGCAGGTGGCGCATCGCAGACCACTCCCCGCGTGCAGCTTGCCGGGAGAGCTCCGGATAGGTGGCCTGCGGCAATGGGCTGACCGGCATCTGCACCAGGTTTGTCAGGGTTAATGCCAGGCGGTAAAAACCGGTCTCAACGGGTCCTCGAAAAAGCGAGACCCACAACAATTCACTATCCTTTGTGATCAGGCTGACCGAGGCGCTGATATTGGTGCTCACGGCAAAGCGGGTCAACTGAGGTAGCTGCGGCTTTAACGGGTCGAGCGAGAGGCGCCACCAATTCCTACCCCAGCGCCGGCCGGATTCGCCCAACGCGATCAGGGATAGACCCACAGCGCCAACTGTCTTGCCAGTTAAATAAGCCAACAGGATCCCCAGCAAACCGCCTTCCAATAGGTAAACGATAGCGACCAATACCAATGTGGCCATATTGCCCACCAGGCCAAGGATCGCGATCGGCCGAAAGCGGTCGAAAATTTGTAGCAGCCCGGTGGAGCTTTCGGCGATCAAATTCGCCAGGACTACCAGACCATACACGATGAACATATTAGCCAGTGACGGGTCTTTGGCCAGGTACTGGGCTGCCAACGGCGCCAGCAACACCAACAGGGCAAAAGCTACCACCGAGGCGCCCATCTCAACCAGCGCAGATAGCTTAAACAGCGCCGCGGCGCGCTGCTCTTCACCAGCTTCGGTGTATTCACCCACGTATTTAATTACCACCTCACCCATGCGGAAGGAGACCAGGTTATTAACTACCCCAGTAAATAGCGTGATCACCCCAACAATGCCATAGCCCTCCACACCCAGCAGGCGCGCCACCAGAATTCCCTGCAGCATACCCAGGGCGGCAGAGACGCCCGTTGTGCTGAACAGGTAACCCGAATTGGTGACAACTCGCCGAAATAGCGGGTTTTTGAGCATTCTGGATGCAGAGCTATGGTCGTGGAAGCTGATCAGGCCGTGTCCACCAGCCTGGCCCAATCACGCTCAGCGTTATACCATTCCACCAGTCGAGCCATCCCCTGGAGCAAGGAAACTCGTGGCTCCCAGCCCAGAAGGCTCTTCGCCTTTTCCACGTTTGCCCAGCTTGCCAGCATGTCGGCGGGATTGGCGGGCAGGTGCTGGATGTGCGCTTTTTTGCCAATCAGCTCTTCCAGGGCGTGGATCAGGTCGTTGATTGTGATGGTCTCATGCCCACCCAAATTGATTACCTCATAACCAAGCAGTTTGAGACCCAGGATCGTGCCGCGGGCGATATCATCGACATAGGTGAAGCCGCGTGACTGCTTGCCGTCTCCGTTCAGGCGCAAGGGCAAGCCTTCATTGATCCATTGGGTAAAGCGGAACATGGACATGTCCGGCCGGCCGGCTGGCCCATAGACTGTAAAATAGCGAAAAACGGTCACGTCGGTGCCGTACAAGAAATGGTAAGAATGGCACAGCGCTTCGGCGCCCTTCTTGCTGGCCGCATATGGCTGCAAGGGACGGTCGCTGCTGGCTTCCTCCGGGGTCGGTAGCTGCGGGTCAGCCCCATAGATGCTGGAGGTGGAGGCCAGGATGAACTTTGGGATGTCCCAACGCCGGCAAAGCTCCAACAGATTAAGCGTGCCGGTCATATTGGTATCGACATACACCCAGGGGTTTTCCACCGACTGGCGGACGCCAGCCCGGGCAGCTAGGTTGATCACGCCGTCCAGACTGGCCGGTTGACCGTTGCCCAGGAATTGGGCGCTATCAAGCGCCCGGCGGTCGCTGATATCTAACTGGTGGAAGGCGAAATCTGGGCGACCCAGCAGGCGGTTGAGCCGCCAATATTTGATCCGCACATCATAGGCGTCGTTTAGATTGTCGATCCCGATGACGCGATGCCCACTGTCCAACAGCATCTCCGTCACACGCGAGCCGATAAAACCGGCTGTTCCGGTTACCAGGTAGTTGCCCATTTTGACCCTTTCATCGTTCTGCGCTATAGCCGCATCACTTTCGGGTTATTTTTGCCGCTTGCACCCAGGGCGTTGCGAGTATCCACGATCAACTTCGCCTCGCGCAGGATGGCAGGATAGTCATACAGTTTGTGGTTCGTAACAATGACCACGCAATCCACGGTGCGGATGGCTTGCATCACGTCCGGGACGCTGTGCATGATGCGGCCCTCATGTCGCACGGTGGGGATATAGGGATCATGGTAGTCAACGATTGCACCTTTATGCTCGAGCAGGCCGATCACATCCAGAGCGGGGGACTCGCGCAGGTCATCGATATCCGGCTTATAGGCTGCGCCTAACACCAGCACCCGGCTACCCTTGATCGGCTTACCAAATTCATTCAGACCATCCTGCACTTTCCCCACTACATAACGCGGCATATTGGTGTTTATTTCGGAGGCCAGCTCGATGAAGCGCGCCGTATAATTCAGGGCGCGCAGCTTCCAGGAAAGATACAATGGATCGATCGGGATGCAATGGCCACCCAGACCAGGGCCCGGTGTGAACTTCATAAAGCCGAATGGCTTGGTCGCGGCGGCATCGATGACCTCCCACACGTCGACGCCCAGCCGGTCACACATCAGGGCCATCTCGTTTACCAGGCCAATGTTGATCATGCGGAAGGTATTCTCCAGCAGCTTGGCCATCTCGGCGACCTCTGCAGACGAAACCGGCACAACCATCTGCAGCGCCTGGGCATACCAGGCCGCGGAAACCTCGCTGCAATCCGGGGTGATGCCACCGATGACTTTTGGGGTGTTGATGGTCGTCCAATCCTTGCGGCCCGGGTCTACCCGCTCGGGTGAGAAGGCCAGGAAAAAATCCACCCCGGCGGTCAGGTCCTTTTCCTCGCCCAGCTTGGGCAGCAGCACTTCACGGGTTGTCCCCGGGTAAGTGGTCGATTCGAGCACCACCACCATCCCGGGGTGCATATATTTGGCCAGCTCCTCGGTGGCGCTCAAGATATAAGACAGGTCGGGGTCGCCGGTCTTGCGCAGCGGGGTTGGCACACAGATGCTGACTGCGTCTGCCTGGCCGAGGGCTGAAAAATCAGTTGTAGCGTGCAGCCTGCCAGCCGCCACCAGGCGCCTCACCTGTTCGGTGGGCACATCCTGAATGTGGCTTACCCCGTCCCGGATCGAGTCAATTTTCCTCTGGTCGGGATCGATGCCGGTCACCTCAAAGCCAGCCTCGGCGAATACAACCGCCAGTGGCAGGCCGACATAGCCCAAGCCGAGTATGGCAACCCTGGCGGTATGGTCCTGCAACTGTTCGAGAAGGATATGTTTCTGTGTGATGGTCATAGGGGGTCCATTTGGTTAAGATAGATTTTCCGATGATTCCCATCCTGGGGATGGCTCACACCTTTACGATGGTTTCCATGATGTGAGATTATTTAGATGCCGTCTGTGGATCGGTGCAGTATCCAAAATATGGATCCAACCTGGCGTTCATTTTTTGATTTAAAGCTACGATCTCCAAAGGGCTTAAGTATTCCAGATAACCCTGGATTTTCCCTTTGCGCGTCTTGTAACTCTCCTGGTCAGTTTGATTGGCGGGCTTAAGCATACCACTTTGAAAACGACCCTCCGCTTCCATTTTTCGCATGTTCTGAAAAGAGGAGAAATTCACCGCTTCATCAATCGTCTCCTGCGAGATAGCCTGAAGCCCAATAAAATCTAGCACCCGGCGAAGCTCGCCGCCGGGATTGGCCTTCATATCCTCATAGCGCACCAGCAGGAAATCCAGCGGAAGCTGACGATTTTGGGCCCAGATATTATAGTAAGTTAAAAGCGTATCGAACCCTCCCCGGCGCTGGTGGATGAACTCTGGCAGGCTCCCCTCAAAGGTTGGCACATGCTGTTCATAGGGATTTTCACCAAAGAGACGGCCTCGATTTTTCATCTCAAAGTAACTGGAGACGATGACATCCCTGGGATCACGGGCAAGAAAAATCACTTTCTTGCCACGAAAGCGAGTTTTTGTAGTTCCCAGCTCTTCCGGCGTTCGTAACATCGGACGATCCTCATGGATTGCCATCAGACGGGGCGCATCAGGATGGTAGCGGCGGTTTGAGCGCAGGAAGAGCACCTCCTCGGTTTCCGGCAGGTGAAAGTGCTGGCTGATCGCCTTGCCGAGCATCAATCGGAGCCAGGTTCTACCGCACTTGGGATAGGAGATCAGATACACGTCCGTGTTTTGATGGGCATACCAGCGTAGCAAGCCGTCCGGCACGATCGACCGAAACCCGGAGCGGAGCGATGCCGGCAATCTGTCATACAGAGACCGGATCGGGTTCATGAGCTGGTCAGAACAGGCTGAGCTGCTTTGGCTCCTTTTTCGGATCAGTTGAATTCCCCAGGGGTGACTCGGGAGCTTTCTCGGCCTGGCCGATCAGCTCCGGGAGGCGGGCGAAATCCTGCTCGATGATCGGTTTTAGCGATTGTTGGTGCAGCGCTGCCGCCGGGTGATACATGGCTATGACCAGACGCCCTTTTACCTTCATTGCCTGGCCATGCACGCTACTGATCTTGGCATTCGGCAGGAAATTAGCCATCGAAAAGCGGCCGAGAGTCACGATGACCTTCGGATTGATGGCCTGAATCTGGCGCTCCAGGTAGAGGCGGCAGGCTTCGAGCTCCTCTGGCATCGGATCACGGTTGCCCGGCGGGCGACACTTGACCACGTTAGCGATGAAGACCTGAGAGCGTTTCATGCCAATCTTGGCCAGGAGCTCGTCCAGGTACTTGCCCGCCGCGCCCACAAAAGGCCGGCCTTGCTCGTTTTCGTGAAAGCCGGGACCTTCACCAATGAACATAATGTCGGCGTTGGATGGTCCTTCACCTGGCACCGCCAGCTTACGGGAGTGGTGTAGCGGGCACTTCGTACACCCCGCAACTTCTTGAGCAATTTGTTTTAGCTCATCATCGGCTTTCATGGTCTTTCTCCTGCATCCAGATTGGGCTCCCCGGCGCTTGCCTTCCAGCCACCATCCTTCAGCCATTTCAAGTAATTTTCATCCAGCCCGTGGACCGTCATGATCATTGCGTCTTCAAAATTATCGCGGTAGTAGCGCGGGCGCACCCCGGCCACCTCGAAACGAAAGCGCTGGTACAGCCGCTGCGCGGCCTGGTTACGCGCTCTCACTTCCAGCGTGGCCTTGCGCATCCCTTTCTCAATGGATTCGATCAGCGCAGCGCAAAGCAACTCCTGGGCAATCCCTTGATTGCGATAATCCGGATGGACAGCAATGGTAGCGATATGCGCCTCATCCACTATCAGCCAGACCACGACCATGCCCACCACACGCTGGATTCCGCCAGGCTCAAGCGCCTCTGCCACCCATAATATGGAGGCTAGATTTTCAAACAGCTCATAACGATAGGCACTCTCCGGCCAGGACAAGGTGAAAGAAATCTTATCAATCGCCTGCACCTGCTCAAGATCGGCTGCCTGCATACGACGAATAAAGATCGTAGTGTCATCCGGCCGCAATCGCACACTCATACCGGGATGGGATCGTTATAGTGCAAATAGATAGGCGCCAGTGAGGCCGGATTATCCACCTGACCGGCTTTCCAGCGCTTCCAGGCCAGCTCGGCAAGATAGGATGGGTGGCGCAATGACCCGGCTGGAGCGGAGAGGTGGATATTGGGTCCCCCACCCGTCAGGTAATCTCGATCCTCCTTCGACAACTCTCCGCAGACCCATGTGGGTTCATGCACTTTTCGGACCAGCTCTTCCAGAGTGAGCACTTCAACCTTTTGTGTTGGCTGCCATGCTCCAGAGGTTGACTGATACCAGCCCACCGCCAGACGCCCACGCCCGGCGCGCAAAGTTGCCGCAAGAGGCATCTCCAGTACTGGCTGGGCTGCAGCCAGGAAATCCAGCGTTGGGATACCCACCAGCGGCAAACCTCGAGCCATAGCCAGCCCTTTGGCTAACGCCAGCCCCACGCGCAATCCGGTGAACGAGCCGGGTCCGGTGGCTACAGCCAGCGCCCCCAATGCGCTGGCCGTCACTCCGAGGCGTTGGAGGGCCAGAGCGACTGCGGGGGCTAACTCGACCGTGTGATAATCCTGGCTTGTCCAGACCGTCTCGTTCAAGACCTGGGAGCCGTCGTAAAGCGCAAGACCGACCGAGCGAGTGGAGGTATCCAAGGCCAAAAGGAGCGTGGCGTGTGTTCGCATCACCGCACCCCAAAGATGTACTTTCGCAAATCGACCAACAAGGACTGGTAACGCGATCCGGCGGCCGCGAAGACCATATCGCGCTGGCTATCATCCACCCAATGCAGAACCACCCACAGTCGTTCTTTTGGCAATGCCGCTTCGATGCGGTCGGCCCACTCGATGACCAATGGGCCACTCTCCACCAACGCCTCCATGTCCAGGTCTTCGGCCTCGAGGGCGCCGTTAAGACGGTAGCCATCCAGGTGATACAGCCGGTCGCCATCCGGACGCCGATAGACGTTGACCAGGACAAAGGTCGGGCTATTGGCGGCATCCAGCGAACCCCAACCGGAGGCAATCCCCTGAACCAGGGTGGTCTTCCCCGCGCCCAGATCGCCGACCAGACACACCAGGTCTCCCGGCTGGAGCAATGCGCCCAGGCGCATCCCGGCACGGCGCGTCTGTTCCGCGCTGCGGCTGATGAATTCGAGAGATTGGCGGTCCAGGACAGGCATCGCGTAAAAATTATACCTTGATCTCCAGGCGGGCAAGGGAAGCGACCACGCGCTTCAGGCCAATATCGGCAAAATAGATATCGACGATCTCATCGCCGTCCTGAAGGCTGGTGTTCAGCACCATCCCCTCCCCCCAGGTAGGGTGCTGGACGTGCATCCCCGGGCTGAAGCGTGGCTGAATCGAGGCAGGCGGGGTGGCTGGCGCACGCTCCGGGATGGACCAACGATCCGGACGAGGTTCGGTGCGTGAGGCCGGCCGGCTGCGCGAGCGCGCCGGTTGAGCTTCGTCTAACAGGTCATAGGGAATGTCGTCCATAAAACGAGAAACTGTTACCGGCTCAGCAAAGCCATATGCAGAGCGGTTTTGGGTGCAGGTCAAATACAGGCGGTCCTTTGCCCGGGTAATCCCGACGTAGAGCAGGCGGCGCTCTTCGAGCATCGCCTCCGGGTCGTCAAACGAGCGGCTGTGCGGCAGGGTGCCGTCATTCAAACCTGTGATGAACACAATGGGAAACTCCAGACCTTTTGCGGCGTGCAAGGTAAGCAATGTTGGCGTGTTGATGGTACTATTCAGAGTATCCTGATCGGAGACCAGAGCAACCCTTTCCAAAAAGGCTTCCAGGCCCAACTCCTGGAACTCAGCAGCCAGTCGCCGCAGCTCCAACACGTTCTCCCAACGGTCGCGCCCCTCATCCGTGCCATCGTCGATGTAGGAGTGGTAATCAACCTCCTCCAAGATGCGGTCCATTAAGACCAGCGGTGGGTTGGTTTCTTTCAAGGAAATCCAGTTTGCCAGCATCGCCCCAAAGTTACCCAGGGCAGCACGGGCGCGCCCACCGATCACTTCAGAGGCTACAAGATCGGGCCTCTGCCACATTTCCAACAGTAGGGTCCCAGGGGACAAGCCCAGTTTTTGAGCCTGCGTGCGCAATGCAAGAAAGGTCTTGGCGCCAATTCCGCGCGGCGGGGCATTGATCACACGCGTCAGACTGACTTCATCGCTGGGATTATGCAGCAGGCGCAAATAGGCGATCACATCCTTCACTTCGCGGCGGCCGTAGAACCGCTGCGCGCCAACCAGCTTGTAGGGCAGCCCGGCGGCAAGGAAAGCCTCCTCCAGCAGGCGGGATTGGGCATTGGTGCGGTACATCACCGCAAAATCACCCGGCGCGGCGCGCTTGTGGGCTACCAGGCTGGCAATGGTGTCAACTACATAGGAAGCCTCCACCCGGTCATCGTACGCCTCGAAGAAGACAGCTTTATCACCAGCGCCGCGCTCGGTGAATAACTGTTTGCGCGTGCGTTGGGGGTTCCGATCGATCACCTCCATGGCCACATCCAGGATGTGTTGGGTCGAACGGTAGTTCTGCTCCAGCAGGATGACCTGGGACTGGGGAAAATCGTCCTCAAAACGGAGGACATTCCGGTAGTCCGCGCCGCGCCAGCGATAGATCGATTGATCGGCGTCGCCGACGACAAACAGGTTGCCGTGAAAGCTCGCCAGATGCCGCAACAACCGGTATTGTGCCTGGTTGGTGTCCTGAAACTCATCCACCAGGATATGCTCGTAACGGCGGGCGTAGCGCTCGCGGACGACGGCGTTTTCATCCAGCAGATAAGCCACCCACAGGAGCAGATCGTCGAAATCTACTGCGTTGTTCACCAGCAAAAGCTCCTGGTAGCGGCGATAGACGCGCTGCACCACCTCATCGCGGTAATTCGTAATGGGGAACTGGTCAGGCAAGATCAGCTCGTTTTTTGCATTCGAGATGGCCGCGTGCACACCTACCGGCCGGTAACGCTTCTCATCCAGATTCAGATCTTGGATAGAGCGTTTGACCAGATCGATCTGGTCATCTTGATCGAAAATGACGAAATTGGATTGAATAGGCAAATTCCCGGCCTCGCGGCGCAGGATGCGGGCGCAGATGGCGTGAAAAGTGCCCAGGGTCAGGCCGCGGATATTCTCCCCGACCAGGTCGCCAACCCGGCTTTCCATCTCCCGGGCAGCCTTGTTCGTGAAGGTAACCGCCAGAATGCCGTAAGGGCGCACACCCATGGCGCCAATCAGGTAGGCAATGCGCCGGGTGAGCACGCGAGTTTTGCCCGATCCAGGTCCGGCCATGACCAGTATGGGGCCAAGACCCGCCATGACCGCTCGCTGTTGTTGAGAATTCAGATTTGCCAATAAATCCATCGCTGTACCATGACAATAAGCTAACAATCCAATCATTATAGCATGCCCGTTGCCAATCTGCCCGCGTTGCGCTAAAATCATCAAGATGAACTGGAACCTACTTGGACATGAATGGGCAGTTGATCTGCTGCGCGAGCACGTCGCTCATGGGAGAATGCGGCACGCCTACCTGTTTACGGGACCACGTGGCGTGGGTCGTCGCACGCTGGCATTGAAGATGGCTCAGGTGTTAAACTGTACCCAGCCACCCGCCGCAGGTGAAGGGTGTGGTGAATGCCGTAACTGCCTGCGGATCGGAAAAATGCAACACCCCGACCTGTCCATCATCCAAGCCGAGCAAGAAGGCGGGGTACTAAAGGTGGATCAGGTGCGCGAGCTGCAGCGCAGCCTGGCGCTGCAGCCCTATGAAGCGCCATACCGGGTAGCCTTGCTGCTGCGCTTCGAAGAAGCCCACCCGAGTGCGATGAACGCCCTGTTGAAAACCCTTGAAGAGCCTGGCCCGCAGGTCGTTCTGTTGCTCACTGCCGAAAGCGCCGAGAGCCTGTTGCCGACCATCGTCTCGCGCTGCGAAGTGCTGCGTCTACGCCCGCTCCCGTTGGAGCAAACCAGCCTGGGCTTGCAGGAAAACTGGAGATTGCCAGCCTCCGAAGCTGAACTGCTGGCGCATATATCAAATGGAAGACCTGGCTTCGCCCTACGCCTGCATCTAGAGCCGGAACGCATGGCGCAGCGCCAGGCCTGGCTGAGCGACCAGGACCGGCTGTTGCGCGCCAACCGGGTTGAGCGGTTTGCTTATGCCGAGCAGCTGTGGAAAGACAAGGAAGGGTTGCGAGATGAAATGCTGGTGTGGCTGTCCTATTGGCGAGACGTGATCGTAAAGGCCAGCGGCGCCTCAGCGCCGATCAGCAACCTGGATCGCCAGGAGGAGATCGACCAACTGGCTGAACAAGTAGGCCTGCAGACGGCCCACCGTAGCGCCCGCGCGATCCAGCGGAACCTTGAACGCCTGGAGCGCAATGTAAATCCCCGGCTGGTAGCAGAAGTGCTCATGCTAGATTTGCCAAGCCTCTGAGCATGCCGATTTTCTGCGTACTGACGTCCTTCAATATGCTATACTAATGCCAGAAATTCCGGGTGGCAGACAATCCGGAGTGAGGCAACCAAGCCGAACTATGTCCCGATCTCTACAAGACACAGCCAACAACTCAAAGACACGATCACCCCAAACCGATAATTCGGCGAACGACCGTTCGGCGAACGAGCGTTCGGCGCAGGATAACCTGGATCTACTTAGGGGCGACTTGATCGCGATGGTGTATCATGATATACGCTCACCGCTTTCTACGATCGTTGCAAGCCTGGAGGTGCTTTCATCTCTGCCAATTGGCGCTCAGGATGCAACCGCGCAATCGATGATCGAAGTTGCCCAACGCTCCGCCAAACGTATCCAACACCTGGTTGATTCATTACTGGACATAAACCGCCTTGAATCCGGTCAGGAAATCGGCAACCGAGCTCCGGCTTCGATGAAGGCGATCGTTGACGAGGCGGTCGGTTTGATCTTACCAATGGCAGAAATTAAATCCGTCCGAGTCATTACGCGCACAGACACCAACCTGCCACAGGTCGATATCGATGAAGAGATGATCTTGCGAGTGTTGATCAACTTACTAGAAAACGCGGTCAAATTTAGCCGTGTGCAGGGTACAATTCGGATCACGTTAAATCAACAAGCTGATATGATATTGACGGCCATTCGAGATGACGGACCAGGGATCGCACCGGATGAGCAGGAGCTTATCTTTGAAAAATATGGCCGTCCGAATATACTGGCTGACGGAGGCGGTCTTGGACTGGGACTTTCATACTGCCGGCTGGCAGTAAACAGTCACGGTGGCCAAATCTGGGTGGAAAGCAAACCGGGCACTGGCGCGGTCTTCAAGTTCACTCTGCCTACGGTCGATTAATTTCGATTCACAGCCGGCAACTCACCCGCACTCGGCTATCCTACAGAAAACAGGCTCGAAAGATAATGAAGCAGATCGAAAATGGTATCGTGTACGAAGACTCCTACCTGGGCGTGACCGTCGGGGCAATAATTTTTTCCCAGGGCACCGTTCTGATCGACGCCCCAATCCGGCCGGAGGATACACGCGCATGGCGCTCAGCGGTAATGACCCAACGTGGCAACGCCAACCGCTTGCTGGTCAGCCTGGATGCACATCCGGATCGCACACTGGGGACACGCGCCCTGGAATGCACCATCGTTTCGCACCAAAAGGCCGCCCAGGTCTTCCGTAATCGCCCTACAATATTTAAGGGACAAAGTGTTGAGACCGGGGCAGCCTGGGAGACTTATAGCGACGCGATTGGAATGCGGTGGGCGTCTCCTGATATTACTTTCTCCGAGAGAATTTCGCTGCATTGGGGCTCGCAGGAGGTCATCCTGGAGCATCACCCAGGACCGACTCCAGGATCGATCTGGGTCATCCTACCGACGGCAAAAATAATGTTTGTCGGCGACACCCTGGTGATCAACCAGCCGCCTTTCCTGGCCCAGGCTGAGCTGGGCGCCTGGCTTGAGAGCCTGGATTTGCTGATCAAGACTTACGCCAGCTACACCATTGTCAGCGGTCGCGGTGGTCTGGCCAGCATGGATGATCTACGCAGCATGCGCAAGATGCTGAAGGACGTCCTTCAAAACATCGAGCGACTGGCCGCCAAGAACGCGCCGCCTGAAGCCACTCAGGATATGGTCTCACCACTCCTGGCCCATTATAGCTTTGCGACCAAGCTTCGCGACCTGTATTCAACTCGCCTGACCTATGGACTCCACCAATGTTTCGCACGGCGCTATCGACCGACCAACGTGATCGGCCAGCCCGAGGTCGAAGAAGAAGAACAATAAAACTACCCGGTTCAGGTAAAATTCAAAACAATACCTTTCGAGGCACCACGATCACACCATGACCGACTCCCCCTACTTACCAGTTTACGAATTAACGCGAGGCAATACCGTCGAGTCCAGCCACGACGGCGCCGTTGCTGTTGTAGGTATAACCGGAAAACTCATCGCCTGGTACGGCGATCCCGACGCAACGACCTTTTTACGCTCTTCCGCCAAGCCATTCCAGGCTCTGCCTTTTATAGAAAGCGGTGGGCATGAAGTATTCGGCTTAACACCCAAAGAAATCGCCCTGCTTTGCGCTTCGCACTCCGGCACGGACGAACATGTTGCGGTAGCCCGGTCGATCCAGGCAAAAACGGGCGTCGAGGAAGGCGAGCTGTTATGCGGCGTCCACGAGCCGATGGACCCAGCGACAGCAAGCGCATTGCGCGAGCGCAAAGAAGTGCCAACCCCCAACCGGCATAATTGCTCCGGGAAGCACAGCGGCATGCTGGCTTATACAAAACTCAAGCAACGCCGAGGGGAGTTGCCCATCGCAGACCTGCCTTACATCGATCCAGCACATCCAATTCAAAGCGAAATCCTGAATACGCTTGCGGAAATGTGCGGGGTGCCGGTAGAACAGGTGGCCGGCGGCATCGACGGGTGTTCTGCCCCAAATTTTGCCGTCCCATTGCGCTGTGCCGCCTTCGGTTTTGCCCGTTTGAGCGACCCCGAGACTGGGTGCGTACGCCCCCAAGCGCGCGTTGCGGCATGTCACACGATTACTGCGGCAATGATGAGCCATCCAGATATGGTGGGCGGGCCAGGCCGCTTTGATACCCGCCTGATGATGCTCACCCAGGGACGGATTGTGTCCAAAGGCGGGGCAGAAGCATTCGAAGGCATCGGTTTGCTCCCGGGAGCGATCGGCCCCGGATCTCCGGCGATAGGCATCGCCCTGAAGATTGCCGACGGAGACAACCGCCAAATGGTCCGTACGGCGGTCAGCCTGGAGGTGCTGCGACAATTGGGTGCGCTTAGCGAAGCTGAGCTGGCTACGCTCAGTGACATTGGGCCATGCCTGCCGCGCTATAATTGGCGCAAGATTCAGGTGGGTTTATCTCGCCCCGTATTTGAATTAAACTGGGCCTGAGTGATTCGTCAAAACCTATCGCATGGATTTGAAAGATCGAGCCCGAGCTGTACACGAAAAACTGCTGGAGGCCTATGGTCATCCGGAGTGGCGCAACCCGCTGCCGCCATTGGACGAGCTGGTCTCAACCATCTTATCTCAAAATACAAATGACAACAACCGGGATCGCGCTTTTCAGGCCTTGCGCCAGCGCTTTCCAACCTGGGAGGCCGTGCGCGACGCAGACGAGCAGGCGGTGATCGACGCCATCCGCCCGGCTGGATTGGCAAACCAAAAAGGCCCACGCATTCAGAACGTACTGCGAGAAATCACCCACCAGCGCGGTGAGCTCAGCCTGGACTTCTTGCGCACGATGCCTGACTCGGAGGCGCTGGATTGGCTGATGACCTTCAAGGGTGTAGGGCCAAAAACTGCTTCTATCGTTCTTTTATTCTCCCTGGGCAAGCCAGCGTTTCCGGTGGATACGCATATCTACAGGGTCAGCGGGCGGCTGGGACTGCGACCCGACCACATGAACGCGGATCAGGCACACACTCACCTGGGCAACCTGTTCCCGCCGGAGAGCTATTACGCGGCGCATCTCAACCTGATCCGCCTGGGGCGCGAAGTATGCCAGGCGCGCCGCCCAAACTGCCCTGTCTGCCCATTACAAGAACTTTGCGATTACTTTTCCAAAACACGGTTGGAGGGGAGCGCGTGATGAAGTCAGCACGCCCCGGCCGGAAAAACCTGTCGCTCGGCTCAAGCGAGGTTTTTTACACTTTCGAGGCCATCATTTTCCTGGGGGGTGATCACTCAATTTGTGAGAAATATCACACAAAACACGTGACGTATGACAATAAACAAGCCCGGCTAAGTCCGGTATGATAATAGCAGTTATAAAAAAAGCATACATCCAAAGTTGCTCATCGCTGTTTCCTCCTTTGGCGAAAGCCTCCGCTGGGACCCCTCACCGTCCTGGCGGAGGCTGCTTTAAGCGCTTATTTTAAATTCAGCTTTCTACAGGTCTCGCTCCGCTGTCGGCAAGACAATGGTAAATCGCGTGCCATTCCCGGGGGCAGAATCGACCCACACCCTACCCCGGTGATTTTCGACGATCGATTTGACAATGGCCAGACCCAGACCTGTTCCAGGTGCGTCTATTGGCACATTGCTCGCCCGGTAAAACTTATCAAAAACATATGGGAGATCAGCCGGTGGTATGCCCAGCCCATTATCACTAAATTGGAGAATAATCTGTCCAGCCTCTGCATGGGCGGAGACTGTTATAGTGCCACCGATGGGAGTGTATTTTAGTGAATTGCTGATCAGATTGCTCAACATCTGACGCAAACGGACTGGATTTCCGAGCACTGGAGGCAAGTCATCGCCTATCACCATCTGCAAGCTTTGATTTTTTTCTGTAATCCGATTCTTCATTCCATCAACCGTATATTGGATCAGGACTGCAAGTGGCACGATCTCCTTGCGAACATCAAAACCCGTCTCGATCCGGCCAAGGTCAAGCAAATCGTTGATCAATGCAGTGATATTGTTTACGCTGATCTCAATACGATGAATGAATTCACGTTGTCGAGGATTTAACGAACCAACCCGCCCGATAAGCTCCAGGTATCCCAGGATCGCCGTTAAGGGCGATCGCAAATCATGCGAAACGGTATTGACGAAGTCACCCTTGATGCGGTCCAGCTCCTTGAGATGGGTGATATCTTGCATGGTCACAACCAGGCCGATCTCCGGTAAAGCTGTGATTTGCGCGTTCAACACCCGACCATCTGCCAGGCCGACTTCAATGCGTGAAGGCCCAGTATGATCGGGATCGACCAGAATTTCGAGCAGCTCAGAAGATGGGAAAACTTCGCTCACCCGCTTGCCAATTACATTTTGTTCCGCAATCCCAAACGCTTCGCAAGCTTTCCGATTGATCAATACCAGGCGCCGATCATGATCTACAACCACCAATGCTTCTTCGATACCGGTCAGAATCGACTCGAGCTTCAAGCGTTCAGACTCGGAATGCAAGTAAAGCCGGGTGTTTTCGATCGCGATGGCAGCATAGCCCGCCAGAGCCATCAACATGGTGACCTGTTCGCTCTCGAAAGAGTTACCGCTCTGACGGTGATCAACCTCCAGGATGCCAATCGCGTGGTCATGAACCATCAGGGGTACACAGAGCAATGAGTAGACGGAGAATGAGGTATTTATCATGCGCGGCGTTTTTTCATTGATCAGCAAGGGTTCACCCGTACGCATCACTTGAGCCGAGAGAGGATCGCTCACCGGCAGCCTGAAGGTGTCGATCATTTCTTGCTGGAAGTTTCGCTCAGCTCTGACATAAAGCTCTCCGGTGCTCTCATCCAGGAGAAGCAAGCTACCTTCCTCAGCCGCACACAACTGAACTGCAGCCTCCACAACCGAGGTAAGGAGGTTGTCCAAATCCAATGAAGAGGCGACCTTTCGTCCGATGCGCTCAATCACCTCCAGGCTATCGATTCGCTGATCCATTGGGGCCGTAGATTGGCGGGCTACTTCTCGGGCATACTCGATCCAGCCTTGCCGTCGCTCCAAAGCCCGATTAACTGTGTTCAGCACTTCGTTTGGCTTTAGAGGGACACGTAAACAATCGAAATACCCATCCCGAATTGCTTGCAAAATGCCAGTTTCTGAGATCTTATTGGGTAATAGTAATACTGGAAGAAATGGAAACCGCTTGATCAGTGAGCGTGCATGGCCTGAGCGATCACGGCTCTCCAGTTTCTCGCTCAAGATCACCAGGTCAGGCGACGCTTCCGCTTGCAAGATCTCATCGGCAGCCTTCCAATCCTTTACAACATTGACCCGAAAACCAGCGGGAACGAGCACACGTTCCCGAAGGTTCCGGGTGGCCTGAGGATCAGAAAGGATTAATAAAATATACTGGTTAGCCATTCCAACAGAAGCTTTTTCAACGCGAATAATATATTTAAAAATGCACCGAATTTCCGCAGTCTTTCACCTGTTCCCTGAACATCCAGTGCAGGTCAGGCGAAGGATGAAACAGAATGCTTACACTAAATCTGTTTTGTTGAGGGATGTTACCAGGTTCGAAATCGTCTTCAAGTTTGTCACTACTGAGCGCAACACACTTTTCTGTGCAGAATTAAAGCGCAGTGTTTCCCCAACCAACATTTGATCGATCGTTTGGGTGACATCGGCCAGAGGCTTGACCAATTGATTCTGCAAACTGGTGATGAGCTCCGCTTTTTTACGCTCACTGGCTTGAGCCGCTTCTGCCGCCTGTTGCAGCGAGCGAGCGCGCTCTTCCAGCACTCGAAAAAGCTGGGCATTCACCAATGAGATCGAGGCATAATCGACTACCGCTTCTAACAAGGTGCGATTGCTCGGGCTGAACGGCGTAGAGATCCTTCGTACTACCACCAGTAATCCCACAACTTCCTTTCTAAGTTTCACCGGAACAACCAGGGCAGATTGACCAACCTGCGATATTTTAAACCTGGTCAGTGGCTCACCCGAGATCGAGAGCGTTTCGCCAGATAGGGCCACCAGGGAGCTGATCCCATCATCCCAGGGTTGGTGCATCTTGGAGGCCATCGGCTTTGGCAAGTTACGCTGCGCAGCCAGCCGGAACACTTTGTTGTGCTCTTCACGCAATAACAGCCAGCCACAATCCGCTTCTGCGACATAGACGGCGCCTTCGACGACCTTATCGAACAATTCTCGCTGATGGGTGATCGAGGTGACAGCCTTGCCAATCGCGAAGATCGTGGTCAACTCTCGCACCCTTTGCTGGAGCTCATCATTGGTTTGTTTTAGCTGGCGGGCGAGGGTCTCTCGTTCGCGACGAGCGCGAACTTGTTTCAGCACCCGCTCAACCGCTGAGACCACCTCCGGTTCACGCATTGGCCAGAGCAGATAATCAGTCGCACCCAGGCGAAACGCCTGAACCAAATCGCTCTCCATCCCTTTTTGGGCAATCACGATAACCGGAGCTACCACTCCCTGAGAGTTCAACGCCACCAGCAAATCCTTGCCGCTCAGGTCTGGCAAATTCATATTGGTGATAATAATATCCGGGGAAAAGCGAGTCGCACTTTGGATCGCCTGCGAGGCAGAACGTGATATCTGTACCTGATAGCCAAGGGTTTGTAAAGTCTGGCGAGCAATCAGATCGCTGATTTCAGGATCGTTTTCGACCAGAAGAATACGCTCTCGGGAATTCTTCATAGCTATCTTATATATCATAGCACGGTTAGGCAAAAAACGGGAGACGATTATAGCTGGTTTTATTCTCCACGCTTCGTTCAGTTAGAATTCGATAAAAAATGTTGAAAACGCTTGACTTTGTGTCCCCCAAAAAGATACAATATGCTTATCAACAGGTATCTTGTTTGGGGGCGTGATAACAGATAACAACGAGGAGATGTGAATGGAGCGCTTCTCACGCTTAAGGATCACCCAGACAAGCTTCCGGCTGGCATCGGTTCCCAGCGAGGCCAACAGAATCTACAAATCTCCAAACCTGCCCTATTAAAACTTCAGATCAAATAGGAGGCAACTATGTTATCGGATCGTGATGTGCAGGAACTGCTTCACTACCAACCTTCGCACCTTGTGCTCAGCATATATCTGAATACAGACCCTGTCGAAGGCAATGCGGATGCCTACAAGCTACGGCTGCGCACCATGCTCAAGGACATCGATATGGCGGATGATATCAATGTAGTTCAGCGCTACTTTGAACGTGAGCATGATTGGTCAGGCCGTAGCGTAGCTGTATTCTCCTGCGCGGCACAAGGTTTTTTCAAAGCATTTCCCCTGGCAGTGGCAACCAGAGACAGGGTGCGGGTTGATGGGCGTCCTTACGTAAAACCGCTGGCAGATTTGCTCGATTCCTACGGAGGTTACGGCGTTGTACTGGTGGACAAACAAGGCGCCCGCCTGTTCAACTTTCACCTGGGTGAGCTTCGAGAACAGGAGGGTGTGTCAGGTGAGGCGATCCGCCATACCAAGCGCGGCGGCGGATCACAAGCGCCAGGACGGCGCGGCGGGACGGCCGGACAAACGGATTACGTAGAAGAGGTAGCCGATCGAAATATCAAAGATGTCGTTGATGTGGCAACCCGGTTCTTCACCGAAAACAATGTGCGCCGAATTGTGATCGGCGGTACCGATGAAAATGTTGCCCTGTTCCGCAGCCATCTGCCCAAAGCCTGGCAGAGCCTGGTCATCGGGACGTTCGCGATCAATATGACCGCCAGCCATGTCGAGGTACTGGAGCGGGCTATGCAAATTGGTAAAGAGGCCGAAAATCGCCGGGAGGCGCACCTGGTCGATACGATCGTTACAAACGCCGCCAAGGGCCGCGGCGGCTCGATCGGCCTGGAGGACACCTTGAGCGCAATTCGTGAGGGCCGGGTGCAGAGCCTGGTAATCAGCGACGGTTATCGCGCCCCTGGTTTTCGCTGCAAGAGTTGCGGTCATCTTTCCTCTTTACCGATGGGCAACTGCCCCTTCTGCGATGGTGAAACCGAGCAAGTGCCAGACGCGGTGGAGGTTGCTGTCCGCCAGGTGATGCGATCAGGCGGCGAGGTCGAGGTTCTGCACGGTAATCAAACCTCCAAAGGCTTCAATAAAATCGGGGCGCTGCTGCGTTTTTAATCTTACCTAATTTTCCTGGGGATGGGTGAGCGAACGGTCTGCCCATCCCCAGGCATTTAAATGCCAGTTAACTGGCAAGGATGATCCATTCGGGTGAGTCAGGGGTGAAGGCCTGGTAATCGAAGCCCCCAAAGGACTGCACTCGCTCAAACCCGGCGGAGCGGATCTCCTCGAGGTAATCCACGGCGGGTGTCAGGTCGTGTCTCGACCGGACAGAAAGACGCTCGACCGATCCATCCGGCTTCAAGTGATCATAATGCCAATCCAGGATGAATTCTTGCCTGAGGCGGCTTCGGGTGCGCTGCCAGGCGCTGCTCACCTGTACCGGTTCGCCATCCAAAGGATGGGGAAACACTTCTTCAACCTCCGCCTCCGACCTGGCGGGCAAACTACGCAACCAATCCGGATTGGGCAAGCTGATCCCAAAAACCCCATCGCCACTGAGATGCGCTTGCGCGCAAGCCAATACGGCTTGCCGATCCAGCGCCGACAAGGTGCTGTAGGTGTTGCAGGGCAACAAGATCAGGCTAAATGTGCACGCCAGGTGAAAGCGGGTGAAATCCGCCTGGAAAAGCAGAACACTCCGGTACAATTCCGCCGGTAATCGTGCAGAAAGCAGCGCCAGCATTTCGGGATCGCGGTCCAAGCCAACCATCCTATAGCCGGCACGCGCCAGCGGAACCAGGACCCGTCCGGTGCCGCAGCCAAGCTCCAAGACCGGTCCTGGTTGCTGGGCGGCCAGGTCGAGCCAAAAAGCTAGATCCTCGTTATCAAGGCTGTGATGCGCATGATACAAATAGGAGAACATCGATCGGTCTTCTTTCCAAATTTCTAGCCTTGCAAGTTGCATCAAACGTAGAACCGATGCCAAAATCGGCTGAGATGCTCCTTGACGGTAAAGACTACTTCGCATTATACTCACATTCATCGGGGCGTGGCGCAGTATGGTAGCGCACCGCGTTTGGGACGCGGGGGTCGGCGGTTCGAGTCCGCCCGCCCCGACCAGATTTGATCGTTATTTGAAGGCATCAAACCTCAGAAACAGAAAACACAAAATCACCTCCCAGGAGGGGATGCATGGCCAAGCCAAAGATCGACGGCGTTATCGAAGCTGTACGCTACAACCCGGATGGGCAGATTAATTGGGTGCGTGCTTATTTGCGTCGAGGTCCAACTTATTCAGATAGAATTTTGCTGGACCGCCAAAAGCTGATCGATTTGCTCAAGTCTGGTAAATATTTTGTGTCTGGGGTGCGCCTTGTACAGATGGCCAGCACTTTTCAACTCGGACGGCCGGTGCACTTGCTTCTGAATAACGGCCAGGAGATCCTGGTCACGGATGAGACCCAACGGAACCAGGACCACCTGGAAGGCGTGCCAATCCTCTGAACCGGAAGCGGATTCTCACTCATTGAAAGTAATCGATTTTCAAACACAGGAAATTGATGCGAACAAGCCCAATGCTCTTGGGCGCGCTTTCAGCAACCTGAGTTTCCTGCAACCTCAAACCATACCAAGAGCACAAGAGACGGCAATCCAGACTCTGCAAAAGGGGCTTGATAACCGGTTCCTCATGTTGCGCGGTCTGGTCCTTCCCGGACTCGAGCCGCCGGCGCCGCTAATTTTGGTCGGACCACCTGGCATCTGGTTGATCGAGGTTAATGCTAACAAAGGAGTCTTCCGGGCTGTGGACGATCAATGGGAGGAGATGGACAACCAGACCCGCAAATACCAGCCCGCGCGGGTGAATCTGCCCGCCCGGGTGGCCTCACAAGCCCATATGGTAACCGCCGTGCTGGCCGATCGCGGCCTGGAGGTGGAAACCATCGAACCAGTGATTTTCTTCATCCAACCTGGAGCGCACGTCAAGGCAGTGCGCCCTCCTACCCGGCTGGTCCAATCGGACGCCATCCTGAGGTTTTGCACCGGTCTGCTGCAAAGCCGGATTGTGTACGAATCTGAAGAAATCCAGGCGATCATCGAGGTACTGTTAGAGCCTGACTTGACCACTGCGACGGCCTCGGGAGGGCCAGAACTGG
>MGNS01000032.1:25388-33032 GCA_001795165.1 Chloroflexi bacterium RBG_16_57_11
CTGACAATCTATCGCAGATGCAGACGCAGAAAAAAGAAATGTTGTCTTCGCAGCTATCTGCTGCCCTGAACACCAGCGAGCCAGCAATTATCAAGCGCCTTTCGCACCACATGGCTTTCACTCAGCGCCAATGGTTAATCCTGGGCGCCTTGCTGGTTGTGAATATTCTGGTCTTCATCGCCATCATCGTGGTGGTGCTGGTCATAACCTGAACCCGGACGTACACACTTGGCCCCTCCCTATCTCTCCATCATCATACCTGCTTATAACGAAGAGCACCGCTTGCCTATGACCCTGGGAGAAATTTGCCGGTTTCTTGAAAAACAAAACTTTTCGGCTGAAGTGCTGGTGATCGAAAATGGCAGTCAAGACCACACCTTTCAAATCGCGGATGAGTATGCCCGAATGCAGCCTCATTTCCGCGCCATTCGAGAGGTTCAACGGGGCAAGGGCCGGGCGATCAAACGCGGAATGCTGGAAGCCAGCGGAGAGTATCGCTTCATGTGCGATGCAGATCTTTCCATGCCTGTGGATGAAATCAATCGCTTTATTCCACCGCTCCTGGCAGATTTTGACATCGCCATTGGCTCGCGTGAAGCACCCGGCGCGGTGCGCTACCACGAGCCGATCTACCGGCACCTGGGCGGCCGGATGGTCAATTTGATCATTCGCCGGCTGGCGTTACCGGGATTGCAAGATACACAATGCGGGTTTAAATGTTTCCGCGCCGCGGCAGCAGAAGACTTGTTTCGCAGCCTCACGTTGGATGGTTGGTCCTTTGATATCGAACTTTTGTACGTCGCCCGAAAACGCGGCTACCGGATTGTCGAGGTCCCCATCCCGTGGTATTTTATGGCAGATAGCAAGATCAATTTGTTCCAGGACACCTTTCAGATGGTGCTGGACATATTGAAAATCCGCCGCAACGAACGAGCCGGCTTGTATCGCCATTCATAAGACAGCAGCCACGCACCGAACAAAGAACGCTTGATATGGCCAGGCAAAAATTCGATCGCAGCCTCGTGCCGCCTTTCCCCGACCTATCCTACGAGATGACCTTATGGCGAAAGGGAATACAGCTCATTGCAGGCGTGGATGAAGCTGGAAGAGGCGCTTTGGCCGGGCCAGTGGCGGCCGGTGTCGTGATTATGCCAATCGATCCCGAATTAACAGTGCACCTGAGCGGTGTACGCGATTCAAAACAGATGACACCGGCAGCGCGCGAGCTTTGGGCTGAGCGCTTGCGAAGCATGGCGTGCGGTTGCGCAGTCGGTTATGCTACAAACCAGGAAATTGACGCCCTTGGTATTGTGCCGGCGACACATCTGGCAATCCAGCGAGCACTGGAGGCGCTACCCAGGCAGCCACAGCACCTGCTGGTGGATTACCTCGAGCTGCCGAACACATCCATCTCCCAGACCAGCCTGGTTCAAGGTGATCGACGATCGTTAAGCATTGCCGCGGCCTCCATCCTTGCAAAGACCGGGCGAGACGCGCTGCTGCGCCGGCTCGATTTGGAATTCCCCGGGTACGGTTTCGCCCAGCATAAAGGGTATGGCACGTTAGCGCATCGCCGGGCACTGGTCCAGCTTGGCCCCAGCCCGGCTCACCGGCTAAGCTTCGCATTTGCATCACCCTCTGCTGAAGCTTAAAACAAAAGGGGCGCCGCATACTGACCAACGGCGCCCCTTTGGCGCTGCCTGAGCAACTAAAACCAGTCACGTTTCCAGAAGATATACACGGCAGACAAACCCACAAACAATGAAAGAAAAATGATGAGCACAAAGGCCTGAGGGTGCTCTTCGAACGGCAGATGAACGTTCATTCCGAAGAAGCTGGCAACCATAGTGGGAAGGCTGAGAACGATAGTAATCGCAGCCAGGAACTTCATCACCACGTTCAGGTTATTGGAGATGATCGAGGCAAAAGCGTCCATCATGCTGCTGAGAATGTTACTGGTAATGTTGGTCATTTCAATGGCCTGCTGGTTTTCGGTCAAAACGTCTTCCAACAGGTCCTCATCTTCCGGATAAGTGCGCAACAACTGGCTGCGCTGTAGGCGCTCCATCATCAGCTCATTTGACTTAAGTGCGGTAGTAAAATAAGTCAGGCTTTTCTGATACTTGAGCAACTCTAGCACTTCCTTATTGCGCGTCGATAGCTGTAATTGATCCTCCAGGATGTCGACCACCTTGGTGATCTCACGCAAATACATAAGATATTTGTTGGCCGAGTAGAGCAGCAGGCGCAGGACAAAACGCAGTCGCTTCGAGGTGGACAGGTCCCTGATCCGCCCGTTGGCAAACTCGTTGGTGATCTCGTTTTCCATCTTACAGATGGTTAGAATGTGGTTCTCGGTCAGGATAATGCCAAGTGGAATGGTCGAATAGGGGATATCGGCTGAGACGCCCTGGAAGTATGGGATGCGTAAAACGATGAGCAGCTCACCATTTTCGCGCTCGGTGCGTGAGCGCTCGTCCAGGTCGAGCGGATAGGTGATATAGTCCTGAGGCACACCCAGAGCGTGGATCTGAGCGATTTCTTCAGGAGAAGGGTTGATTACGTTGATCCAGCATCCTCTGACTGGCTCGGGCAAACGGATCAGCCCGGTTTCGGTGGTTTTGTGGATCGTGATCATGGTCAACTCCTTGTCTGAGGGTAAACTACCCCTATGATAGATTTTAGTCAGGGTGGTTCTTTCGATGTATTCAGTGGCTCATCATCATTCTTATCGCTCATGTAATTCATCCGAATGTTCCTTGAACCGGGACGAAAAACGCTTCCCGAAAAGGATCTCGATCTACGAAGACCGGGCCTCTTGGGAAGCGCGCCTTAAAGCAAATCCGCTTGGACTTCCTGCTAGCCCGGGGGTCCCCCTATGCGACTGCGTTCAGGCGCGTTGGTATGGCGCGGAATTCCTGCTCGCCGACACACTACATGAAACAACTTGGTCTGGTTCACCAAACAAGCCAGATCTCGATTAAACATACTCAGCACATCCGCAATCATTAACATACCAATAGCTGCGCGCCTTTGCGCCAACCAAGCATAAGTATAGCACCGCCCGCTAAACCGGGCAAGAGGCACTTAATCAATCTTGTGCTTACGATCCTGTAAGCGTAGATAAACCTTGGTGATCTCTTCGGCAATGGCCGGGATCAACGACAGACCGAGAACCACCAGCCATTCCTTTCCGGTCATTAATTGAGTGTTGAAAATTGGCTGCAGGAAAGATACGCTCACCACAAGCAACATCAGGACGATCGAAAGCCCAACTGCGTATTGCATGTAGCGGTTGGAGAATACGCCAAGCTGGAAGATCGACAACCGCTCAGAGCGGACTGTGTAAGCGCGGAACAGCTCGCACAATGAAAGAGTCACAAAGGCCATAGTCTCGGCAGATTGAACATCCACACCTCTCCAATCGTATCTGAACAACTGAAGAAACGGATTAGCGCCAGGCGGCATGGACTGCTGCAGGTGCCAGATCAGGCCGAGGGAGAACGCCGTGAGCACCGCGCCCGTCTGCGTAATGGTTTGGATAACGATGCCCAGCCCCATGCTGCGGTTGATGATTGGCTGTTTGGTCGGTCGCGGGCGGCGGCGCATAATGTCCGGGTCGCCTTTCTCCATTGCCAGCGCCAAAGCGGGCGCGCCGTCGGTCAGCAAGTTGAGCCAGAGCAACTGGATGGCGGTCAGTGGTGTGGGCAGGCCGGCCAATGTCGCCAGGAAGATGATCATAATCTCGGCGACGTTTGAAGAGAGCAAAAAGAAGACGAATTTGCGGATGTTGTCATAGATGATACGCCCCTGCTCAACCGCAGCGACGATGCTGACATAGTTATCGTCGGTCAGCACCATATCTGCAGCCTCCTTGGCTACGTCGGTGCCGGTGATCCCCATGGCCACGCCAATGTCAGCGCGTTTGATGGAAGGAGCGTCGTTCACGCCATCGCCCGTCATGGCGACAACTTCATCATTGGCGCGCAAAGCTTCAACAATGCGCATCTTGTGCTCTGGCGAGACACGGGCAAAGACATCCGTCCTTTCGATGTCGCGGATCAAAGCGGCATCATCCATCTGGTCCAGCTCTGGCCCGGTGAGCACCTGATGACCGGGGCGCAGCAGACCGATCGATTCAGCAATCGCCCGGGCGGTGTTGGCGTAATCGCCGGTGATCATTACCGTGCGGATTCCAGCACGGCGAGCTGTAGCCAGGGCAGGCGGCACTTCCTGGCGCGGGGGGTCAATCATGCCGATTAAACCCACAAAGATCAAGCCTTGCTCCAGCTCATCAGGGTTAGAGACATCCGGCATCGCCTCGGTCAAGCGGTAGGCCATGCCTAATACACGCAAAGCGTCCTGGGTCATCCGGTCGTTGGCTTCCAGGACCTCCATGCGCTGGTGTTCATCCATTTCGGCCACACGATCGTCAATAAGCAGACGATACCGGCACAGATCAAGCACCAAATCTGGCGCGCCTTTAACGACGATCGCATAACGTTCATCGAGGGAGGTGTCGTAAATTGGCGAGATATCTTCCGGGCGCGGTTCCTTGATTTCGTGGATCGTAATCATGCGCTTGCGGATCGAGTCAAATGGCACCTCCTGAACGCGCGGGTAGGCTCGATTCAGCTCGGCAGCCATCGGTCCGGCCTTGGCTGTCGCTACAATAAGCGCGCCTTCGGTGGGATCGCCCACCATGCGATAGGTAGCCTTTCCTTCGCTGGTACCACTCACTTCCAGGGCAGCGTCGTTATTAAGCGCCGCCGCCCATAAGTTTGTCAGTCCGCCAGGGTAATCCTTCAGGTTGATTTTCCGGTCATCAATTAGAAATTCACCGACCGGGGCATAACCGCTGCCGGTTATGGAAATGAATTTATTGTCCACCCACAGGCGCGTGGCGGTCATTTCGTTCTGGGTCAGAGTACCGGTTTTATCCGAACAGATGACGGTGGTGGAGCCCAAGGTCTCGACCGAGGAGAGACGGCGGATCAGCGCATGGCGGCGGATCATCTCGCGCATCCCCAAAGCCAGGCTGATGGTGACAACCGCCGGCAGACCCTCCGGCACGGCAGCAATCGCCAGGCTGACCGCGATCATGAACATATCCAACGCGTTATGACCGCGCAACCACCCGACCAGGAAAACCAAGGCACAGATCACCAGCGCGCCCCATCCCAATGTTTTCCCCAATTGCTCGAGCCTGCGCTGCAGGGGCGTCTCCTCTTGTTCTACGGATTGGAGCATCTTGGCGATCATGCCCATCTGAGTGTACATTCCAGTACTGATCACCACGCCCTTGCCGCGGCCATAGTTAACCACCGTGCCCATGAATGCTGCATTTTTACGATCGCCCAGTGGAATATCCGCTTGCAAGCGGACGTTGGCATCCTTCTGCACCGGAACCGACTCACCGGTCAGGGCTGCCTCTTCGACGCGCAGGTTGATGGCTTCCAGCAAGCGCAAATCCGCAGGCACATAATTACCCGCTTCCAACAAAACCACATCACCTGGGACAATCTGGGTGGATGGGACGACCTTGCGAGTGCCATCTCGAATCACATGCGCATCGGGGGCCGCCATCTTGCGCAAGGCGGCCAGCGCCTGCTCTGCGCGCCCTTCCTGAACGACTCCTAATATGGCGTTCAGCAGAACAATCGCCATGATCGCGGCTGCTTCCACATAGTCGCCCAGAAAAGCAGAGATGACCGAAGCGACGATCAAGAGAAGCACAACAAAATTATTGAACTGATCCCATAACCTCTTCCAGAAAGGGGTGGGAGGCGCTTCGGCAAGCTGGTTTGGACCACAGGTTTCCAGGCGCTGAGCCGCCTCTTGACCTGTCAAACCGTGATCGGCATAGGTATCTAAATGCTTGAGCACATCCTCAGCGCCTAAGGCATGCCAACTGGGGCTATTTTCAATGTTATCTGGGATTTGAAGGGCTGGTTTATCGAGTGTCATTTTTTCTCCGGAACCGCAAGGCATTATAGCATGCCCGGTAACTTTCAGTAATCGATAGCTGGCAGAATCGCTGTATGACAATTGTCACGTTGTTTGCTATAATTCGATCAATTCGGGCAAATTATTATGCATGGGAGAGGAAGTCATGGGCTATACAATTATCGAAGTCCCGGTGAATGGTGAGAAAATTACGATCACGGCCGGAAAGCTCCAGGTACCCGATCATCCAGTCATCCCATTCGTAGAGGGCGATGGCACAGGCCGAGATATCTGGCGCGCATCGAAGCGCGTGCTGGATGCGGCGGTGGAAAAATCTTACCGTGGGAAACGAACCATCCAGTGGATGGAAGTTTATGCGGGTGAAAAAGCTTATAACAACTTTGGCTCCTGGCTACCGGATGAGACTGTGCAGGCTCTCGACGAATTCCTGGTGGGCATAAAAGGCCCGCTCACGACACCCATCGGCGGCGGAATTCGCTCGCTCAACGTCGCTCTGCGCAAAGCGCTGGATCTGTACGTGTGCCAGCGCCCGGTGCGCTACTTCGCTGGTGTGCCTTCACCGGTCAAGCATCCTGAAGATGTAGATATGGTGATCTTCAGGGAAAACACCGAAGACATTTACACCGGTATCGAATTCGAATATGGCACAGCGGAAAACCTGCGCTTCAAAGAGTTGCTCAAAGAAGAATTCCCCAAAGAATATGCCAAGGTTCGCTTCCCGGACAGCGCTGGTATCGGCCTCAAGCCGGTTTCAAAGGAAGGCACGACCCGGCTGGTACGAGCGGCGATCCAGTGGTCGTTGGAGAATGGCCGAAAAAGCGTCACCCTGGTACATAAGGGCAACATCATGAAGTTTACCGAAGGCGCGTTCCGCAACTGGGGGTATGAAGCGGCAGAGCGAGAATTCGGCGACCGGGTGTACACCTGGTCGCAATGGGAGCGCACCCGCGCCGACGAGGATGAAGAAACCGCTAACGCCGAACAAGAGGCAGCCTTGAAGGCGGGCAAGCTGTTGATCAAGGATGTGATTGCCGATATCGTCTTCCAGCAGACGATCACGCGCGCCAGGGAGTTCGACGTGCTGGCAACGATGAACCTGAACGGCGACTACCTGTCCGACGCGCTGGCAGCCCAGGTGGGTGGGATCGGGATTGCCCCGGGTGGCAACATCAATTATTCCACCGGACATGCGGTTTTCGAAGCCACCCATGGAACCGCACCCAAGTATGCGGATAAAGATGTGGTCAATCCCGGCTCGTTGATCCTCTCCGGTGAGATGATGCTGCGCTATATGGGCTGGAAGGAGGCCGCCGAGGCTGTGATCCGCGGCATGGAAGGCGCCATCACAGCCAGGACGGTCACCTACGACTTCCACCGGTTGATGGAAGGCGCAACCAGGCTATCCACGTCGCAGTTTGGCGATGCTGTGATCCAGCACATGTAGTTGCCACGAATAACCCTGTTAAGGCTGATAAAAAAACCGCCCGGCCGGGCGGTTTTTTTATCATCTGGCTCAGGGCGCCGGTGAGGTGACCGTGGGCGTTACAGGGACTGTCACCGTTGCCGTCAGGGGTACAGTTACGGTCGTGGTCAGCGGCGCGGTGATGGTAGTGGTCAGAACCCCAGTCGGCGCCGCCGGACCGGCGGCGCCTGAGGCTGCGGCTGCATCGGCGGCTG
>MGNS01000032.1:33060-49118 GCA_001795165.1 Chloroflexi bacterium RBG_16_57_11
ATCCAGCGGCGCCACCATTCGACATACTCCGGCTTCAGCGGCTGGCTGGGCGGCATTGGACCACCCGCCTCGATCTCCTGGCGCAGCACCATCAGGTACAGGTTGCTGTTCAGATCGCCGGGGATCACGTTGGGAGCGTGATCGCCGCTGGTCATAATTTCTTCGTAAGTCTCCATGTAGTTATTCTGATTTTCCTTAGTGGTGCTGGAGCGGTGGCAGGAGACGCAGTAGCGTTTGGCGACCCAGGAAATGTGTACCTGATAGGAGGGAACTTCATCTGGACCAAGCGGCGGTGGAGCAAACGCTGCCGAGGCTTCCTGCGGCAGCTCGGCGCGGTCATCCCAGGTATAACGCATGAACGCCACGACGGCATCGATGTCTCCCAAACCCAGCTCACCGCCAAAAGCCTTGCCGAAGGGCTGCATACCCAGGTCTGGCTGGCCGTACGAGACGATATTGAACAGGGTCTCGTCAGTGCGGGTGTACATCTCATCCTGGCTGTTGATCGGCTTCATGATAAAGCCTTCCAGGCCTTCCACACCCTTAATTTCACCCCCTTCACCTTCAGCGCCGTGGCATTCCACGCAGTGCACGGAGTAAAGGTCCTGCCCGGCAATGATCATTTCCGGCAGGGTGGCGGCGACCGCAGATTCCTCTTCGGGATGTGCTGTGGCAACCGAGCGCAGGGTCAGGCCGATAATGCCCAGGACGATCAGGATCATCGCAGTGATGGCAACCTTGCGCTTGCCAAAGTAACGGTTCGGATTGCGGTCAATAAAGGGCAACAGGAGCAAGACCAGCACACCAATGGATGGGATGATGAAGGTGCCGACCACTTCCAGCGAACCCGGGAAGAATTTCAGCATCTCGTACAGAAACAGAAAATACCATTCCGGGCGGGGGATATAGTTTGAGTCACTCGGATCGGCCTTTGGCTCATTGGCCACGCCGACGAAAGTGGACAGAAGGACCAACACAATGAACAGCGCAAACGAGACCAGCAAGTCCTTATAGATGACATCAGGCCAAAACTTGATCCCTTTTTGTTTGGCCTGCAGGTAACGCTCGTGGTATTTTTTCTTAAATTCTTCAGATGGGCCCATGCTGTTCTCCCTTTCAATCCTCTTTGCCCGGCACGCCAGCAATACCCAGGCGGATGATCAGGTACATGTGGACGCCGATCATGGCGCCGATGACGGCAGGCAGGAACCAAATATGGATAGAGAAGAAGCGGGCCAGGGTTACGGCGCTCAAATCAGAGCCGCCGCGCATGACCTGGGTGATATACGGGCCGATGATCGGAACCTTCCCGGCAATCTGGGTACCGACGGTTGTCGCCCAGTACGCTCGCTGGTTCCAGGGCAGCAGGTAGCCGGTAAAACCCATACCCACGGTTGCCAGCAGCAACACCGCCCCGGTCAACCAGGTCAGCTCGCGCGGGTACTTATAAGCGCCGTAGAAGAAGGTGCGCAGCATATGGGCAAAAACGAAGATTACCATCAGGGAAGCGCCCCAATGGTGAATGCCGCGCATCAGCCAACCGAAGGGCACGCCGTTCATTATGAATTGAATGCTGTCATAGGCGTGGTCTGGCGAAGGGACATAGTAAACGGTGAGGAAGATGCCGGTCAGGACTTGCATGGCGAACAGGAACAGGCTGGCGCTGCCCAAGGTGAACCACCAGTTCACCTTGGGCACCTTACGGTCCAGCACGGTGGAATAAATCCCCTGCAGGCCCAGGCGCTCGTCTAACCAATCGATCACTTTTGTTGTCATAGGCTAGCCTTTCGTGAAGTGGATCATCAATGTGCCGTTTTCCACCTTGTTTTCGTAGCGATCCATCGGTCGCGTCTGCGGACCCTGGATGATCTGACCTTTGGGGCCAAACTCTGCGTCGTGACAGGGGCAATGGTACATCTGATCCGCCTGCTCCCACTTTACCCGGCAGGCCAGGTGCGTGCAAACATTCGAAAATACGATGGTATGAGCCGCTGTCTCTCGGTAGACATAACACCCGTAGCTGTTGGTGGTGCGCTCCCAACCGTTGACCTTGGTGCGGGTGAAGCTGAAAAGCGTTGGGGGTGTGCCGACAGGGTAGTTTTCCAGCGGACCGAGCGGCACCCAGACATCGGAAGAGCTGACCTTCAAGAATGGACCGACCAGATAGCCGACTGCAGGCAAGCCTACCACCACGCCCATGACGGTGCCCAACACGGCCAGCATTGTCTTGACAAATTCGTTGCGGGTGAGATGGGGAGATTTGGCCATGCAATTCCTCCTTGCGATGTTTGCTTTTACTTTTACGAACCTGGGGTCAGAATTTCTTCAGCCTACAACCAATAAACCAACAAGACATGCACTTCGTTACATCTTTCACAACGATTTTACCCGTAATGAGAATGAATTTCAAGCCCAAACGATTAATACAGGGTAAAATAGTCAAATCCTAAAAATGTACGCCGTGCTCGTCCAGCTATAACAAATTACTGGCACCCATAAAATCATTGCATCGAAAAGGAGGCGTTCATGGCTCTAAAACGGTCGATCGGCCTGGATGGCATCCGCTACAAAGGGGGAATCAACATGCTGTCCTGGCGGCTCCATCGCTGGAGCGGAATCGGGATCGTCCTGTTTGTCGGTTTACACATGCTGGCATCTCTATCCACTCAGGTGTTCGGAAGCTCATACTTGGCAGATACGATCAACAGCATCTATATGTCGGTTTATTTCCAGATCCTGGTGGTATTCATTATTTATTTCCACGCACTGCACGGTTTGCGGGTGATCCTGCTGGATTTTTGGCCCAGATTCCTGGAGTATCAGAAGGAAATCACCTGGGCGCAGTGGCTGATCTTCATCCCACTTTTCGGATTGACCGCATTCATCATGCTGCTGATCCATTTCAGCGCCGGCTAGGCCAAACGGTACGAAAGGAGTGACGATATTATGAGCGCCCGACCAGCTCCACGGATTGGCTTTAGCCTGGAATACATCATGTGGATTTTCATCCGCATCTCTGGCCTGTTCATGATCCTGTTCGCGTTGATCGGCATCGCCGGCGCCTTCTGGATGGAAGCCCGGATATATTTTCAGTCCGGTGAGTTCGTCGATATCGGTGCACTGGCTCGCTGGGCCTTCTTTCCCATTTCCTCGCATGTCAGCTCACTGGTGCCGGACGCAGCGGCCTGGTCGCACGCCTGGTGGCAGATCATGCAGTACCTGATGCTGTTCTTTGCAGTCACACACGGTGTGAACGGCCTCCGGCAGGTGATCGAAGATTACGTCGGCGGCACCTGGCTGAGGATTATGCTGCGCGGGGTGCTGTTCTTGCTGTGGATGTTCTTCCTGCTGGTTGGCTGGCAGTTGATCCAGGGCAACATCATCACCTGATCCAGGCGTTAAATCACAGGAGAAATTATGGGCAACTACCATCAATTTGACGTAGTGGTGATCGGCGCAGGCGGCGCCGGGCTGATGGCCGCGCTGTACGCCTCCAAGACAGCCAGCACCGCGGTGCTCAGCAAGCTGTATCCCACCCGCTCACACACCGGAACAGCCCAAGGCGGGGTCGGCGCGGCTTTAGGCAATGAGGGCGAAGACCACCCCGAATGGCACACCTTCGACACCGTGAAAGGCAGCGATTACCTGGGCGACCAAGACGCCATCGAGTTCATGTGCTTCGAGGCGGTGCAGGCGGTGTACGAGCTGGAGCACTACGGCCTGCCATTCTCGCGCACGCCAGACGGGCGCATCGCCCAACGGCCTTTTGGAGGCCACACCAACAACGTCACCGGCAAGCCGGTGTCGCGGGCGTGCTACGCCGCCGATCGCACCGGGCACATGATCCTGCAAACGCTATACCAGCAATGCATCAAGAATCACGTCAACTTTTACGACGAGTACCAGGTGCTGGACATGTTGATCGAGAACGGGGCGGCGGCGGGCGTGATCGCCCTGGAGCTGGCGACCGGCGAGCTGCACACCTTCCACGCCAAGGCGATCATAATCGCCACCGGCGGGCACGGGCGCATCTGGGAGATAACCTCGAACGCTTATACATTCACCGGCGACGGGCCGGCGATCGCCATGCGGCGCGGCATCCCGCTGGAAGATATGGAGTTTTTCCAGTTCCACCCCACCGGTATCTACCGCCTGGGGATATTGATCACCGAGGGTGTGCGCGGTGAAGGCGGGATTCTGGTCAACGACAAGGGCGAACGCTTCATGGAAAAATACGCCCCCAAGGTCAAGGACCTGGCGTCGCGCGATGTGGTCAGCCGGGCGATGTACCTGGAGATGCGCGAAGGGCGGGGCATCGGCGGCAAGCGCTACCTGTACCTGGACATGCGCCCGGAGACGGTGAATAAATACGCCGCGCTCGACGGGCGCAAGCGCACAGACGGCTCGCCGTATATGGTCACCGGCGAGGAGCTGCTCTCCAAGCTGCCGGATATCGTCGATTTCGCCCGCACCTACCTGGGCGTCGACCCGGTGGCCCAGCCCATGCCAATCCAGCCGACTGCCCATTACGCCATGGGAGGCATCCCGACCAACAAGCTCGGCGAAGTGGTGATCGACGAGGGTAACACCGTGCTGCCTGGATTGTACGCGGCGGGCGAATGCGCCTGCGTCTCGGTGCACGGCGCCAACCGGTTGGGCACCAATTCGCTGCTCGACTTGATCGTGTTTGGAAAATACGCCGGGCTCCAGGCGGCGGAGTTCTCGCGAGGCGCATCCTTCCAGACGCTACCCAGCGATCCGACCGACAATATCCGCCAACAACTGGACCTCATTCGCAACAGCGATGGTGAAGAAAAAGCTTACACTATTTCTAACGAGATGAAAGCGGTGATGTTCGATGAGGTGGGGGTCTTTCGCAGCCAGGAGGGGATGCAGAAGGCGCTGGACAAAGTCCACGAGCTGCAAGAGCGGCTCAAGCACGTGCGCCGGCCCGACCAGGGTAAGATTTTTAATACCGAGCTGATCAATACCTGGGAGCTGGGCAACCTGCTCGACCTGGCGGAGATTACTACCGTCTCGGCGCTGAGGCGCACCGAGAGCCGCGGCGGTCATGCCCGGGAGGATTTTCCCAGCCGCGATGACGCCAACTGGCTGAAGCATACTTTAGCCTGGAACAAAGATGGCGCCATCTCGCTAGGCTACAAGCCGGTTACAATCACCAAATACCAACCCAAAGAGCGGGTTTATTGATACCGGAGGCTCTGATGCAGGTAACACTGAAAATCTTCCGCTACAATCCTGAAACCGATAAAAAGCCGCATTACGCGAAATATAAGCTGGAGGCCGAGCCGACCGACCGGGTGCTGGATTTATTGGAATACGTGAAGGGAAACTTCGACGGCACGCTGTCGTTCCGCCGCTCGTGCGCCCACGGCATCTGTGGCTCGGACGCTATGCGCATCAACGGGCGTAACCGGCTGGCATGCAAGATGCTGGTCCATGAGCTGCACTCGAGCAAGATCACCGTCGAGCCGATCCTGGGCCTGGCGATCATCAAGGACCTGATCGTGGATATGGAGCCGTTCTTTGCGAATTACCGTTCGGTGATGCCTTACTTCGTCAATGACGAGCCGGCGCCGAAGCAAGAGCGGCTGCAAAGCCCGGAAGACCGCGAGCGCTTCGATGACACAACCAAGTGCATCCTGTGCGCCTGCTGCACCGCCTCCTGCCCGTCTTTCTGGGCCAACGATGAGTACGCAGGCCCGGCGGCGATCGTTGCGGCGCATCGCTTCATCTTCGACAGCCGGGACCGCGCCGCCGCCGAGCGGCTGGAGATCCTCAACCAGCAGTTCGGCGTGTACCGCTGCCACACCATCTTCAACTGCACCGACGCCTGCCCGCGCGAGATCCAGGTGACGCGGGCCATCGGCGAGGTGAAGCGAGCCATCGCGACGGGGAAGATTGATTAGGGATAACAAAACGACCGCACTGCAAAAGTACCGCAGTGCGGTCGTTTTGTTTAACGAGAAATGCGTGCAATGCTCACAACAGGATTAGACCCGATTGCAGGCCAGGATCCAAAGGTGTTGATCCTGGGTTCAATGCCTGGAAAAACGTCGCTTAGGCTCCAGAAATATTATGCTCATTCACAGAATAGCTTCTGGTTTATTATGGGGGAAATCTGCAGGGCGAAGGCTGAGTTATCCTATCCGGAGCGCACCAGCCGTCTTACCAAGGTAGGCATCGCATTGTGGGATGTTTTGAAAACCTGCGAGCGAGAAGGCAGCCTGGACAATCACATTTTGAAGCACACCGAAGTACCCAACGATTTCAATGGATTCTTGCAACACTACCCAACGGTGGAGATCATCTGCTTTAATGGGCAGGAGGCGGCAAGGTCCTTCGAGAAGTTAGTGATGCCAATGCTCGTTACAGATTTGCGCGAGAAAATAAAGCTAATCACCTTACCTTCTACGAGCCCAGCGAACACCGCGGTATCAAAAATTGAAAAAGTTACCGTTTGGACAGAGACGATTAAACCTTATTTGATTCACAGCGGTGAGTAGCTTTCGCCAAACTTACCGCGATGCCTCCGGAAAAGTCCCCCATATCTCACGGCGCATCTCATTGATCTTTTCTTCGGTAATGTCAGTATTGAAATCCGACAACAAGCCGATAATATTGTGGCGTTTGCTCCTGGGTCCTGTCGCGGTTTTGCTCTCCAGGAACTCGACAAATTCCAGTACCTGCTGCTGGCGATCAACGGGTAGTTTTTGTACCTTCTTTTGGATTTCTTGATCGAGCATGGATTCACGCTCCTTTGATCCGAAACTTAGTATTGTCCAATCTTCAATCATGATTGTATCATTTTGTAAATCAATGTTCAACCGGATTGAGGCTTTGTCGGAAGTGGTATACACTTGGAAACCATCTGGTAAGCTCACGATCGATCTCGGATCCAAATCGGGCTTTGCCGGATGCCAAGAGATTGGATATAATTGATACCGGAAAAGTAGCCTTTTATTATTCGCGAATCATTTTTGTGGAGGTATCGATGAGCGTTAAATTTACCTGGTACGGTCACGCCAGCATGGGGCTGAAAACCGGGGGCTATAAGCTGGTGATCGATCCTTTCTTCGATGGCAACCCGGCAGCGTCCATCACGGCAGAGCAGGTGCAGGCCGATTTCATCCTGCTCTCCCACGGGCACAGCGATCACGTAGGCGATACGATCAGCATCGCCAAGCGCACCGGCGCTCCGGTGATCACCAACCATGAGATCGCCAACTGGCTGGAGGCGCAAGGCATCCATGCCCACGGGCAGCACATCGGCGGCGGGTACAAGCACCCCTTCGGCTATCTCAAGTTAACCCAGGCGTTGCATGGCTCGGGGCTGCCGGACGGCTCGTACGGTGGCAACCCGGCGGGCTTCCTGCTCACCGCTCAAACGGGCGAGAAGGTCTATCTGGCCTGCGATACCGGGCTGTTCGGCGATATGCGCCTGATTGGCGAGGAAGGCCTCGACCTGGCGGTGCTGCCGATCGGCGATAATTACACCATGGGACCGGACGACGCCTTGAGAGCGGTCAAGTTGCTTACACCCAAGCACGTCATCCCGGTGCATTATGGCACCTGGGAGCTGATCGACCAGGACCCGCACGCATGGGCCAAGCGGGTCGAGGCGGAGACCAGCGCCAAAACTCATGTTCTGAAGCCCGGGGGGAGCTTCTCCCTTTAGCGGAGGTGAATATGCTGGACAGTTTTTTTCGACGGAAAGAGAGCGAGCAACGCTTTTTACAGGAGGGGCGGCTTCCACCCGGGCAATCGGCGACACAAAAGTTCCCGGTGCTGCACTATGGCCCGGTGCCGGCCTTCAACCCGGCAACCTGGAGCCTGCGGGTATGGGGCGAGGTCGAGCAGGAAGCACACTGGACCTGGGATGAGTTCCAGAAGCTGCCGCGCGCCACGGTGATGATGGACATCCATTGCGTGACGCGCTGGAGCAAGTTCGATTCGCTATGGGAGGGGGTCTCGCTGCGCGCTCTGGTCGACCAGGAGCTGATCCGCCTCAAGCCCGAAGCGCGCTACCTGATGCAACACGCCGAGTACGGTTTCACCGTCAACCTGTCACTGGAAGTGGTGCTGCAGGAAAACTTCCTGCTGGCGACGCATTTCAACGGCGAGCCGATTTCGCCGGACCACGGCTACCCTTTGCGGGGAGTGGTCGGGGCAATCCCCGGGCGTAGCGATCTGACGACGCCATACTTCTGGAAAGGCGCCAAGTGGCTGCGCGGGCTGGAATTCATGGCCCACGACCAGCCCGGCTTCTGGGAGCAAGCGGGCTACCATAACGAAGCGGATGTTTGGAAGGAAGAGCGGTTTGGGTAGAAGTCTGGAAATTAGAAGACAATTTAATTTTAACCCTTGCGGATTCTTGTTTTATATCGGATAATATACATAAATTGTATATTATCCGATATGAATCTCAATTTTCTTACCCCATTCGAAAATATCCCATATTTCACCGTCGAGAGCTTTAAGCAGCTGCTCGAAGAAAAGGTGACCGATCCTCGCTATGCCAATGTCATCCTGCATCGCTGGGCAAAAGCTGGTCACGTTATCCCCTTAAAGAAGGGCCTCTATATGACGCGTCGTTTCTTTGAATTCCACCGAAGCGATGCCAATTTTTCAATGGCAGTCAGTGCCATCCTGCTACCTCTGTCGTATGTATCCCTGGAATATATCCTGCAGAGGCGAGGCGTATTGACAGAGGTGACTTACCCGATTACCGCCATCACGATTAAGAACACGCGCACAGTTGAAAACAAGCTGGGGTTGTTTACATACCGGCATATCAAATCGCCCTATTACTACGGTTTTTCTATTTCGGAATACTATGGGTCGCCGTTTGCCCAGGCCTCATTAGCCAAGGCGCTGTTTGACTACCTTTACTTACGCCCGATCAAAGGTGTGTTGCAAATTAAGGATGTTAACCTGGCTGAAGAGCTCCGCCTGAATCTGGATGAATTTTCGCCACCAGAACGAGAGGAATTTCGCGGATATGTTGAAATCAGCCAGATACCCAAGATGGTACGGATCGCAGAAAATTTGAGAAAAACGATATGGCGACCTTGATCGAATTTCTTCGGCGTTCACTTGAGCAAAAAGACCCCACGCTGTCCAATGAGACCAAACGGATCCTCTTGAAAGAAGTATTACAGGCGTATGTGCTGGATTTTCTCTATAACCATCCAATCTACCGACGCCTCAGTTTTTATGGCGGAACCTGCCTGCACATCGTATATGGATTGAACCGGCTGTCAGAAGATATCGACCTGGACAACAGCCTCGAAATACCGCTTTCTGATTTTTCGGGTGACCTAATGGCTTTCATCCAGAAGACCTGGGGCTATCCAGATGTGACCGCTAAAACTCAGCAAGGGGAGATGGGGATATTGCGGACTACGCTCCGATTCCCCGTGCTCAATGCACTGCAGCTATCGCCAAATTCTGCGGAGGCCCTGCATCTGAAGATTGAAATTAGCCAACATAAACAAATCGCTGAAGTGCTCAGAACCCCGGTGTATATTTTTGGTCGCAGCTTTGTGCCGGCCCACTTTTCGCTCGAAACGATGATGGCTGGAAAAATGATTGCTTGCCTGGAGAGAAATTTTCTACGCGGCAGAGAAAGGGCGTTGATTAAAGGCCGGGATTTCTACGATCTGCTTTGGTTTATGCAGCGGAACGTGCAACCATTGGAAGAGAAGTTGGCCAAAGATGGAGAGAAATCCTATTCAATAGAGACGGCAATGAAAGGGATATCCGATAAAGTTAAGACTATAAAAGCCGCTGATTTGGCACAGGACTTATATCCAATGTTTGAACGGAGAACCTTCATTGAAAGCTGGCTAGAAGGGTTTCACCAGAATTTCTCAATTTACCTCAAGAACTATTTGCCGACCCCGCCAATTCAATAATCGTCTATTCTTCTTGTGGCTTCAGATCCACCTTGACCAGCTCCCCTCGGCGGACCTGGTAATTGTCGAAATCCCGCGCCACGATGGCGCCGGGAAACACCGAACGCGCCTCGGCGATCACATCACGCTCGCGATATCGGCGGGATAGGTGAGTCAAGATGAGGTGCTTGACCCCGGCTTTGACCGCCAGCTCGGCGGCGCGACGGGCGGTCAGGTGGGCGAACTGGGTCGCCATGTGCGTTTCTTCATCCAGGTAAGTCGACTCGATCACCAACGCGTCGGCATCGCGACAGGCCTCCACCAGGTCATCGGTGCGCCCGGCATCGCCGACGTGCACCAGACGCACGCCCGGGCGAGCCGGACCCAATACTGCGTCAGGCGAAATGCGCCGCCCATCCGGGAGGGTCACTTCCAGGCCATGGACCAGGTCGCGCCGCCAGGGGCCGGGCGGGATATCCAGCGCCTCGGCCCGCTCCGGCAAAAATGGACGGCGGGATTTCTCATCGAAGAGAAAGCCAAAACAGTCCGCCCCGCGATGGTGGACCGGAAACGCCGAGACGCAAAAATCTTCAGCCTCGAAAATCACACCCGGCTGTATGGGGCGGAACTGAATTTCCATGGGAGGCCTGGCGCCGCGCAGCACCACGCCGTAGAGCAGGTCGCGGATGCGCTCCAAGGCGGAAACGCCGGCAAAAATCTCCATCGAATCCATCGTCTCCCAGCGAGTGAAGGTGGAGAGCAGCCCGGCCAGCCCCAGGATATGGTCCAGGTGGCCGTGGGTGATGAAGATGCGGTTTAAACGCTTGAAGCCCAGACCCGATTGCATGATCTGGCGCTGGGTGCCTTCGCCGCAATCGATCAAGAAACGGTATTCATCATGCATCACCACCTGAGCAGTAAGCCCGCGGCGCGCCGATGGAGCGGAGGCTGATGTCCCTAGGAATAAAATCTCGAACAAAGAAAGCCTTCAAAAGCGGGAATGTGCCGTACCGCAGGTATTGTACCGCATTTGGATACAAGCCTGAACCTTGAAGCATCCCAGGGCGACAGACCAAATGTGCTATAATCGCCGCTACAGGTGAGATCAACCGGCATGGCGGAAAAGAAGAACTCCAAATCACACGGGAAGGGAGCCAGGCCCAGCGCCTCGCCCACCTCGACGAGCAAGGCGAACGCCTCCAGGCCCGCAGCGCAGAAATCCAGCGCGGGAAAAACTGTGGGGAAGAAGTCCCCCGCGCCAAAGCCCAGCACAAAGCCGGTTACAAAGCCGGCCCCCTCCAGGTCGCCGGCGGCGTCACACGCATCACCTCAGGCGGCGCGCCCAATCCGCCAAGGGATCTCGCTGGACCGCAAATTGGATATCGTGGGGATCAGCCTGACGCTGGTGGGGATCATCACACTGCTCAGTTTTCTCTCCGCCACCAATGGCAGCCTGACGGGGATCTGGGTGACCAACCTGGGAAAACTATTCGGTCGCGGGATGTACCTCTTCCCACTCGGCCTGATGCTGGTCGGTTTATGGCTGCTCTTGCGCAATTTCGAGCGTATACCGCAACTGGCGATCGAGCGCCTGGCCGGGTTATTGCTACTGTATGTTTGCATCCTGGCCGGTATCCATTTCTTTGAGATGTTCTTCACAGGCCAATTCGCCATGCCGCTGGCCGAGGCAGGAGGCGGCGGCGGGTACATCGGCGCGCTGGTCGCCGGAATGTTGGAGAAAGTGCTCGGGATCGGCGGCGCAGCCATCGCCCTGGCGGCATTATCCCTGGTAGCCCTGGCGCTCTCGTTCGATATCACAGTTATGGAGATGGGCCACTGGTTGCACGGACAATATCTGCGGCTGCTCGACTGGGCGGGGGACCAAATTGATGAGTTCCAATCCGGGGGCAACGCCAGGAAGGTTACACTAGCTCCCGGTCCCGATTACCAGGGTTCGCTAACGCCGGAATTTCCCCCAGCGGGAGCGATCCTGGCCCCGACCGGACCCACCCAGCCCGCTACGCCCGGCGTGGTGATCGGGCGCCGGGCGGGAACACCGGCGCCGACGCTTACCTGGATCCTGCCGCCTGTCGAGCGAATCCTGGACGAAGGCGGCGAGGTCAACTATGACAATGAGATCGACCTGCAGCGCGCACGCCTGATCGAGGAGACCCTTTCTTCGTTTGGCGCGCCGGCCAAAGTGATCGAGATCAACCGCGGCCCGACCATCACGCAATTCGGAGTAGAGCCGGACTTCATCGAATCGCGTGGCGGGAGGATGCGCGTCCGGGTGGGCAAGATCACCTCCCTGGCGGATGACATGGCCCTGGCGTTATCCGCGCGCACCATCCGGGTGCAAGCACCGGTGCCCGGGAAGGGGTTCGTGGGTATCGAAGTGCCGAATGAAGAGATCGCTCTGGTAGCTTTGCGCGACCTGATCGAGAGTGAAGGGTTCCGGCGGCTGAAATCACCGCTGAAGTATGCCTTGGGATTGAACGTATCGGGAAACGCGGTGGCCGCCGACCTGACCGCCATGCCGCACCTGCTGATCGCCGGGGCAACCGGCTCAGGCAAATCGGTGTGCGTCAACGCGCTGATCTGCTGCCTGCTAATGCACAACACACCCGACGACCTGCGCATGGTGATGGTCGATCCTAAGCGGGTGGAGCTGACGGGTTACAACGGAATCCCGCACCTGCTGGCGCCAGTGGTGGTCGAGCTGGAGCGGGTCATCACCGTTCTGCAATGGGTCACCCGTGAGATGGACATGCGCTACCACAAGCTGGCCGAAGCCGGCTGCCGCAACATCCAGGAATATAACACCAAAGCCACCGGGCGCGGCGAGGTGAAACTGCCCTTCCTGGTAGTGATCATCGATGAGCTGGCTGATCTGATGATGCTGGCTCCGGATGAAACCGAGCGCACCGTCACCCGGCTGGCGCAACTGGCGCGCGCCACCGGGATCCACCTGGTGATCGCCACGCAGCGCCCGTCCGTGGATGTGGTTACCGGTTTGATCAAGGCCAACTTCCCGGCGCGCATCGCTTTCGCGGTCGCCTCGGGTGTGGATAGCCGAGTGATTCTCGACCAGCCAGGCGCTGAGCGCCTGCTGGGTCGCGGCGATATGCTGTTCCAGGCCCCCGATGCGCCTGCTCCGGTGCGTTTGCAGGGTGTTTTCGTTTCGGAGGGTGAGATCCAACGCCTGGTATCCTACTGGCAAAGCTTCGCCGGGCTGGTCCAACCGGCGCCTACCGCAGCGGGCGGAATCGTCGATGCTCCGCCGGCCAGCCTGCCGCTCAAGCAGATGCCGATGTGGGAGGAGATGGAGCAGGCACAAGATGACTCCGATCCTATGCTTCAAGAAGCCATCGACATCTCTCGCCGGCAGGGGCGCGCCTCGATCTCGATGCTCCAGCGCAGGCTGCGCATCGGTTATACACGTGCGGCACGGATGATCGAAACGATGGAAGAAAGGGGCATTATTGGCCCACCCGAGCCAGGCAGCGGCGCGCGGCAAATCCTGAACTACGGACCTGCCGCACCGCCTGTGGATGATAATTGAGACACCCGGGCGACCTGAATAACGCTCGCGGCCGGAGGCTTTCAGCGCCAAGAAGGGTCGGGCAACGGCCAGGATTTTCCCAAACCATCGCAAATTTCACTATGAAAATCAGCCTCAATACCATACTACTTAACTTATTGCTTTTATTGCTTCTGTCGGCCTGCCAGGCGCAGGCTGGAATCGTAACGCCCGCTTTGGCGCAACCTTCTCCCTCCTCCCCGCCGGTTTCCCCGGCGCCGACGGCTACCCCGCCTCCACCCACCATCATCCCCATTGCTCCTACGATCGCCCCGACCCCTGCGCCACCCAGCGCTACACCAACAATCTCTCCTACGTTGGACACACAGCCAATCACCACGACACTGCTGTTCACCGGTGTGATCGTCCCGGCGCGCTGCGTACAGGCAGCACTGGATACGAAAGGCAACCCCGATTATCCTTACGAAGAAGTGCGCCAGATCATCCAGCAGGCCGATCTGGCTGTAGGCACCTTTAACGCCACGATGAGCGATCAGGTGGAGCACACCGGCTGCCTGGACACCTACCAACTGGTCGGCAGCCCAAACAACGCCGACGCCCTGGCCCGAGCCGGTTTCGACGTGATGAGCGTGGCGACCAACCACATCAAAGACTGCGGACTGATGAAGAGCTGGTGCGACGAAACGTTCTTCGACACACTGAGGCACTTAGAGCGGGTAAATATCCAGACAGTCGGCGCGGGTGAAGACCTGGCGGAGGCCCTTCAGCCGGTGATCGTAACTCTCAACGGTGTGCGGTTCGGGTTTGTCTCATTGGGAGATAGCAAAATGGATGAGATTGTATTCGCCTCCCCGCAGAACCCCGGGATTGCCCGCCTGACCGAAGAGAACCTGAAAGCTGCGATCGAGGCCGTTCGCCCACAGGTGGACGTGCTGATCGCCTTGCCACACTGGGGATCTGAAAGCAACGCCATTCCGAATTGGAACCAGCGCACCCAGGCTAAACAAATCGTGGAAGCCGGCGCGGACCTGGTAGTGGGCAACCATACACACGTGGTCCAGTCGATCCAGGAGCTGGATGGCGTGCCGGTGTTCTATGGCCTGGGCAACTTTGTTTTCGACCAGGACTGGGCCGATCATCGCCAGGCGGTCATCCTGTTGGTCAATTTCCTGGGTAAAAAATACGTTGGCTACGAATTGATCCCCACGCACGTCAATCGAGATGGCCGCGTGCACATCGCCGGACCGCAGGAGGCACAAGAAATCCTGCGACGCATCGAGCAATCCAGCCAGGCGCTCCCAAAGTAAACCAAAAGGGAAATCAATTGATAGGGGATTTTGGGCAGCTAGCTGCCCAAAATCCCCTAACAGACATCTTGCCGCATCAATTGTTGAGCTGTGTGTGATAGACGATGGAGGCAACCGCCAGCCCCGCGACCACCACTGCGGTAACCGCTTTAGGAGGCACTTTCGGGCGGGCAGGTTCATCGCCGTGGGCTTCGGCTTCTTTTTCCGAGCGATTCTGCCGCGCCTGGGCGTTAACGCCTACCGCCAGGGCTGCCGGGATTGCTGCACAGAACATGCACATCTCAGGATTGTCCTCTCGTCTCGCCGGTCTATGGCGTCCTGGTCGGCACTGGAGTTATCGCGGTTGGGATAGGCGTCCCGCTGATCTGCAGGTTCACGGTCGGCGTGATGGTCGCCGTGGGCACTGGTGTAACGATGTTAACCGGGACGATCAGCTTTTGCCCGACAAAGATTTCATTCTCGTTTTCGATCTCGTTTTCAGCCTTGATCTCTTCCACCGTGCTGTTGAATTGCAGTGCAATCGAAAGCAGTGAATCGCCAAGCTGCACCTGGTATTCGATCTTGGTGCCTCGGCTGATGTTGGACGGCAACGGCGTGGGTGAAGGCAGCGCCGCATCCGGCCCGGGGATGATCAGCTTATCTCCGACGCGGATGGTCGGGTTCGCCGGGTCAAGATTATTGACCGTGATCAACACCAGCAGGTCCACTCCAAATTCTTGGGCGATCGACCACAGGCTATCGCCATCCTCCACCTGGTAAATGAACGGCCCGGATTGTGTCGGGACGGGCGTTTCCGATGGAGCTATTGTGGCCGTAGGCGTGATGGTGGAAGTAGAGGTCGCAGTGGCTGTCGCCGTCGGGGTAAAGGTCTCCGTAGGGGTAGGGGTGTCGGTTGCGAAGAGCGAGATAGCCGGTCGATCCGATCCTAGCAGCCAGTAGATCAACAAGGCGGCTCCCGCAACCACTAATATCGCTGCTATTCCGATGATCAGAGGTGCCTGGCGCGCTTTTTGCTGGCGCTTACGGTACGCCTCGATCACATTTTGGGCAGATTCTTTGTCAGTCATCCTCTTTCATGCCTTTTCTAAAAGATATGGATCTCTTAAATGGCAAACTGTTTTTTGATTGTACCCTATTTTTGATCGCAATGTGCCATTCGGGTGCGAAATGCACCTGGCGAATCGCACCTGGCGAATCACGCTGTGTGACTCACGCCCTGCGATTCACGCCGGGTAAATCAAGATATAATCGACCGATATCGACGCAGGAGGTCAAAATGCGGATTGCAGTGGT
>MGNS01000032.1:49138-51336 GCA_001795165.1 Chloroflexi bacterium RBG_16_57_11
GTTATTTTGGAGGGCGTCTGGCGCAAGCCGGTGAAGATATAATCTTCATCGCAAGAGGTGAGCATCTCAAAGCCATGCAGGCAAGCGGCTTGCGGGTCGACTCGTTCCTGGGTAATTTTGTAATCCAGCCGGTGCGGGCGACGAATGATCCGCGCCAGGTCGGTCTGGTGGACATGGTTTTGGTGGCGGTGAAAGCCTGGCAGGTGCCCGAAGTCGCTCCGGCGCTGATGCCGATGATCGGGGAGGAGACCGGGGTGATCTACCTGGGCAACGGCGTCGAAGCGCCGGCGCAGCTGACCCATGTTCTCGGCGCCAGGCCGGTGCTGGGAGGGCTGACGCGCATCTCCGCCGCCATCGCCGGACCCGGTCTGGTCAAACATCTGGGCATCGAGCCTTTTATCGCCTTTGGCGAGCTGGATGGGCAACCCTCAGCCCGCGTCGAGGCTCTGCGCCTGGCCTTCGAGCGGGCGCAGGTGAAGGTCAGCGTCCCCGCTGACATTCAAGCCGCCATGTGGGAGAAATTTATCTTCATCGCCGCTATCAGCGGCGTAGGCGCAGTCACTCGCCTCCCGGCTGGCGACTTCCGCCGCGTGCCGGAATCGCGCCAGCTACTCGAAGCCGCCATTGATGAAGTGGTTGCTTTGGCGCGCAGGCGCAAGATAAACCTTCCGGAAGATATCGCCCAACGCACCCTGGCGGTCATCGACGGCCTGGCGCCAACCGTGACTGCATCGATGCAGCGGGATATTATGGAGGGCAGACCATCGGAGCTGGGGGCGCAAAATGGGGCAGTAGTCCGGATGGGATTGGAGTCAGGCGTGCCTACGCCGGTGCATGCGTTTATCTACGCCAGCCTGCTGCCGCAGGAGTTGAAGGCGCGCGGTGCGGGGTAAAATTGGAACCGGAGTTCGGACCGCGGTGGTCCAGGTTGACAAAGCTATGGGATCCACTGGGGGGCGTAGCCACCGATGATGATCTGCGTCGCCCGCCCGGTCTGTGGGTCAATCGTCCAGACTTCCGGCGGCTCGGTCAGGGTGCTCTGGTTGAAACGCACGAAAGCCAGGCGATTGCCGGCGGGGCTCCAGGCGAAGTCGTAATGGTTGTAGAGCGGGTCATTGGTCAATGGGAATGCCTCGCCATTGGTCAGGCGCTGCAGCCAGAGCTGGCGCCCCGGCGACCACTGGCGCACACCCAGGAATTTGCGGGCAAACGCCAACCACAAGCCATCCGGCGAGTACGCCGGAACCGCGTCTTCGATGCCATCCTGCCCGGTCAGATCCTGAACATCGCTTCCATTCATAGGATATACCATCAGATGGCTGTCCGCCAGTCGCTCCAGGTTTTGCAACCCGGTCGCCGTGGTAGGATCCAGGAAAAAGATCTCTGCTGCAGCGTACGCCGAGCCGTTGGGCTGCCAGTCGCCGGGCTGCCCGGTCTGGTTGGGCCAGCGAGCCCGCCGGGTGGCTTGCGCACCAGCCTGTGGCTCGACAACGATATAGGCAGCTTGGTTGGTGTCGTAATACACCAGCACCCCGCTGGATGACCAGGACGGTCCCAGGGTCTGGTGTTCCGGATCGCCCGCCAGGTATGCTTGCCCCGGATCAGCCAGAGGCAGGATCCACACCTGGGTGAGGGCGGGCTTCCCGGCTGTGGCCAACGCCGAGCGCTCATAGGCCAGGTAATCACCATCCACCGAGACGTCCACGAGGCGGCATTGCGCCTGTGGGCAGGAAAGGATACTCTCCGGCTGGATGAAGACTGGCGTTGGGAGGTCATCTTGCGCCCGGCTCTGGCCGGAGAGGCTCAGCCGGAAGATGTCACTCTCGCCCTGGGTATTACCAGCGCTGTAGTAGATCGCCGCTCCATCCGGGCTGACGTCGAAGTCCGAAACGCCGCTGTAGACGTTCGTCAGAGGGTCGATCTCCCCGGTTAATGGGTCGAACAAGAATATATTCGCCGGGCCTGTAGATGGGTACAGGAACGCCAGGCGTGGCTGGCGGATGCTGAAAGTTGTATCAAACCCCCGAAGCATCGGTAGCGATGGGAAACGATCCGAGCGGGCGCCGGCCATAAGCTTCACCTGAACCGTAACCCCGGCAGGCCAGGGTTGGGCTGGCGTGAAAACCAGCCGGCTCCCGTTCCAGCTATAACTGCCCGGAATGGCGGGCTCAAGGCTGAGCCGCTCTGCCACAGAACCG
>MGNS01000032.1:51379-55801 GCA_001795165.1 Chloroflexi bacterium RBG_16_57_11
CAGGCACATCGATCGCCCCAGACGCCGGAGAGACTTCCATCAGGCGCGGCGCGCCCCAGGCGAACACAACCACCAGGCTGAGCAGCAACAACACCATCGCGAGTAAAAACAGGCGGAAAAGCTTACGCCTTCGCATAGAGGCAATTATACCGGGTGTCCAAGTAGGAGGCGAAACAGAGGCAGGTGACTGCAGAAAAAGTTCACCCACACAATGACGTGGTAGAATGTCGGCGTGAAACGCTGGCAATTCTGGGTGGGCGTGTTTATCAGCCTGGTACTGATCTGGTACTCGCTGCGCGGATTAAATATTAAAGAGCTGGCAGATGTCCTGGCGCACGCTAACTACTGGTGGCTGGTGCCCGGCGTAGCAGTCTATTTTGTAGCCGTGTGGGCGCGCGCCTGGCGCTGGCACTACCTGCTCAAGCCACTAAAGCCTATCCAGACAAACCAGCTCTTCCCCACCGTCTGCATCGGATATTTCGGTAATAACATCCTGCCCGCACGAGCCGGTGAGCTGTTACGGGCGGCCGTCCTGAAGAAGGACGAAGAAATCGCAATTTCGGCCTCGTTGGCAACCATCATCATCGAACGCGTCTTCGATGGTGTGGTCATGCTGGGCTTTGTCTTCATCAACCTGTCCGAATTGGCCCGCCTGACACAAAGCTCCGGCTTTATTGGGGATATCCGCACCCTGGCTCTGATCGGCACGGGTATATTCCTGGGTGCGCTGGCGGTCTTCCTGGGCCTGGCCATGTACCCCGAGCGCAGCCTGGCTCTCGTGGAGCAGATCGTCCAGCGCCTGATCCCGGAAAAATTCGCGGTTAAAATCCTTGGTCTGGCCGATCGCTTCCTGGGCGGGCTGGCATCTCTGCGCTCGCCGCGCACAATCTTCATGGTGTTCGTGATTTCGGTGGTCATCTGGCTGCTCGAGACGGCCAAATACTGGTTTGTTATGCACGCCTTCCCGTTTGAGGTTTCTTTCTTTGCACTGATGCTGATGAACGGGATCGTCAACCTGGCGACCACCATCCCTTCCGCCCCGGGTTATGTGGGCACCTTCGACGCGCCGGGCATCGCAGTGTTGCAAGCTTATGCAGTGCCCAAGACGATTGCCGCAGCCTATACCCTGGCGCTGCATGCCGCCTTGTGGGCCCCCGTCACCCTGGTAGGCGGTTATTACATGCTGCGCAAAGGCATCCGCTGGAGCGAAGAAATCGAAAGAGCAAAAGCTGAGGTATAAATGAAAAAAATCGCGATCATCGGCGCAGGTATCGGAGGCATGGCTGCAGCCTATGATCTGATCCGCGCCGGGCATAGGGTGACGGTCTTCGAGGCCAGCGAGCAGGTCGGTGGGCTGGCTTCTGGTTTTAAAGAGCCGCACTGGGATTGGTCGGTAGAAAAGTTCTACCATCACTGGTTCGCCAGCGACCAGCACGTGTTGAAGCTGATCGCCGAGCTAGGCTGGCGGGACCGGGTGATATTCCCCCGGCCTTATACCGTCATGTACTACAAGGGGGATTTCTACCCCTTCGATTCGATCACCAAAGCGATCCAGTTCCCTGGACTGGGTTGGGGGGTGCGCAAAGCCCGCTTCGGACTGGCCGGTCTGTACCTGAAGCTGACAAACAACTGGCAGGCGCTGGAAAAGCACACCGTCGATGCGTGGATGCGCCGCTGGGCGGGCGACTCGGTGTATGAGCTGATGTGGGAGCCGCTGATGGTCGGCAAGTTCGGGGATCGCTACGCTAAACAGGTCAACATGGCCTGGATGTGGGCGCGGTTGAAAGCCCGCACCACCCGCCTGGGCACATTCAAGGGCGGCTTCCAGGCCTTTGCTGATCTATTGGCTGCTCGCCTGAAGGAGATGGGGGCGCAGTTCCGGCTCTCTACGCCGGTGAACCGCCTGGGCGTCCTCCAACCCGAAGGGGGGCTGGAGCTTGAAACGCCCGGCGGGCCGGAAACTTTCGACCAGTGTCTGGTGACCACCTCCCCATCCCTGCTGGCCCGGCTGGCGCCTGACCTGCCTCCGCGTTACCTGGAAGGGTTGCTGGCGCTGAAGAGCATGGGGGCCGTTGTAATGGTGCTGGCTCTAAAGCAACGCCTTTCCGAGCAGGGTTACTACTGGTACAACCTGCCCAAGTCCGCCGGTTTCCCTTACCTGGCGCTGGTTGAGCATACCAATTTTACCTCGCCGGAATATTTCGGCGGCGACCATATCGTTTACATCGGCGATTACCTGGAGACCGACCACGAGTACTTCCGGTTGAACCAGGAAGAGCTCCTGGGACGCTTCCTGCCCACCTTGCCGCGCTTCAACCCCCGCTTCAGCCCGGATTGGGTGCGCAAAACCTGGCTGTTCCGCACCAACTATGCCCAACCTGTTCCACTGGTGAACCACTCGCAAAATATCCCTTCCATCCAGACGCCGATCGCCGGACTGTATTTCGCCAGCATGAGCCAGGTCTATCCGTGGGACCGAGGGACGAACTTTGCCGTCGAGATCGGCCGGCGAGCAGCGGGGATAATGCTGCACGCAGGCTCATAAATACAAACAACTCGACAAAAACCGCTTGACAAAGCTCGAAAAGGGTGCTATATTATTATCATGCTAACGATTAGTAAGCAAACTAATAGTGGCGATAGGGTTAATTTAGCCGATTGGCAGCTTCTCGCGCAAGTTAGCCAGATATTTCGCAGTGTTTCGGATGCCTTCACCGATCAGGTAGATATACCGCGTGGACAGGCCACTGTGCTGTGTGTGGTTGCAAAGCAGGATGGCCTGACACAATCGGAAATTGCCGGACAGCTTTCGGTGCAGGGTGCAACCGTCACCAATATGCTGCAACGCCTGGAGGAGGCGGGCCTGGTAAATCGTAGCCGCGACCCAGAAGATAACCGTCTGGTTCGCGTCTACCTGACGGAAGCAGGACGACAAAAAGAACGCTCGATTAATGAGCAGTTTGGCAACATGCAAGAGCTGATTTTCAAAGGGATCAACGATGAGGAGCGTGCTCTTTTACTGCGGTTGTTGCAGCAGATCATCCTGAATATTACCGAGCAAGGCTAAAATTTTTTCTTTTATTCATTAGCTACCTAATCGTCATTATCGAAACGATATGGAAGATAAGGAGCATGGTCCAACTGAATAAAACCCAGACATCGCTTCACGATAAGCCACAAAATGGAGCCCTGGGTAAAGCCGTCATTACCGTTAAATAAGCGAACGAAACCGAAGGAATTCTTATGTCAAGCTTAACCCAATTAGATATCAATGTTACACCGACGATCCATCCGGCAACGCGCGTGGGGTACGTCCATCTGACGGTCGCCAGCCTGGATCAACAGGTTCAGTTTTACACACAGGTGTTGAAGTTTACGCTTCATTGGCGAAAGGGTTCCGAGGCAGCCCTCGGCACGCAGGCAGAGGTGTTGCTGCGCCTGACCGAAGATCCCACATCTCGCCGGGTGCAGAACACTACCGGGATGTACCATTTCGCCATCCTGTACCCCAGCCGCAAAGAGCTGGCCCGCGCGATCGCGCGACTGTTTGCGCTGCGCTATCCGAATTACCCTACCGATCATGGTGTTTCTAAAACCACCTATCTGGATGATCTGGAGGGGAACAACATCGAGCTGTATGTTCGCTCGTTGGAAGATGCCGTATATGAAATCGTGAACGGGCAATTGATCGTGCGCTACGCCGATGGAAGGATTGGCGATGGGCGTGACCCATTGGATGTTGAAGCTCTATTTCGCGAGTTGGGTGAAGGAGATCCGCTTGATCTGCCCTTGCCGGAAGGCACACGCATCGGGCATATGCATCTGTATGGATCCAACTTGGAAGCTTCGATGAACTTCTATGCCCATATCCTCGGTTTCCAGGAGGGGCCAATGATTAAGAGCTTTCGCATGGGCGAGGTGGGATTAGACGACCGGCAGCCCCATGTTATTGCGTTCAATACCTGGAAAGGGACGGGGATTCCACCTGCTCCAGCGGATGCACTTGGAATGCGCTACTTTACCATCGTAATGCCCACCGCGGGTGAGTTACAGCATGTGGTTGACCGCATTCGGGCGGCAGGCATACCAACTGTGCAAACACCACAAGGGATACTGGTACGTGACCCTTCCCAAATCAACATAATCCTGACCGAGAACATGCCCTCGATCCAATAACAACGTCAGGCGAGACAATCTACCCCATAGGCTCACGCGTCATCCCAATGCCTGTGGGGTAGTTCACATCCTTTATTTACTGATAATTTCGTCAGTTTTCATCTCATACCATTCTGCTTTTTCTGCATTAATAGTAAAATCCTGTATCTTTGCAATCTGGTCATTTAATCGTCATATACTCCAGATTGAGCAAAGACGGTAGCACTCCAATAAACCGTGGAGGTTGAAAAAATGAAGGTCCTGTGG
>MGNS01000033.1:0-708 GCA_001795165.1 Chloroflexi bacterium RBG_16_57_11
TTGATGTGCCGAAGACGATCATTCCGACGCGCTCTATCTTTCCTGTTCAGCGAAATACGTCCAGCCATCTAACTCCGGTGGCTGGATTCCCAATTGCGTTAAGATCGCCATGATCTGGGCGCGATGTTCGGTAGCGTGGTTGATCGCCTGGGTGAGAATGATCGTCTTCGGCACATCAAGGAGTGTGCCATCCCAATCGTCTTGAAACGTGTCGTCGGCTTGCACTTTTGGTGCCCACTCAATTAAGCCAGCGCCGGTTGTACGCAACGATTCCATCATTTCTGCTAATTTCATGGGCGGTGCATCTTCCGGGCGGTCGTACCGTTGACCGGTGCTGATGAGCGAAAAGTATAATTGTTCGCCAGTGACGATGTGCTGCAATGTGTCACGGATGGAACCATAGGTACCCGCAATGGTGGCGTCGAGCTGCTTACTGCTCAACACAACGCATCGTTCGAGCAGGCGCAGATTTGCCCACAGGTTGTGACTAAAGAGCGTTGTTAGGGTATCGGTAGGCTTCATACATCTCCTTCGTAAGTTCTATCGGATCGCCGGGTGGGTTGGCAGGTACACATAGGACAGGGTGAATTTCCAGGGCGGCGATATTGGAATCTCAGCCAACCCACCCTACGGCTGCGGCCTCGAATAATATAAATATCTTTGCTCGATACCTCGCCAATTCACTGTACGACTATGATTATTACAAGA
>MGNS01000033.1:719-14847 GCA_001795165.1 Chloroflexi bacterium RBG_16_57_11
ACTTTTTTATCCACTTAATAATCTTAATCTTGTATTGTCCAGGTGCATCCTGGTACACCGGTGTCGGTACATCTCTTTTTGAAACATTTGAATGTATCGTAGATGACTCTAAGTTTAAGGACCCTTTATTTAAATCACCGAGGAATTTCTCGACTGCCTTCTTTGTGAATTCATATAATTTAATGACGTTTATGAAATATATTCTTTTGTTACATTCATTGATAGCTATGTTAAAAGGCAGATTCTCGTTTTCTCCAATTTGCAGGATGTAACCTTCAGGTAGCAGGGAATTATGTGTCAATGTGCTTCTAACATTACCATAAATATTATCCAAGTCGATTTTGCTTAAATCAAGATTGAAGTATCTGCTATTCAGTATGTAGATATGCTGGCTTGCATTCCGAATGAAACAACTTTTTCCATCAATAACCACATTGAAATTTTCATTATTGGCAAAATAGGATCCTAAACAGTCAATAATCGAGAAAAGAACAACTGTTGCTGGGAATCCTAAGATTCCACCAGTCGCGTTATCTCCCCATATAGCTTTGTCAGTTTTCCTATAGGTCACAGCATATTCAGCAAGATGGAGCATTTCAATTAAAGATTCCTTGACTAGTCCGATTTTATTACCGTGTATTGCCATTTTTTCTCCTACTACGGTGATACAGTAGTTTGGTAAGATCGAATAAGATTAATTTACAGGGCAAAACTGCCAGAATCCCCACCAACCCAGCTCGCTGCTGAATATCAGTAGACCGTGTCAAGTTCGACGATTTATTAGGCGCACGAGAGTCGGGATTACCTTCCTACCCTCGGTATTGGTTTGATGGGTGCTTGTTCGGATTGTAGAGTTCGTAAGTGCCGTCTCCATGAAGAAATAAAAATGGTCTCGTATTGGGCCATTCATGTCGTGCTGGGGGTAGATTGACAACGCATGCCATGAAGTAGCGCCAGATTGTGATCTCTTTCCACTGGCCTTTGCGCTTGACACGATCGAAAAGGTCTGTGAAAGAGAGGATTTCGTCCGGAATCATTGAGTTGCGGATAGCATCCGGACACGATTCACCTTTGTATCCTTTAACCATGCATCCTCCTAGGCAGAGGTAGGGTGGATTGGCGAACCCGAATAGGTTCTTCGAGTATTCAAGATAGCATTGCTTGATGATTCGCCAATTCACCCTACGGCTAAACGTGATACTTGAGCAATTACGATGCCTTTTTCTACTCTGATAATGTTAATAGACTTGCCTTCAACTTGTTGAAACACAACATTGTTCGGAATATCTGTGAGTTCGTGATTTGTAGTTCGTATGACTGCTAAAATAATACAATTACGCATTTCTATTGGTATGAAATCAATCGTCTCATTTGTCTTTTTCTCGTTAAGAATCGAATAACTTTGCTGGATTTCAACCCTCGAATTTTTAGGTATGGCGGACAGTTCCATGATGAGGTAGTTTACATCATCGGGTAATTGAAATCCAAACCATTTTCCTGAACTCGGCTCTTCTTCGCATCCTTGGTTAGTTGCCGCTATAATCGTAACTAGAGGTATAGGTTTGTTAATATTTTCGAAACCTAATCCTATCGTTGGTTCAAGTGCAAGTGAACTTGGATTAAGTTTAACATGCCTTTGTCCTGTCATTGCATGTGCGCTAAAGTGGTTAATTTGTCCTTCTAGAGATTCGTACTTGATTTGAATTTGCGTATCAAAATCTAAATTTTTGATGATTTCTCTGGAGAAGAAAACGGCATTATTTGGAATAATTATTATATCGAAATTTGCACCTTGACGAAGCTTTAGTATTTTGTAAGCCTTGCCTTGATACCTTAAATAAATTTTCCATTCCATACCAATTCTCGCCTTTCTAAACCATGAGTTGGTAAGTTTGGCATATTCGCTTAGGTGGGTTGAAATTCCCAGATTATGCTTCTAAAATCCCGATCAATGACTCTACAGCTAACTCCCATTCAGATGTTCAAATTAACGGTATCACCGCTCCATATTTGTTTTGCGGCATCTCGGATGGACTGACCTACCCGTGTAGCATAATCAGAATCAAAAATTCTCGCTGGATGCTGCAATGACTTAATAACCAAGAATGAATTCTCATCCCTTTTTGCACTAAAGGCCATTATGCTATTGTGATATCTTGTCTTACTATTTTCATCCGAAATTCTGATTTTAATTTTTCCTATACGCGCGGGATAAATTTCATATCCACCATTGTACAACGCAATCTGTAGGACTCCAAAGGTCTTCTCGTCCATTGGAATGACGAGCTCAGGATCACACTCATGTATAACCGGCAGAATATACTTACACCCCTCCCACATATATCGGAATGAAACATCTTTCGCCTCGGGATTTGACAACCAATCCATGTTGACTCTTGCGATCAATTTAGAAGCTTCTCCATATGGTTTTCCAATCAATGTCTCTACAATTGGTCTGAAACTTTTATTAAATCCTCCGCTCCAGAATAGTGGCTCCATGTAGGCGTCATTCCAACAAGGCTTGAATTGATTTAGTTTAATCCCCCGACGATTTATTTCCTTCTTGCCACCTGGACTTGGGCCAACAAAGATTACAAGTGCCTTTCTTGATCCTTCGCAATTCTCCGGCCAAAAGGGGACATACGGATCACTTTGTGTATTCATTTCTTCTAAACGTTGAGTAATAATTTCTTCTTCAAGCATCTGAGCCTCCAGGATTAATGGTAGTAAGGTGGGTTGGCACATAAGAATGGGTCAGATGAATCCCCATACCAATACTTTTAGAATCCACGCCAACCCACCCTACGATTGTCACATCGCTTGTAGAGTTATGCGTCATCTATCGGTACCGGCATCATCAATCTCATTGATTCCAAACGATGTTTTGCTTTGAGAAAGCAATCATTGTCACTCAGGATATCAGTTCTATATGCATTATATGCTTTGCGTAAATCGGCACAAAAATCTTCTAGATTCAGAATGATCTTGCCTTTTGAAGTGTAGTTCATGTGAAAACCGGCTTTGTTGTTATCCGTGAATACATAGGTCCCACCTTCGGCGTAAGAATGTACCAATCCGCACCTTAAATCAGACCAAAGCTTATCAGCGTTATAATCCTTGAGGTATTTCTCCACGAAATCCTTGAATCTCTTGCCGGAGTCACGTTTCGAAGTATCGAGATCAACTCCAGCATGAAAGCTTGCCATAGCATCAATAAAGCACGCGCCAAGTATGAACCCCGCAAGCTTTGCGTCCCCTTTAATGGATGCTCGCTCTATATCCATGTATGCCCAGCCATATAGGTACTTATCTAACAACCACGCAAGTCGTTCCTTAGTAAGATCAGAACTGGAAGTCATTACTCCCTCACTTTGCTTGATTGGCAACTACTGTCTGCGCGGTGTTCGATTTTATTGCATCTTTGCAATTTATCATGTCAATTTTGATAATTCGATGGATGCGTGAACGCTGTGGCGAAAAAGAACGGTTATCCTAACCTAAGCCCACAAGATAACCTCTAACGGACTCATTAAACGCCCTCGAATTCTCGAACCCCAACAGGTGCCACGCCTCCGGCACCACCACCAGTTGTGACCCGCGAAGGCCAACGTGCATGGCCTGGGCCTCGCTCAGCGGGATGATCTGGTCGCAGGCGCTGTACAGCAGCAGTGCCGGCACGTCGATCGGCGCCGAAGGACATGATGTACCTCATCGTCAAAGGTTGCATCCTCACTGGATCTTGCTCAGGAGCCAGGCGTGAACCTCTGGGACACGGCTGGCGCTGAGGGTGAGATGACCATCGTCAGGTGAGAGGCGAGCATCGACGTTGGGGATCTTGCCGGCCAGCCACATCCCGTGGGAGAGCGGCACAAACTGGTCGTGCTCGCCGTGCAAGAGCAGCGCCGGTATGCGGATCTGGCTCAGGTCGAAACCCCAGGGCGCAGTAAAGGCGAGGTCGTCATCGACCCAGCCATCCTTGCGCTCCTGGATGCCCTCGTGAATACACTCGAGCAAATAAGCGACAAGGTCTTCTGTGAGCACCGCAAGGTCAACCGGGCTCAGGAGGGTGCCAAACGCCTTGACGACCGAGGCGGGATCTTCGCCCAATATCCCGGGCGTGGCTGCCTCCACGAATTTCTCGAGTTGCTCTCGGCCCGCCAGGGCGGCGCCGAACTCTGCAATATTGTCTTTCCCCATCCCTGAAAACCAATCTAACCCTTCAGCCGTATAAGGCGCCGGCGCAGCCAGCGAGGCCGCGGCCACGACCAGATCTGGTAGCAGCGCGGCGCAGGCCAGGGCGTGTGGCCCGCCTCCCGAAATCCCCCAGACCAGCAGCCGGCTCAGGTCTAGGTCCCTGGGAATCGTGGCAACATCGACGGCAGCACTGGCCACAGCACGCCCTGGCTGGGGAGTCGACCCACCGTAGCCGGGGCGGTCGTAGCTGATCAATCGAATGCCGCGTGACAGTGCGTCATCGATCCACGGCTGGTAAAGGAGTCTCGAGCCTGGTGTCCCGTTATGCACCAGGACGGGCACCCCGTCGGGCTTTCCTGCCTCGACAATTTGAAGCACGCGGCCATCTTTTGATGATATTGAACGATTCCTGGCGCTCATGTGGAACTTCCCGCCTTCAGATAATGCCTGACTGCTTCATTGAAGACGTTTGCATTCTCCAGCCCCAACAAGTGCCCGGCTTCCGGCAAAACCACCAGCTTTGAGCCGCGGAGGCCGGCTTGCATGGCCTGGGCCTCGCTCAGCGGGATGATCTGGTCGTCGGCGCCGTGCAGCAGTAAGGTAGGCACATCGATTTGCGCCAGGGTAGGAGTCGAATCGGGGCGGTCCTTGAGGGCAGCCAGGTCGCCCAGCACGCCTTCGAGCGAGACGCCCAGCGTGATCGAGCGAACCTGCTCGACCAGGTCGGGGCGGTTTGGATAGGCCTGGGGGGCGAGCAGCTTGGGCAGCATGCTCTCGGAGATGGCCGGCACGCCTTTTTCTCGCGCCAGGGCGGTCATCTGGTCGCGCGCCAGGCGGCCTTCGGGGGTGTCGGCGGCGGCGCGCGTGGCGGTCAGGATCAACCCGCGCAGCCGGTGGGGGTACTTGCGGTAGAAGGCGAAGACGACGTAGCCGCCCATCGACAGCCCGCACAGCACAATCTTTTCGTGGATGCCGAGGGCGTCCAGGAAGAGGTTCAGGTCGTCGGCGAACAGGTCCATCGAGTAGGGGCCGGGGATGGCCTGGGAATCGCCGTGGCCGCGCAGGTCAGGAGCGATGACCCGGGCGACCTCGGATAGCCCGTCAAGTTGTGGCTGCCAAAGCTGGCGATTGAGCGGGAAGCCGTGGACGAGGAGCAAGGGGGGACCCTGCCCGGCGTCGCTGTAAGCCATGGAAAAACCGTTGACGGTGACCTGCATGGCGACCTCCGATGATGAACATGAGCCAAATCTCTAGGGTTGATTCTATCAGGGAAAGACAGTTTGTACACGGATTTTCGCGGAGGAACACGGATCGTTGTGGGGGAAAAAACCACAGAGACACAGAGATCACGGAGTTTAATTAAAATATATCTCTCTGTGCTCTCGGTGACTCTGTGGTTAATATCACATTAATCCGTGTTGATCCGTATAGCGTATTGCTCTTAGGCGGGGAAGATGCGCCAGCCACGCTCGGTCGCCAGCCGGCGCAGGGCGTCGTCGGGGTAGACGGCAACGGGGTGGCCCACCATCTCCAGGAACAAGCGGTCGGAGATGGAGTCGGCGTAAGAAAAGCTGGACGCCAGGTCAACGGAAAGCCTCTGGGCATGGAGCACGGCCTGGGCCACCTGAGCCTTGCCCTCGTCGATCACCACCGGCGGCACGGCGCGGCCGGTATAGCGCCCGCCGCGCAGCTCGAAGCGGGTCCCGGCGGCGTGGTGGGCGCCCACCTCCCGGGAGATGTGTTGCACCAACGGCAGTGGAGCGCCCGAGACCAGCATCACCCTATCCCCGGCCTCCAGGTGCTCCTGCAGCAAGCGGCGCGTGTCTTCGCGCCAGTATTGAGCCAGGAAGCGCTCCACGGCCCACTCCCACACCGGCTCGGCTTGCCGGGGCGTGTAGCCACGCACGTACCAGGCCAGGTGGGCGGCCCAAGGGGTGCGGAAGGCGCTCTCCGAGATCAGGCCCAGGCGGCGCAGGTAATACAGGGGATAATGCGCGCCCAGGAACGCCAGGTGCATCCCCCGGCGTAGACGGTTGCGGGTGAAATAATCTATGATCCCCTTCCAGGTGCGCTCGCTGGTCAGGGTGCCGTCGATGTCGAAGAAGGCCGCTCGCATGCTCACCCCAGCCCGACCGACTCGGCCAGCAAGCGGATAGCAGCCAGGTGTTTGTGGGGCGTGTCGAAGCCGTGGCCCATGGTGTTGAACGAGATGTGGGTTGCGCCGGCAGCCTGCCAGCCTTCGATGACGGAAAGCCACATGCTGATATCGCCGTCGCCGTAGGCGAAACGCGGCTCGACCCCAAAGCCGGTCGTGCTGCGCCCGGCCTCCTGGCGATAACGGGCGAGCACCTCCAGCGCGGGCCGGGCATCCAGAGCGGAGCGGTATTGGGGCATCCAGCCGTCGCCTAGCCGGGCGCAGCGCTGCAAGGCCGCCTCGGCGTGCCCGCCGAACCACAGCGGGATCGGCCGCTGCACCGGTAACGGGTTCAGGCCGGCGTCGGGGATGTCGTGCCAGCGACCTTTATAGCTGACCAAAGGTCGTGTCCATAACAGTCGCAAGACTTCCACCTGCTCCTCGATGCGACTGCCACGGGTGTGGAAGTCATCCCCCAGGGCGGTGTACTCAACCGCGTTCCACCCCAGCCCGATCCCGATCCGCAGCCTGCCGCCGCTCAGAACGTCCAGCGTGGCGGCCTGCTTGGCGAAGACGGCGGTCTGGCGCTGCGGCAGGATGATCACCCCGGTGGTGAATTCGATCTTTTGGGTAATGGCGGCCATGTAACTAAACAGTACCAGCGGCTCCTGAAATGGATGGCGGAAGGTATATGGCCCCTGCCAGCCGCCCGGCCGCTCCGGGTTGGCGCCCAAGATGTGATCATAGGCCAGGATGTGCGAAAAGCCCAACCCTTCCGCCGTCTGAGCGTAGTCGCGAATGGCGAGCGGGTCGGAGCTGTATTCGGTTTGAGGATAAACCAGGCCGAATTTGAGGCGGAAGGGTGAGGTCATAGGGCGTCCTTTCATCACAATGTAGGGGCGGGTCTGGGCATGGGCAGTTCGAAGTCGATATTGGTGCAGACCCGCCCGTACGGGTTGGCATTCAGTGAAATGTAGGGGCGGGTCTGGGCATGGGCAGTTCGAAGTTGATATTGGTGCAGACCCGCCCTTACGGGTTGCGTGTTCGGGGCGGGTCTGGGCATGGGTAGTTCGAAGTCGATATTGGTGCAGACCCGCCCTTACGGGTTGCGTGTTCGGAGCGGGTCTGGGCATGGGCAGTTCGAAGTCGATATTGGTGCAGACCCGCCCTTACGGGTTGCGTATTCGGAGCGGGTCCGGGCATGGGTAATTCAAGGGTCGTGGTATAAACAGACCCGCCCCTACAGGGTGTACAATTCACCGTACTTGGTGCGCAGGTAATGGAGGTAAGGCTCGATGCGGATCGGCCCGCCGGTGAGGCGCTCAATCAGCTCCGGTGCGGTAAACATGCTGCCGTGCTGGTAGAGGTTATCGACCAGCCAGCCGCGCAGCGTGCCGAAGTTACCCTGGCGCATCTCGGCCGGGATTTCGGGGTGCGCCTTTAATGCCTGGTCGAAGAACGCCGCGCCGAGCACGTTTCCCAGCGTGTATCCCTGAAAAGCCCCGCCGATGATCCCGCCATACCAGTGGACGTCCTGCAATACGCCATCGCGGTCATCCGGAGGGTTGATGCCGATGTCAACTTTGAAGCGCTCGCGCCAGGCCTCCGGCAGATCGCGCACCGCCAGAGAGCCTTCGAGCAGAGCCATCTCGAAGTCGAAGCGCAGCATCACGTGCAGGTTATAAGTGACTTCGTCGGCGTCGACGCGGATCAGCGAGCGCTCGACCCGGTTGATCGCTCGATAAAAGGTCTCCATCGGCACCTCGCCGAGCTGCTCGGGGAAGGCAGCCTGGAGCCGCGGGTAGGCGTACTCGCAAAAATCGCGGCTGCGCCCGACGATGTTCTCCCACAAGCGGGACTGGCTTTCGTGCAGGCCGGCCGAGGCGCCGCCGCCCATCGGGGAGCCTTCGAGCTCGGGGCGCACACCTTGCTCGTACATGCCGTGCCCGCCCTCGTGGAGCACGCCGTACAGGCATTCAGAGAGCTGATTTTCCTTAACACGGGTAGTGATGCGCACATCACCAACGGAAAAATTGGTCTCGAAGGGGTGGTGGGTAAGGTCCAGGCGGCCGCGCTGGAAATCGTATCCCATCTGGGCGACGATTTCTTTGCTTATAGCAAGCTGCGCCGCGTGCGGGAATTGTTTACGCAGGCAAGAGTCGTCCGCCGGCGGCTGTGAGGTGATGGCCTGGACGATGGGCACCAGCTCCACCCGCAGATCGGCGAAGAGCGTCTTGAGCGTGGAGGCCTTCATGCTGTAATCGGCGTAATCGACCAGCGGGTCGATGATGTGCTCATAGCCGGGGAAAAAGTCCGCCAGCCTGCGGCTATACTCCAGGGTTTTTTCAAGCAAAGGCTGCACGCGGGCGAAGTCGTTCGCCGGGCGCGCCTCGGTCCACACCTGGTATGCCTGGGCGGAGTGTTCAAACAGCTCGCCGACGAAAGCCGGAGGCACGCGCACCTCACGCTCGTATTTGCGCCGGGTGACGCGCACCAGGCTGGCCGTGGTGGAGTCGTAGGGCAGGCTTTCGGCGTACGGCTGCAATTCATCCAGCAGCTTGCCGATGGCCGGATCGACGAACTTTTCTTGGGCCAGGCGCGCCAGCGTCGCCAGTTGGCGGCCGCGCGCTTCGGCACCACCCGGCGGCATATAAGTGGATTGATCCCAGCTCAGGACGGCGGCAGCTTTTTCCAGATTGTCGATTTCGAGCAGGCGCCGTTTCAGCTCTTGCAGTTTGTGTTCCATAGGTTTCCTCGTGGGTTGGAGTGTCCTATGGATTATATCAAACGAACGGAGCGGCTGAAGCCGCGACTACAATCAAAAGGCGGCGGTCTTCGATCACACTCAGACCGCCTGGATTTCGATTACACTCAGACCGCCTTTTTGGCTTGCTGGATCTGTTCGTGAACTGCCTGTGGGGCGGTGCCGCCGATGGCGCTCCGGCGGAGGGCGCTCCGGGCCGGGTCGAACACTTGATAGACCTCCGCATCGAACGTTATCGGGCCAAATTCCTCCCCCAACGCCTGGAATTCCTCCAGGGTGAGCGACTCCAGCGGCTTACCTTGCTTCAGGGAGAGCTGTACCGCCTGTCCCGCCAAGGCGTGCGCCTGGCGAAAAGGCAGCCCCTTCTCCACCAGGTAATCCGCCAGGTCGGTCGCCATCATGGTCGAGTCGATCGCCGCCCGCATGCGCTCCGGGTGCACCCGCAGGCTGCGCAGCGCACCTGCCAGAACGGGCAGCAGGGTGTTCAGCGTATCGATGGCGTTAAACAGTGGCGTCTTGTCCTCCTGTAAATCCTTATCGTAGGTCGAAGGCAGGCCTTTCATGGTCACCAGCAACCCGGTCAGCCAGCCGACCAAAGCGCCGCTCTTACCGCGCGCCAGCTCGAAGACGTCCGGGTTCTTCTTCTGCGGCATCAGGCTCGAGCCGGTGGCGTATGCATCCGAAAGCTCGAGGAAGCCGAACTCGAGGCTGGTGAAAAGCACGATCGCTTCGGCTAACTTGCTCAGGTGTACACCGACCAGGGCGGAGCAGAAAAGGATCTCGAGTACGAAATCACGCTCCGAGACCGCGTCCAGGCTGTTGGAGGCCGGCTCCGAAAAACTCAAAGCTTCCGCCAGCGCCAGGCGGTCGATCGGGTATGGCGTGCCGGCCAACGCACCGCAACCCAGAGGCAGGCTGGCGGTGCGCTGGAGAGCCTGTTTCAAACGCTGGCGGTCGCGCTGCAGCGGCCAGAAGTGTGAAAGCCACCAGTGGCTCAACAGGATCACCTGAGCGCGCTGCAGGTGCGTATAGCCAGGCATCAGCAGCTCGAAGTCAGCCTCGGCGCGCTCGATCAGCGCGGCTTGCAAATTCGCCAAAGCAGCATCCAGGAGTGGCAGGTGATCCATGACCCACAGGCGCAGGTCGGTCGCCACCTGATCGTTTCGGCTGCGCCCGGTGTGCAGCTTGCCGGCAACAGGGCCCATCAGCTCGCCCAGCCTCCGCTCCACCGCGGTGTGGATGTCTTCGTCGCTTTCGAGGAATAGAAAATGCCCTTGCTCGAACTCGCTCAGGATGGCCTGCAGACCGGTGAAGATCTGGGCACACTCATCTTCGGTCAGCGCGCCTGCCTGTTCCAACGCCTGCGCCCAGGAGAGACTGCCGCGCACATCCTGCAGCGCCAGGCGCCGGTCAAAGGCCAGGGAGGAATTTAGATCCCAGGCTGCCGGATCCATCTTGCCACTAAAACGACCGCCCCATAATTTCATGCGTTATTCACCTCCTGCTTTTTTTCAAGAGGCGGTCTGAGCGTAGTCGAAGACCGCCAATCAACCCGATCCGTCGCCAGAATAGATCAATATCGCTGATGCAATGACAAAGAAATTGTACACGGATCGCACGGATTTCACGGATCAATCATTTTGGCTGTAAAATCCGTGCTTCTCCGTGCCATCCGTGTACAAAGGTCTTAATCGCGCTTGAAGCGAGAGTAATCCGGTTTGGGGATATCCAACCCGGAGATCGGCAGGCCGTTGAAGGCGCGCACTTTCAACGGGAGGCCGAACAGGTGGATGAAGCCCTCGGCGTCGGACTGATCGTAGACGTTTTCCTGCCCGAAGGTGGCGAAGTCTTCGCGGTACAGGCTGAACGGGCTCTGCCGCCCGGCCGGGATGAGGTTGCCCTTGTAGAGTTTCAAGCGCACCTGACCGGTGACAGGCCCCTGAGTGCTGTCCACGAAGGCGTCCAGCGCCTCGCGCAACGGGGTGAACCACATGCCATAATACACCAGCTCGGCATATTTTAGTGCCGCAAGATCTTTGAAGTGCATCGTGTCGCGGTCCAGAACGATGGATTCCAGCTCCTGGTGTGCGGCCAGCAGGATGGTGCCACCGGGGGTCTCGTACACGCCGTGTGATTTCATCCCCACCAGCCGGCCTTCGACCATGTCGGTCCGCCCAATGCCGTGCTTCCCGCCCAATTCGTTCAACTTGGTGACAATGGCTGCCGGGGAGAGCTTCTGGCCATTGATCGCCACGGGCGTACCGGTTTCGAAGGAGATTTCCACCGTCTCGGGCTGATCTGGGGCGGCTTCGGGAGCCACCGAAATTTGGAACATCGCTTCGTCCGGCTCCAGCCATGGATCCTCCAGCAGACCGCCTTCGTGCGACAGGTGCCACAAGTTGCGGTCGCGGCTGTAGATGGTTTTTTCGGTCTGGGTAATGGGTACGTTGTGCGCCCGGGCATAGGCGATGGCGTCCTCCCGCGAGCGGATGGTCCATTCCCGCCAGGGTGCGACCACTTTGAGCCGTGGGTCCAGCGCAGCATAGGTCAGCTCAAAGCGCACCTGGTCGTTGCCCTTGCCGGTGGCCCCATGCGCGACCGCGTCAGCGCCTACCTGGTGCGCCACCTCCACCTGGTGCTTGGCGATCAGCGGGCGGGCCATCGATGTGCCTAGCAGGTATTTGCGCTCGTATACAGCCCCGGCTCGCAGAACCGGGAATATGTAATCACGAGCGAACTCCTCGCGCATATCGTGGATGATCAGCTGGCTGGCGCCGCTGGCGATTGCTTTGGCCTCCAACCCATCCATCTCCTCACCTTGCCCCACATCGGCGGTGAAACAGATCACCTCACAATTGTAGTTTTCGCGCAGCCAGGGCACGATCACTGATGTGTCCAGGCCACCGGAATAAGCCAGGACGATCTTCTTGATGCTGGATTTTTCTACCATGGTTACCTCCTGTCGAATCGTTTAAATTATTGGATGGATGCAGTGAGCGGCGTTGTCGTCTCTCAACGCATATAACGAAAAGCCCTCCATGGAAGGAGGGCTTGAGCTGCCTGATACCGGTTGCGCCGAAAACCTTAACCGCGTTCGGACACCCGACCTTCCGGAGGGGAGGGCAGGCTGGTACGACGGGAGCGGATATCGACGCTTTGGGTGGACATATTGGGTGACAGTTTATCACCGGGCTCGAGGCACGTCAAGGGGCGTTTTGAAACGATTTCGGGGAATTACTTATTTAGCTAAAAACCAACAATATTGTTCGTTGCCGATGCTTTGAACGATAGTAAGATTATTGTAATGGGATTACGCTGCAACACTTGCGATTTCGGAAACCCGGACGGGATGCGCTTCTGCGGTAATTGTGGCGCACGCCTGGAGCCGGCTATCCAATCCAAGCCCACCGGTGTCAAACCGTATCACGCTGAGTTTGGCACGATGATGGGCGCCGACCTGGCTGAGCGTATGCGCCTCGCCGGGATAGAAGCCGCCGGTCAACGCCGATACGTGACCATCCTGTTTGCGGACCTTTCCGGCTACACATCCCTGTCCGAGCGTATGGATAGCGAAGATCTGTATGTCATCGTGCAACAGTATATTCGCCTGCTTTCGGATAATGTATACAAATATGAGGGTGTGGTCGATAAAATCACTGGCGATGGCTTGATGGCGATCTTCGGCGCACCCATTTCGCATGAAAACAACGCTGAGCGGGGTGTGCGAGCGGCGCTAGAGATGCAAAACGAGCTTCACGATCTCAGCGCTAAAGTACACCAGGAGCAGGGCGTCGATTTAAATGTGCGCATCGGCCTGCATTCCGGCTGGGTGGTGGTTGGAGGGATTGGCGCCAACGACAAGGTGCTGAATTACACCGCCATCGGGGATACGGTTAACCTGGCACGTCGTATTGAGGAATCTGCATCACCCGGCGCGGTCTTGATTAGCGAGACAGTCTTCAAGCAGGTTCGCGCCTTGTTCGAATGCCAACAAATCACCTCATTATTACCCAAGGGGGTTGACCACCCGGTGGCCGCTTACGGTGTGGTCGGCTTACGCGCACGACAGGGTCCGGTGCGTGGCATCGAAGGTCTCTATGCCCCAATGATTGGGCGAGACCAGGAGCTGGCGCAGCTAAAGTCATGTGCTGACGATTTGCTGAGAAACGGGCGAAGTCAATTTGTCCTGATCACCGGCGATGCCGGCTTAGGAAAGAGCCGCCTCACAGCAGAATTCAAGGCTTCGATTGACCAAAGCGGGTTGCGGATGATCGAGGGTCAAAGCCTGGCTTACCGCCGAGTGTCTTACTGGCTGATCCGAGACGTGCTGTACAGCTATCTCGGTGTTTCAACAACCTTACCGTTTCAGAAGGTGCGTGAGCGTTTGAAGCGCGTGGTCTACCAGCTGATGGGCACGCACGCCGATGATGCCCTGCCTTATCTTGAGCAGATTATGGGTTTGCCCCTCTCCAACCCGAAAGCCAGTGAGCGGTTGCAGCGCATGGACGCGGGGCAGCTACGCCAACAAATCTTCCTGACAATACGAGATTTATTCTTGTTGGAAGCACAAACCCGCCCACTAATCATCATCCTGGAAGATTTGCATTGGGCAGATGAGGCGTCGCTGGATCTTTTGAACTTCCTACTCGAAATAATGCGTACAGCTCCAATCTTTTTCCTGGCGATTTCCCGTAATGTACAAGCGGGCGCGCTGGAGAGGGCGATTAACTGGGCACGTTATAACCTTGCCGAGCGTTTCTATCATTTCCAGCTCAAGAGCTTGACCCATGATCAAAGTCGAGAGCTTCTCGACCTGTTGCTATCGATCCCCAATTTGCCCGAAAGTTTGCGCGATCAAATCCTGAACCGATCGGCGGGCGTTCCTTTTTACCTGGAGGAGATTCTACGCACGCTGATCGACCAGGGCGTCATCCAAAACATGAATGGCAGCTGGACAGTGACGCAGAGATCGGAAACGACTACGCTTGGGGTTCCGGATACGCTTCAAGAGCTGATCATGGCCCGGTTCGATCGGT
>MGNS01000033.1:14867-16547 GCA_001795165.1 Chloroflexi bacterium RBG_16_57_11
GCCTTGCAGGTCGCTTCTGTGATTGGCAAGGATTTCAGCCTGTCCCTGCTGCGTGAGGTGCTCCCTGCTGATCAAATTCCAGATCTCCAATCCGTCATAGATGAACTGGTTGAGCGTGAGTTTATCCAGCCACAGACCGGCGTCGGCAGGGCCGAATACACCTTCCGCCATATCTTGATGTCGGATGCGATCTATAGCACGATGTTGCGAAAAGACCGCAGCGCGATGCACGGCCTGGTTGCAGAGACGCTCGAACGTTTATGGGCTGACCGTCTCGATGAGCAGGTCGAGCTGCTGGCCAACCACTATCGCTGGAGCCCATATCCGGACCGGGCGCTACGCTACCTGGTCCTGGCTGGGGAAAAAGCTGCCCGCAGCCATGTAAACCTTCAAGCCCGCCAGCATTTTGAAGCTGCCCTGGTCCTGCTACCCAAGGTGACCCACGCCTCTTATCAGGCTTACCAGGTTCATCTGGGCTTGGGGGATACGCTCATGTTTTCTGGCGATTATCCTGAAGCGCTCAGCCACTTTGAATTGGGATTGCAGGCTTTAACAGAAGACGCCCAGGCTGACCGGCAGGTAGAATGCTCCGTCCTACAGCGCCGTATCGCGCGCATCTATGAGCGGCTGGGAGAATACGATCGCTCTTTGGAGCATCTCGCCCAGGCGCAGCATGTGCTGGATCGATCAGCCAGTGATTATCCTATCGAGCGTGCACAGATTCGAAACGACACTGCATGGATCCAAATTCAACGCGGGAATTTCGCCGAAGCTCAAAGCCTGCTGCAAGAAGCGCTCGGCTTGGTTGAACTATCAGACGCTTACGAGGTTATAGCTTCCATACATAACCGGCTGGGCGGCGTGGCTTATAACCAGGGAGATTGGGAATTGGCCGCCGACCATTTACGTAAGAGTATTGGCATACGTGAAGCCACGCGTGATACTGTAAACCTGGCGACTTCGCTCAACAACCTGGGTCTGCTGGAAATTGAGATGGGATTGTATGACAGCGCCCTGGAGAATCTGACCCGTAGCTATGAATTAAAAACCCGCCTCGGACAGGCTGAAGGTATTGCCATGGCGCTTAATAATCTGGGTTGGCTGCGCATCCTGCGCGGCGAGCTGGTTGAGGCCAAGCAAGCCTTGAAACAGGCGCAGGACCTCACCCAGCAAATTGGGTATACGTCCTTATACAACCAGGTGCTGAGGAATTTTGGCGAGCTTTATTTAACTGCAGAAGATTGGGAACAGGCCAGCAATGTGTTAATGGAGATTGCCCGCATTCTGGAAGACCTCGGCTCCAGTGACCAGCTGGTCGTCGTTTACAGCCAGGCCGGCGAGGCGGCGTTGGGTATGGGAGACGTCCAAACCGCTCTCTCCTACGTGGAAAAGACCAGGGCGCTGTTAGAAATAACCGGCGATGGAGCAAGGAACCGGTTTACGGCGCAACGCGCGGAATATTTACGCTTTCGAGGTATGCTGGAAATCCAGCTTGGGAACTGGCAGGCGGCGCTTGAAAGCCTGGTGGAAAGCGAAGATATCTTCATCAATCTGCGAAGCCATCGTGGTGAGGCAAAAGTAATTTTCCAGAAGGGTATGTTGGCTTATGGCAAGGGTGATTATCCTACGGCAGAAAATTGCTTTTCTTATGCGGCGGAAATATTTAGGAAAATCGGTGCG
>MGNS01000033.1:16612-29249 GCA_001795165.1 Chloroflexi bacterium RBG_16_57_11
GTAGATACCCTTTATAACGGTTTCGAAAGCCAGCCAAGTGGATTAAATAATAAAGGCGGCTCATCAGCCGCCTTTGGATTCCTTATAATGCCTAATCGCGATTGGTCGGGATCGTGACCTCCGAAAGGCCTACATCACCCCAGAAGCCGGCGTCGCTCCAATAGCCGGTGTCGCCCCAGAAGCCGCCATCCCCCCAAAAGCCGCCATCGCCCCAGAAGCCTGCGTCGCCCCAAAAGCCGCCGTCACCCCAGAAACCGCCATCACCCCAGAAGCCGCCATCGCCCCAGAAACCGCCGTCGCCCCAAAACCCGCCGCTCTCTGCGATGCTCTGTCCGTCCCATACGCCAGCGCCGCCGGCCCAGGTGCCGTTATCTCCAAATAGACGATACATGCCTGCATCATCCACGTAGGAATATCCCAGGTAGTGAGTCTGGTTTGCCAGGTCTGCTGCGATGTCCATCCCGGTTTGGGTGGGCACACTTTCAAGCTCCGCAAAGACTGCCAGCGGGGCAAATGCACGCCCGGCGCCTTGTTGCCAGACGGAATACCCGGCCTGGAGTGTCTCCGGGTTGAATTGCGGTATCGCAGTGGCGCGCAGTCGAAACTTGACCATATCCGGCGTCAATTCGGGGTCGTGCTGGAGCATCAATGCGACGATACCTGTCACCACCGCAGTCGACTGAGAGGTGCCGGCCAGCTGGAAGTAATTCTTACCGACCAGGTTCTCGGGAAAGCTCTGTGCCAGGAGTGAGTTTTTATCGATCAGCGAAAGGATATGCCCGCCAGGCGCAACCAGGTCAGGCTTGACGAACCCGTCCAATGTCGGGCCAGCCGAAGAAAAGCTCGGGATATAATCATCGCTCCAATCCGCAGGAGTGTACGCATCCGTAAATGTGCCTACCGTGATCAGGTACGGGTTGTTGCCAGGGACGCCAATTGTCCTGGCGTTCGGGCCATTGTTACCCGCTGATGTAACGACGACGATCCCGTTTTGCCAGGCGACCATCAACGCTTGATTGACGGGATCGGCCCAGTAGGGCGTTCGTGGCGTACCAGACATGGAGAAATTCAGTACTCGTGTCTTGTACCGGTCCTTGGTCGTCACAACCCACTGGATCCCTTTAACCACAGATTCGTAGGTTGCAAAGCCGTTCTCATCAGCGACACGCCCTGTAACCAGGTTGACGTTTGGGGCCACGCCGTTCCATTCACCGTCTTCACCCTGGTCACTGTTGGCGACAATCCCCGCCACATGGGTGCCGTGGCCGTTGGGATCGATAATCTTGCCTCTGCCTGCAGGACTGACAAAATCCTGCCAGGCTAAAATACGAATGCCACCGCCATAACCCGGCCTGATCAGGCCGGACAGCTTGGTGAGGCCGGTATCGAGAAACGCCACTGTGACCCCTTGCCCGGTAACACCCGCTGCCCAGACGGCGTCTGCCCCGACTACGTCAGGATAATCGGTGGCTGGATTTGTTGGCTCTTCTCTGGCACCCAGAGGCACGCCGGGCATGCTGTTGACTTGCATTTTCATATTTTGTGTGATGAGGACGCCGGGTTGGGACGCCAGAACCTGAGCAGCCCCCGGTGTCAGCAACGCGCCGACGCCGTTGATGATATCCAGACGCGATGTAACCACGCCATCCAGTCGATGGACCATAAAGACAACCTGATCCGTAGAAATACCCTGAACAATGTAAGATTGTCCTTCTGCAGCGGCATATCCGGCGGGAATAGATAGCGGGCCAAAAAGCAACCCAATGACTAAAAACCAGGCAACGCCCCTGAAGAAGATATGAGTCATTTGTAATTTATGCCTGGTATTCATGGTCGTCTCCTTATAACAATATGTATCCGTGGCTTCATTTGATTTTTATGGCTGAAAAATAATGAAACAACAGCGAGCCTGCGTATATCAGGCTCGCCTTTTTGACATCGCCTTAAAAAAATAAGTATGTCTCCTTCGGCAGCCTGGCGGTCATTACCAAATCTGGTTTTAGACCCATAGCTTTGCGTCCCCGGTTTTCACAGGGTTTGCCTTTTCGGTCTATCCCAGTATAGCATTAATCCGTGGCAGAGTCAATTAAACAAATGATTCCTTTCAAAACTGCAATTCATATTGACATCCGCCAGGTGCTCAAATTTCCCTAAATATGAAGGGACTTCACATGGGATAGGCGCTTGTGTCTCCCATCGATGTGGTAAACTATATGTTTGGTGTTTTTGCCCTGCTATCAAAATTCATCATCCATAACAGGAGATTAAATACAATGGCTGAAAAGAAATGGGTTTATTTGTTCAACGAGGTGAAAGAGGCAGAAAGCGCTGCCGGCGGCACCTGGGAGGGCGTCCGTTCCTTGTTGGGCGGTAAGGGCGCCGGGCTCGCGGATATGACTCGCGCAGGTGTACCGGTGCCACCTGGCTTTACTGTGACGACTGAGGCCTGTAATGCCTACCTGGCCGAAGGCGGCAAATTTCCCGCTGGCATGTGGGAACAAGAGCTGGTTGCTCTCAAGCAGGTCGAAGCGCAAACCGCTAAGAAGTTTGGCGATCCATCTAACCCGCTGCTGGTATCCTGCCGCTCGGGCGCAAAATTCTCCATGCCCGGAATGATGGACACGGTGCTGAACCTCGGTCTCACCGATAAGGCCGCCAATGGCATGATCCATAAGACCGGTGACGCACGCTTCGTGTTCGACTCCTATCGCCGACTGGTGGAAATGTTTGGCTCTGTCGTGCTTGGCATTCCCGATGAGGCTTTTGAAGAGCCGTTGGCGGAATACAAAGCAAAGAAGGGCTATAAAGTAGATACTGAAATGACCGCCGAGGACTGGAAAGCCATCACCGAGACTTTCAAGGCGGTGGTAAAGAAGCATGTAGGCTTTGACTTTCCCCAGGATCCTTACGAACAGCTACGCCTGGCAACCGAGGCGGTGTTTAAATCCTGGAACGGCAAACGCGCGGTCGATTATCGGAACGCAGCCGGGATCGCCCACGATCTGGGGACCGCAGTAAACATCGTGACGATGGTCTTTGGGAACATGGGTTCGGATTCTGGCACGGGCGTGGCTTTCACCCGCGACCCTTCCACCGGCGAGCGCAAGCTGTATGGCGATTACCTGCTCAACGCCCAGGGCGAAGACGTCGTGGCCGGCATCCGCAACACCGAGAAGATCGAGAATATGGGTAAAGATCTGCCGGAAGCGAATAACGAATTCCTGAAAATCTGCGAAAAACTGGAAAAGCATTACCGTGAGATGCAGGATGTCGAGTTTACGATCGAAAATAGCAAGCTGTGGATGCTCCAAACACGCTCTGGCAAACGCACTGCCAAAGCTGCGGTCAAGGTTGCCGTGGACATGGCAAACGAAGGATTGATCTCCAAGGAAGAGGCCATCCTGCGGGTCACCCCCGAGCAGGTGGACACCCTGTTACACCCACAGTTTGACGAAAAGGCAAAGAATGAGGCCAAGAACACCGGGCGCCAGTACGCTTCAGGCGTGAATGCCTCCCCCGGCGCGGCGGTAGGGCGTGTGTATTTCGATGCCAACACTGCCGAGCAGAAGGCCAAGGAAGAAAAGCAGGCAGTGATCATGGTTCGCCCGTTTACCAAGCCGGATGACGTACACGGCATGCTGGCGGCCAAAGGCATCCTGACAAGCGAGGGCGGCGCCACCTCTCACGCGGCGGTGGTGGCACGCCAGTTCGGCGTTCCATGTGTGGTCGGTGCCTCGATGATCCGCATCGATCTTGAGAAGCGCCAGATGGAAGCCAACGACGTGGTTATCAAAGAGGGCGAGTGGATCTCGGTGGATGGGACGACCGGCCAGGTCTTCCTTGGCCAGATCCCGACCTCTGCGCCCAAGCTGGAAGAGCAGACCGACTTGCTGACCCTGCTGAAATGGGCGGATGAGATCTGCGCCACCCCCGGCATCCGCCACGGGTACGCGAATCGGGGCTTGCAAGTGTGGGCCAACGCCGACTATCCTGCCGACGCCCGGCGCGCTCGCTCCTATGGCGCGGTTGGCATCGGCTTGTGCCGTACCGAGCACATGTTCTTCGAAACCGAGCGACTGCCGATTGTGCAGCGCATGATCCTGGCTGAGACTTCGGCAGAGCGCACCGCGGCGCTGAATGAGCTTCTGCCTTACCAGCGCAATGATTTCGAAGGCCTTTTCGAGGCGATGAACGGTTATCCGGTGATCATCCGCCTGATCGATCCACCCCTGCATGAGTTTATGCCCGATGAGGAAAAGCTCTTCGAAGAGGTCGTTACGATGCGCGTCAAGGGCGAGAAAGCCGGGCTGGCAGAAAAAGAAGACCTGCTCGCCAGCATCCGCTCGATGCACGAGAGCAATCCCATGATGGGGTTGCGCGGCGTGCGCTTGAGCATCTACATGCCCGAGATTGTGGAAATGCAGGTGCGCTCGATCTTCGAGGCGGCAGCGAACCAGGCGCTCAAGGGCGTGGTCGTGAAGCCCGAGGTGATGATCCCGCTCACCGGCACGGTCAAGGAGCTGGAGTGGATCCAGCCGCGCCTGGAGCGCATCGCAAAAGCAGTGATGGCTGAGAAAGGTGTGACCTTCGATTATAAATTCGGCACCATGATCGAGATCCCGCGCGCCTGCGTGACTGCTACGGAGATCGCGAACGTAGCTGAATTCTTCTCGTTCGGTACGAATGACCTGACGCAGATGACCTTTGGCTACAGCCGTGATGACGCCGAGCGCAACTTCCTGATCAAGTACGTGGAAGAGGGCATCCTGCCCAAGAACCCATTCCAAACCCTGGATCGCGAAGGTGTGGGTCGTTTGATGACCCTGGCTGTGCAGGATGGTCGCAAAGCCCGCCCGGACCTGGAGGTGGGTATTTGCGGCGAGCACGGCGGCGATCCGGCTTCGATCGAGTTCTGCCACCTGGTGGGCAACAATTATGTGAGCTGTTCGCCATTTCGCGTGCCGATCGCCCGCCTGTCGGCGGCGCACTCAGCGCTCAAGCACAGCGCGATTAAGAAAGCAAACGTGCTCGAGGATAAGTAGCCGTCAAGATCGACCGACCGATCAAAAGGCGTTAGAAGAACTTCTTTCGCCATATCCCTGTAAATCAAAACTCGTGGGAGCTTCCCGGCTCCCACGAGTTTGTATGTATCGGCGCTGGCGGATTACTCTGCTGGGGGTAGAAGCACCGCGTCGGCCAGGTGGTTGACCGCCTCACCGGTCGGCTTCCGGGAGCAACGCGCAGGCGGTCCGGGCGGATTCGAAGGTTGCGCTCGCCTGGCTGCTGACGCAGAAACAGATAACCTTTCCGCATCTTCGTCGAAGGCAGCCTGGTAAGCAGCGGCGGACTTGCCAGGAGGCGGCGTGGCGGTGGTGGCCAGCTTGCCTTCCCGTTCCACCCGGGCGAAAAGCGCTGCATCGTTAAGCTACTACAGTGCTTCAAACGTTTCATCACCGATGATGACCGTCTGCCGCACCTGGTGGATGTGATAGCGCTCGACATGAGTTTGTTTTATTGAGGGATTGGTTCGATGGTATCCAGGCTGGCAAAATATTCGGAGGCTGCCCGAACTGGCTGAATTGGTCTGGAAAACCGGTGCTACTGGCTATTGATTTCAATCCTGGATCGGGTTTATACTACGTGCATACTGGTATATTATGGATAGTGACTCAAGGGTGATTCTACAGCCCCACCATGTAGGAGAAATATTTACCTAAAAACAGGAGAAAAACAATGAAATCCATCGTTCTTTCTATCCATTTTGCACTTGTGGTTTTTATCATGATGTCTGCAGTCACCCCTGTCAGCGCGAAGAAGACAACCTATCAAACAGGTATCAAATACTGGCGCGCAGCCGACGGGAATTTCACCGATTGGCAACTTGCAGGTGTGCAGCTTGACGCAAGTGGTGATTTGCGTCTCGATCTCTCAACAGCTGTTCCTGAGGAGGATCCTTATCCAGCCGGCAACTATTACGGTGGCAATTTCTATAATGGCGCCAGCTATTTGGTGGGCGATGCGACCAGCCCGGTTATACCAGCGGATTTCGCTTTTACTGAAGCAATTGCCTCCTGGAATACCAGCACGCCGGAGGGCACCTGGATTGAGACGCTGATACGCGCTCAATTGAATGGACGCTGGACCAAATGGTACAACCTGGGCATCTGGGCTGCGGAAATTGATACCGTTGCTCGTCACTCGGTTAGGCTGCAAGGCGACGGTGACGGCTATGTGGCAGTAGATACGCTGGTCCTGACCAACAAAAAAGAACTCGGGAATGCTTACCAGATCAAGCTGCGCTTGTTCAGTGCGAATGGTACGACAGCTCCATCTGTGCAAAATCTGTCCGTTGCATATTCGACCAGCCCAATAAATAAGCCAGGCTTATCGACTGGCAATCCGGCGCGTTGGAATACCTTGGTGGCTGTGCCGGAATGCTCGCAGATGGTTTATCCGGATGGCGGGGAGGTGTGGTGCAGCCCGACTTCTACCTCGATGGTGCTGGGCTATTGGACTGGCGATACCGGGCTGTGCGAGCCACGCGTGCGCGCCGCGGTAGAAGGTGTCTATGACTGGATCTACGATGGCCACGGCAACTGGCCTTTCAATACGGCTTACGCGGCGAGGTTCGGGTTACAAGGCTACGTCGCCCGCTTTACCAGCCTGGCTCAAGCCGAGGAATGGGTGGCGGTTGGCGTTCCGGTGGTGGCAAGCATCGCCTGGGGCAAGGGCGAACTGACCGGCGCGCCGATACCGTCCTCCAGTGGTCACCTGATGGTGATTGTCGGCTTCGATGGCGCCGGGAACCCTATCGTCAATGATCCAGCCGCCTCTAGCGACGAGGACGTGCAGCGCACCTACCTGCGCAGTGAGTTCGAAACGCAATGGCTCAGCGCTTCGGGCGGGACGGTTTATCTGATTTACCCACTGGGTGTGCAAACGCCAGTCTGGTAAGATTCAAGAGACGCTTTTGCGGAATCGCATATATCATCCATACGCCATAACGGCGATCTATTACGCTGCCTTCATCGGGCTTGGAATGGTCGCGGCATCGCTCGGACCGACGCTGCCCGGCCTGGCGGAGCAGACCGGTGTCCAGCTCAAGCAGGCCAGCTGGCTTTTCAGCGCCACCAGCCTGGGTTATTTGCTCGGCGCGCTGGCCGCCGGTCGGCTGTACGATCGCCGGCTGGGCCACCCGGTGATGGCCCTGGCACTGCTGCTGGCGGCAGCGCTGATGGCTTTGGTCCCAAGCATGCCGCAGATCGTCCTGCTGGCGATGGTCATGTTGTTCTTAGGGGGCGCGCAGGCAGGGGTAGATGTGGGCGGAAATACCTTGCTGGTGTGGCTGCATCGTGACAAGGTCCCCCCGTTTATGAACGGCCTGCACCTGTTTTGGGGCGTGGGCAGCATCCTGGCGCCGATCCTGATCGCTCAGGTCATCCTCGTGACCGGTGGCTTCGCCTGGGGCTACTGGCTGATCGCTCTGCTCTTGCTGCCTGTGGTCGTGCTGGTCTGGCGAGCAGACAGCCCCCACGCCCTGCACCATGAGCCGGGAGCTGCCCCGCAGGTGCCGGTTAACTGGCCACTGGTCATTCTCTTCATGTTATTCTTCCTGACTTTTGTTGGCGCTGAAGGGGCTTATGGAGGCTGGATTTACACCTATGCCGTCGCTACCGGCATCGCTGCACCCGCTGTCGCAGCCTATATGACTTCCGCTTATTGGGGTGCTTTCACCTTCAGCCGCCTGGCGTCGATCCCGCTTTCGATGCGTTTCCGGCCGCGCACGCTGATCATCGTAGACCTGATCGGATGCGTGATCGGACTCAGCCTGGCGGTTCTGGGGGACGGTTCAACGGTCATGATCTGGCTGGCGACGCTCCTGTTCGGGGCATCTGTCGCCACGTTGTTCCCGCTGACCATGTCCTTCGCCGCAGAAGTGGTCACGGTCACCGGGCAATTTACCAGCCTGATGTTCGTCGGCGCCAGCCTGGGCGGTATGTTGATCCCCTGGCTGATCGGACAGTTCTTCGAATCGGCTGGTCCCGGGTCTGCAATGCGGATTATGCTGCTGGATATGCTGGTTTGCGTGGTGGTATTTATCCTGCTAAACCAGATGCGAAGAAGAAGTTAATAAGGACACTTTCGTAGCTTATTCACCCAGATAAAATGCCCAATCTGCCCCGGCATTGTGTGCGGCATTCGCTAGACGCCGATCGGCGGTCCAAAATTCTGCGCCCAATTGTTCTGCTATCGTCAGGTACGTTGCATCATAAATCACCATCTGGCCAATCCGTTCTGCCCAGCGAAGGATTTGTTGGTCTGTTTGCCCATCCGAACCAATCTCCTCAAAAGCCATTTCTTTGAGGTCAGATATAGCCAAAACAGCTTGCTCAAAGGTGAGCAATTTATGGAACAAAGCCTTGCATAAGCCTGAAAGGACTTCATATCGCCACAAGGAAGGAACAACAATTCTGGCCTGTTCAGTGTGCCAAAGGCGCATTCGTTTCACGGCTAGATCAGAATAAGGCAGGGGTATGACGAAGCTGATGCCGATGTTGGCGTCTATTACCACGGTTTTCATTCCGTAGCTTCCCAGGTCATCGCATCATTCAACTGCCGATCTCGCTCTGCGCGCGCTTCTTCAATCAGGTCGCTTTCATAAATGCCGTGCAGCTCTTGTATGCTCCGGCGAATCTGGTCCAGTTTTTCCATGGCTGACATTCGCTTTAGCCAAAAACTGCTCTCATCCTTCTCAAGCACATCCAGACCGAGGCGTATGACCTCACGGGCGACCTCAGAGATACTTTGCCCTTGCCTTTGGGCAATCTCCTGCAAAGCGATATGCTGCTCGGGCTCAAGCAAGATTTGGGCGCGATATTTTTGTGCCATCCGAGTTCTCCTTTATAATTAAACGTAGTATACACCTACACCTACTCAATATCTAGGAGATTTGACGCGCTCTAATCTTCCCCCAGGCGCTCAACACGCGCTCTTACAAGCCAGAGCGGGATCACTGCGCAAAGCAGGCTGGCGCCGCCTCCCAGCACGAGGCCGATCCCCTGCCCAATCTTTTCCGGTAACCCGAAAGCCAGCATGCCGATGGGCGGCCCGAAGAAAAGGAACAGTGTCACTGGCAGGTAGATCATGGTCGCCAGCATGCTCAGGCAACCGCTGCTGGTGCGCTGCATCTGGCGTGGGTCTTCCCAGTCCAGATTCGCTCCGGTGATACCGAAAGCCAGGTTCAGCCCTGTGTTTCCAGCGATGCACAAGGCAATGGCTGGCAGTGCGTACAGAAATACACTAATTCCTGTGCGGTTAAGCAGCCAGATCACCATCAGGTAGGTCCAGCTCAGCCCGAGGGTAGGCAGGTATGCGACCAGGAACTTGGCCGCGATCATCGATCCGCCAGAGACCGGCGAGCTTTTCAACAACCAGAAACTTCGCCCTTCCTGCGAGAAACCCATCCCTGCCAGCCGGCCAAGCAGCATCCAGCCAACGAACAGCGAAAGGCTCACGATGGTATAGGTTTGTACATTCCCAAACAGGTTTTGCACCCATATTGGCGCCTCGGGCGGTCCTGGCGAGGGGCGGTCCCCGCCACGTAAGATCATGAAGGCGTAGACGATACCAATGATCAGAGGTGTGATCAGCTGTGACAGGTTGCGGAGATCGCGGCGCAGCACCATCCAGTCCTTAACCATCATAGCCCACACCGGGGCAGAGAAGATTCGAGTGGCTGGGTGGGTGACTTTTCGCATATCGAAACGCGTGCCTTCGGAGCGTTGCTGTTTATGTTTTCGTCCCTGGTTTTGCATACTTGCCCAGCCGGTGTAATAAAGCCGCTCGGAGGCTATCAATGAGACCGCGAAGATTACCGCCGATATCGACAGCACCAGCATAACCTGGCTCAACCCGATCATCCAGTTGCCTTTACCCAGCAGTACGATGCCGCTCCCGGCCCAGGCCAAAGGTGACCAGGGTTGGTTGAAGCGCTCAACCATCCCAATTGCCGTGGCAGCCTGATCGCTTGAGAGGTGGCTATATCGGGCAATTTGGCCGGTCTGTGAACATATGAAGGTCGAAATTGCGCCAAGAAAACCTAACACCTCCGCCACCCGCCGGGCTGGGAAGATGCGCACGATGACCATCACAATCAGAGCTGCCAGACCGGCGGCTGCCAGGGCCAGCGTCCCCAGGAGGAGCAAAACGACAGGATAATACAACGGTGCGTAATCGGCCGAAATCCCCAGCCCAAAAAGGACCGGCAGGGCGAACAGGCAAACCAGTGCAAAGTTTGGTAGCACCGCCTGGAGCAGCTTGGCGACAAAAACCGCCCGGATTGGTAAAGGCGTGGAAAGAAGAAAATCCATATCACCGGACAGGTACAGCGCCTGGAGCAACACCCCAAAGCTGATCAAAAACACGCCGAAAAAGGTCGCTCCAATGATCAAATTTGGGATGCTATCGATCAAACCTGTGATGTTACCCGTGAATTGAGCCAGCTCGGGCGACTCAAGGAAACGTAACAACTGCCAGGTCGTAAAGAAAATGAAACCAATAATTGCCAGGATTGCCAGGACGAGCACGGCCATCCCGATCTTATGTCGCAGGCGGGAACGGCGAAAGCTGCGCCAGGTGATCATCCATCGTAATAAAAGCAGCTTCCACACCGAGGGCCAGAGTCCTGGTGCGGCAAGGCTTTCTTCCCGCCTCACTTCAGTACCTCAGCGATCTCAGCGTCTTCCGCTCCGCCGGTCAGGTTCAGGAAGATGTCTTCCAGGCTGCTATCGCCGCTCCCTGCGCTGCGCAGCTCATTAAATGTGCCGACGGCTATGAGCTGGCCCTGGTGGATGATCCCGATGCGATCGCACATCCGCTCAGCGATTTCCATGATATGCGTGGAAAGAAAAACCGCCGCGCCGCGCTCGGCCATCTGCCGCAGGATGTCCTTGATCAGCCGGGCCGATTTCGGGTCCAGGCCTACGGTTGGCTCATCCAAGACCAGCACGCGCGGGTCGTGTACCAGGGCCGCGGCCAGAGCTGTTTTTTGTTTCATCCCATGGCTGTAAGAATCGATGGTGTCATTCCCCGCCTCCGTGAGATCGAACAGGCGCAGCAACTCTTCGATGCGACGCTCAACCGGGCCTTTTTCGATGCCATACAGATCGCCGATGAACCGCAACAGCTCACGACCGGTCAACTTGGGGTATAGGTTTGGCGTATCCGGCACATACCCGGTGATCGCCTTGGCGAGCTGTGCCTGGATTTGAACGTCGTAGCCGCCTACCTGAATCGAGCCTGAGGAGGGTCGCAATAGCCCAACAATCATCTTGATGGTAGTGGTTTTTCCGGCGCCATTGGGTCCAAGGAAACCAAAAATCTCCCCGCCTTTTACCTCGAAGCTGACATCGTTTACCGCCAGCTTGTCTCCAAAATTCTTACCCAGATGGTGGGTTGTGATCAAGGGGAAGGTCGCTGCCATAAAGCATTTCCAAGAAAACTTCTTTATAAGTCTCCGAGCTGTGTGTTGGATAAATTCATCATACAACAGGAAGATTTGTCTGACAAGGTTAGCGGAACTATTAATCATCCTCTGATCTTTTTACCTTGATCAGGCGCTTTTTCTCCGGTAAAATCTTTCCTGGTATGACCAAATACGTTTCACGCCGAGATTTCTTGAAGTTGGGCGGCCTGGCGATGGGCAGCCTGGCTTTTCGCTCCTTCATGTGGACTGAGCCGTATCGGGCGCTTGGACCGGATTTTCCTCGCCAGCCTGAGCAGCCGGTAGGCAAGTTGGTGCGCATCACTACCAAGCAAGTGGACGTGCGCTCGCGCCCGAATGATGAGGCCCCTATCGTTGGCAACCGGTTTCGTGACCAGCTGTTGAATGTATACGAAGAGCTGATTCCCCCGGATGCGCCCAAATTTTACAACCCATTGTGGTATCGGGTGTGGGGCGGCTATATCCATAGCGCTCACACGCAGATGGTACACATCCGTCTGAACGAGCCTGAACGTTATCTCAAGCCCGGGGGCCAGCTTTGCGAGGTCACCGTGCCATACTCCACAGCGTTCCAGAACAATAGAATCGGCGGTTGGGCACCCTGGCGCGGCTCGCGGTTGTATTACTCTTCCACGCATTGGGTCACGGCGATCGAAACTGGCCCGGATGGTCTACCCTGGTATCAGATCACCAATGAATTGAGCGACTCGGAGATTTATTATGTGCCCGCCACGCACTTGCGCTATATCGCACCTGAAGAATGGTCGCCGATCTCTGTAGATGTACCACCGGATAAAAAGCGGGTGGAGGTTTCACTCAGCGAGCAGACTGTGCGCGCTTTCGAATACGATCAGGTGGTTTACACTGCCCGTATTTCCTCTGGTATTCCTAACAGCCGCTTGAACCCCGAAGATTTTCCCACTGCCACCCCGGTTGGAAAGTTCGTCATCTATTCAAAGATGCCTTCCAAGCATATGGGCAGCATCGCAGCCGGAACAGAGGTGGAGGAGACGGGCGGTTTTACTTTGCCGGGCGTCCCCTGGACGAGCTTCTTTAAAATCCCAGGTGGCTACGCCCTGCATGGCACGTACTGGCACAACAATTTTGGGTTACAGATGAGCCATGGTTGCGTCA
>MGNS01000034.1:0-12142 GCA_001795165.1 Chloroflexi bacterium RBG_16_57_11
CAGGTTGTAGATCGAGCGGTGGCACTCGTCGGTGATGATGAAATCGTAATATTCTATACCCGGCGGGCTTTGGCATGCTTGACCAGGCGGTAGACGAAGTTGACCGCGGTGAAGGTCTTGCCGCTGCCGGCAGCCATCTGGATCAGGGCGCGCGGCCGGTCGGCGGCGAAGGAGTCCTCCAGGTTGCGGATGACCTCCACCTGGGCCGGCCAGAGGTGATCGGTGATGAGGGGATAATTCCCAGGCATGTCCCGCAAGCGTCCGCGCAACGTAGGGGCGGACGGTGTCCGCCCTGTCTCGGGCGCGTCCTAGAGCGCAATCTCGGGCGCATGCCATGCGCCCCTACGGGGTTCATCGATCCATTCCGCCAGGGTCTCAGGGCGGTGGAAGGCGAAGACGCGGCGCGAGCGCGGCTCGGGGTCGCGGTTATCGCGGAAGAAGGTCTCCACCCCGGTGCTCTCGTACAGGAAGGGCAGCGGCAGGGCGATATGCGGGACGCGGGACGTTGGCCTGCAAACCCGCGGCGTACACGCCGGCCTGTTCCGCCACACCCGCCAGGGGGATGCCCTCGGCCTTGGCCTCCAGGACGCCGGCAGCTTTGCGATCCACGAACAGCAGGTAATCGGCATAGCCGGTCTGCAGGGGGTACTCGCGCACCGCCACGCCACGCCCGGCGTGCAGGTTCATCGCGGCGCGGTCCTACACCACCCATCCGCAGGCGGTGAGCTGGGCGTCGATGTTCTGGCGCTCACTTGTTATATACCTGCGAGAAGCGGTGTGTGTTAGGCTTGTTTCGATAACCTGCAGGCTTGACCGGACATTCAGGGCTTCTTTATAGATGCCTGTGATCTCGATTCGGTTGGTCCACCCAAAGAAGGGTTATCCTTCCTGATCCAACGGCACAATCCGATCAAACTCTAGCCCACTCGATCCCTGACCGCGGCCAGTCTGTTTTCTCCGGCCAAGCCAGGTGTAAATCCTGCCATCCCACCAGCGGGCTCGCTGGTAAGTGCGGGTCACGATGGCGCCGGCGCGGGGGACCTCTTCCTCGTGAATGAAAAGGGGCTTTTTCGGGATCTCATCCAGCCCGGGGCGCAGAATTGCTCCGCGCGGCTCCACAGGAACGGGCGGATCTACTGTAAGACGCGGCATGGCCGCTCGCTGCAGGCGGATATCGCGGTTGGAGCCTGGGATGTGGACCGGGATGAGAGGGATCCAGTTCTCGGAAACTCTTGTCCCTAGACGGTATTGGATAGCGGCCCCGGTGTCGATACGATGTTCCTGCTCCGGCTGAGCCTGTGCCAAAAAATGACGATCCAGGGCAGTGGCGGCCTCGTATCCGTCGATCCCGCCCCCCGCCAGACCCGGTATGACCTGCTCGATCCCCCAGACCATATTTGCCATCTCATCTCGGGTGAGGATCAACTTCTCCAGTGGGGCGCTCTCTCGTATCTTTCCCAGCACTGGAGGCAAGAACAGGCGCCGGTCGATGTCCTTCCCCTGTCTGTCCTTCAGGTAAAACATTCCCCAGTGGTTGCCTTCGCCGTTAATCGAGTTCACCGCCGGCCGGACAAGCGTGCGCACCCCGAACACATCGGTGACAACAATCCCGATCACTTCAGATAGAACACCCACGCGCAATCGGTAGGGGACCAAGCTCCAATCACTCCCGTACACCAGCCCGAACTCGGCCAGGATAAGCGTCGCCAAATCGGTGGTGCTGGGTTGAATGCTGCCGAAATCGGTTTTGCGATCCTCGAACTCCCACCAGCGAATGTTGGGCATGCCGGGGAACTCGACCGGGTTAGGTATGAAGGTAAGCGCTTCTTCCGTTTCGAAACCGTATGCCGGGATTTCTATCCCGGGTTTATCCGTTAGCTTGTGCGCAGAGTCGAGATCGAAGGAATACCAGTCCAGGCTGCCATGATGGTACTGTTCAGCGTATAGCACTGTCTGCAGCTTCCCTTGCGGATCGGCCGGCGCGGTGCAGGCGAACTGATATTCCAGGTAGGAATCTGCCCAAGACGGGTCGTCATCGTCCTCCGGCTGGCTGTATGTCCTCCGGAACCAGCTTTGGAAGGCTTCCGCCGCCGACTTGATCCTGTTACGTATTGTCGTGTTCTGCACAGCGGTGGCTAACCAGGCGGCATGCTCGTCTGGTCTTGCGCGCATGGCCTCCAGTAGCCGCCCGCCGTCTACAGACCGGCCCTTGAGCGCCTCGAACATTTGCCAGGCCTGCCGGTCGCTGCGAAGCTGTGCCTGGCCGAGCACAGACGACGGCTCCAAAAAACCAAACCGATCCAAATATCGCGCCTTAATATTGTTGTCCGGGCGAAGCAGCTTAAACCAGTGACGCCCGAGCCGGGCGCGTGTCATCAAGTCGAACGGGATAGGCTCGCGTTCAACCCTTGTCTCCAACGGCAGCGTGTCATCGTAAGCAACAGCCTGCATCTCAGGCCCGGCAGCGTACCGGTTGAGGCGGGCGGCGCGCACCTGCACCTTGGCCGTGGTGGCGGAGCCAGCGTCCTCACCCTGAAATTCGCCAAACTGCCACTGGCGGCAGAGCATCCATAGGGGATCGCGGATCTCCGCTCGCAAGCTGCGATCAAAGTCCTGTGCGCGCGGCCGACCTTCCAGACGGTTCCAGGTCAGGACGGCTGGGCGGAAGCGTCCGGTGAGCAGCTTCGCTTTAAGTTGTGGATCGATCTCGACTTGTGCCATCTGGGCCTCTGCTTATTCGTTCGGATTTTTCTGAAATTGCACGGCCGTCTCGTAAACCAGGTCAGTGGAGATGGTCGCCATGGGGTGGCTTGCTACCGGGGTAATAATCGCGGGGAGCAGCTGCCCGTACATCGTATCCCCAAGCTGTTCAGGCTCGACCGCCCGTAGTTTTGCCCGATGCAGGGTGTCTTGCAGGATACCGACCAGCTTATCCCAGGTCCAGGCGCCCGTAATCTCCGGCGTCACTGCCAGCAGCAGGGTCTGCGGTGGCTCAGTATTTGGCTGGTTGAAGTGAAAGGCAATACCAGTGGTCTCAGATTTGCTCGGGATGACTTCGGTCCATTCGTCGATTAACAGGCCCTTCTGCGGTTGAGATGGCTTAAATTCAGCAGCCGGCAGCACCTGGAGCACGGATAGAAATTCCCCTTCCGGGAGGTATGCTTCGGGATAGGCTACCGCTACCCAGTGATCCGCCTTTCGGAAAGGCAATTGGATAGGCTTCAAATGCGTGCGAGGCGTTCCAAAGTTTTCTCCAAGGATGGAGATCGTTTCCAGGGTGTTGAGATTTGGCTGCACGCGCGCCGCCCCATGGAGCCATTCTTCCAGGATCAACGGGTTGTCTTTGTGATGGCGGGTCAGGTTGTTTGGCTGAGGTGCGTCGCGGAAGGTCGCCGCGGCCTGCAGCTCTCTTGGGTCCTTGAAAGTGAAATTTGGGATCAGGTTGAACGCCGGCCCGAAGATGGCCTGGGCGGCAGAGCGATAGCGAGCAGCGCGTTCTTGGGCGGTCACTGATATATCGTCGGCGGAGGCTTTCAGAGCCTGGGCATCTGCCAGGTTCCGAGAGGCTATGGCGTGGATTTTCACCGCCTGGCTGGTCAGGGTAGCTTTGGCTTTGGGGGAGACGCCAAACGCGCTGAGCGGGAAGGCATCCGGCAGGCCAAAATTGGCCAGTGTGCGTAGCGCAGCGCGCAACTTTTCGGCGTTAGCCCGATTCGGAATCGGCTGGTTATCAGCGCCCAAGGGAGGCATGGCCGCACCGAGCGCATCCACGGCCGACTTAAAGACAGTCAAGGCCGACTGCAAGCGGGTTTTTAGCTCCCCCAGGACGATCCCCTGGGGGTTGGGTTCTACGGCGGTGTTGCTGGTCGATTCGGAAGGCAGTTCATAATCGCTCGCTCCCAATGGGCGGCAACTGATGATGATCCGGCGCAGCGCCCGCAGAAGCGGCAGCAGTTCGAACAGTGTGACCGCTCGCGGATCGGTGGGCTCAGCCATGAAATCGATCTGCACTTCCATGGCATCGTCCTTCTGGTTGCGGCGGTTATTGAAGGCAATCCTGGATTCCAGTTCCGTGGTCTCTCCAACCAGGTCATCTCCAATCAGGTAGACCAGGTCGATTGGTTGCAGCGCCAGGCCGGTCAGGCTCTGTGTAACGGCAGTTCTGCCTCCCAGACTGACGGCATAATGTATCTTGCCAGGAGGCGGAAGCAGATTTCCCAGCCAGGCGTTCAGCCCCGGTTCTACCGTGGACCTTTTACTCAATACACCCGGCCAGGGACTGGCAATGGCACTGGTTTGCACGTGCAGTGCTACGCGGTGGGTGAGCGCTGCCCCGCTGCGCGGCGTCCGGAGAATGTCGGGATCGGGGGGGGTGTCTCCCTGGGTCATGGCTTTCAGCATAGCCCCAGCCCGGTCGAAATTGCCCTGGGTGACCTGGTAGACCCCCTCGGCCAAGGACAGGTCGGCGATGGCGTCCAGGCTTTCGGCCATGCGGGCAACTTCCGCCTGGATAGCTCTGCCTTGCGTGGAATTTTTGGGGGGCAGGTCGGGGATGCCATATTTGTAGGTTAACGGCTCGTCGGACAGGAAAACCGCCTCGACCAGGGCATAACCATCGAAAACGTTGCGGGCTTCCTTGGTTTCGATCTGCTGGCCGGTTTCATCCCTGGTAATCTTGTCGGCCACCAGTGGAAATCTTTCACGGAACATCGGGATAAACGTGTTCAGGGTTGGGTCGCCGTAGCGGTCGTGAAGGCCACGCTCAAACTGGTAGCCGAGCAAAGCACCCAGCTCCTGGCCATTGCGTACGCCATCCATGAAAGCCAGGGCGACGCGCGCCCGCTCTGAGGACAGGTCCACCGCCATTTTCTCGGGGTGGCCTGGATCGAAATGGGTGAGGTAAGCGCTGCGCAGTACGGCCGCAGACACCGCATGGTTGAGCGATGGAGCGTGGATGAAACCGGCGTTGTCGGGCTGCTCGAAAAGAGCGCCATCCTGCTGGGGGTCGTGGAGCGAGGCAGGGATAGAAGCCAGGTCGGCGGCGATCGGCTCGGGGCCCGGGCGCAGGTCTTCGACCCAGCCAAACGCCCCCAGGTAAAGCCCCTGAACTCGCTTGGCGAACGCCCCACCACTCGCCAGAGGGTAGCGCTGCTGCTGCAGCCGGCGGTGGAAGCACCCGGTCTGCCAGGCGTCCAACCGGTAAGAGCACAGGTCGATATGCTCGGCGAACGCACACTCCAGCTGGGCTGTTTTCAGGTTCACCAGCGCCCGGATCGCTCGAACCACCTGGCGCAGATCTTCAGCTTCCGGGAGAAGCTGGCCCTCTTCAGAGAGTAAAAATTCAGCGATGCTCTCACCCTTCTGGCTGATGTTGGGCATGATCTCACTGATATCGGCGTCCATGAATTCCCAGCGTGTGACCGTGCGTTGGAACTGGATATTGCCCATCTCCACTTCGCGCCGCGCTTCGAAGGGGACGAGCTTCGTCCGGGCATAGAGCCGCAGGACGGCGTCGTGGATAGCTTCGAGCAAGGAGGAGCGCAGCAAACGATAGAGCAGCGGGCGGGGGATGGGCAACGTCTCGCCGGCCTTGTTTTCGAAGCGCTGGGCTTTAATCACCCGATATGGGCTGAAGCCCAGCCAGCCGATATAATTGGTCTCGATGACGGCATTGGGGTCCTGGGGGTTGGGCGCCTGGTAGATCTTTCTCAACTGTTTGGTCTCGGAAAGCTTTTCGGCCTCGTCCTCGGGAATGTCATCGACCAACGGATCCCGGATCAGGTCGTGGCGCGTGAAGAACGACAGGTTGAAAATACCCGGCAGCGAAGTAGCCGTGATCCCCAGCTCATCTGCCAGACTTCGCCCGGCTGCCTCCAGCATGTCCAACATATCCCGCCCCTGAAAATCTCCGGGCATGAACGCCTCGTAGTTCCACAGGTACTCCATCCCGACGGCGTGGCGGCGGTAAAATTCAACCGACGAAGCCTGCAGCCCGATGGTGTTGAGCAGGTTCTTGAACGGATCGCCCGGCGCGCCGACGCGCGCCGCGCCCGGGATCAGTCCCTGCATGGTCCGCTGGAGGGCGCGCATCGCATCGTACAGGTCATTCAGACCGGAGAGCTGGGCGCCGTCTGCGTCTTGCGACCACTTCCAGTGGGCGAAATCGCTGGTGAGCAGAACGCCATACGGCTGGGCGCCCACCCGGATGGCCAGCAGCGGCCCGCGCCCGGAGACGAAATCGGTGAACAGATCTCGCACCAAAACCGCACGCGCGGTGCTGAGGTGCAGCATATCATCCGTGTAATAACCCAGCGTTGCGTGCCACAAGGCCTGGTTCATCAGCATAGCTTCCCGGGCATCGCTCCGGTCGGCGTGGCGGATGCGCTGGAATAATTCGTGGCGAATGCCCAGAGCTTCCACCAGCCGCTGCCCATCGCGTTTCGCCAGCGCGGCGTTGGTCGGCTCGAAGAGCGATTTGCCGGTCTCGACGTCAAAGCTGGCTTCCGCCCCAGGATCCTGGCTGGAAAAACCGGAGCTCTGCCGTTCGGTGTTGTTGGTCGGGGTCCTCTGGGGGACCAGGCTCAGACCGTCCGGCGAGTAGCTGTGGTTTTCGAATAGCTCCTCGACCAATGCCTGGATTTCGGTTTCATCTGCAGACAGGCGCAGGCCCAGGACGAACAGTTTGGCGAATCCGTCGGTGTCAAAGGGCGGTTGGAGCTCGATCTGCACGCCCATACCGACCTCTACCGCCTTCTGAAAGTCATAGATCCAGGCGATTTCCTTGCCGACCAGGAGCTGGCCGCCTTGCTGCTGGAAATCATCACCAAGGATCTGAGGGTTCGGGCCGAGGATGAGCGGGTCGGGGATTGGGTTTCCGGCCTTGCGGAAAACCTCCGTTCCGCCGGAGAAACCCATCACCACAAAGCGGTCAGGCATGACTTTCGAGCGGGGAGCCAGGCTCCAGCTCTCCGGCTTCAAGCTCCCGTCTGGGAACTGCGGGAACTTCAAATCTTCAACCCTGGGCACGTCCAGCTTAGCGGGTTTTGTCTGGCTGGCGATCCAGGCGGCGCGCGGCCCGCCATTCGCCTCTGCCAACGCCCGCCAGGCGCCCTTCTCGATCGCCTGCCGGGCTTTCGAATCGGTCTCCCGCCGGGCGCGCCAGATTTCCCGCCAGTAGGTCATCCCGGCAGCGGCTTCATCCCCAGTCAGGGTCTTCTCGTGCGTGTGGACGGCGATGTCGTCGGGGAAGATACGCACCCACAGCTCCTTGTGGTCTGCGACCTGCACAAAACGGGTCTCGATGCGCACCGGAACCAGGAGGAACGGCAGGCGATCATCCAGGCCTTCGACCTGCTCCCAGGGCGGGGGTGACGGCGCGGCGACAAGCAACGATGCGCTGAGCGGGCCTCCCGGAGCGGCGGCCTCGATTGCCTGCCTGATCTGCCCCTCCAGATCGGCCATCTCTTGCAGAAGCGCAGTCTCCTCGTCCGTCCCGGCCTGGCCCGTGCGCTGAAGGCGGACCAGCTGGGCATGGCGATAGCGCAACAGGTTACGGCGCTGCTCGAGGAGCTCTTCGAATTCAGCCCGGGCCTGCCTGGCGGCTCGCGCCCGCTCCCGGTATTCATCAAGTTCGCTCATGGGACCTACCTTTACGGTAACAGTTCGTCGGCGTGGATGGCGACCATCACCGGAACCTGGAATAAGATATACGCCATGTCGGCTGCATTGGCGCCCCACACGACCGCTTTATCCGGCTCGGGGCCGACGACCTTGGGGATATTGGAGATTGGGGTCAGGTCCAGCCGGATCAAAGGCACTTCACCGGGATTGCCGAAATGGTTCCAACTCAACTGGTTCCAATTCTGAAGCTCGTTGACCTCTCTTTCCGGAGTACCGGTGACCAGGTCCAGCCCGAAGCGCGGCTCCCCAGGGCGCTCCTGGATGACGAAGAACCATCCGGGGTCGCCTAGACCGCCGTCCGGCGGAGGGTTCGGGTCGCCTTTGGCGATTTTAGCGATCAGGTCAAAACCGAGGAAGTGGAGATCGGGCTCGATCTCGGCTTTGAAAATCGGATCCCGGACCGTATCCTGCGGCGCGCCCCGATCCAGGACGCGAACCTTGGCGCTCAGGTCCGGATCGAATTCCCACTTGGCCTTCTGGGCAAAGATCACCGCGGTTGGATAGCGCTTGAGCAGGTCTCCCCGGATCACCAGCACCAACCGGTCATCGCCGGGCGCCGGCAGCGGGCGGTTGCCATGCTCGCCCAGCGGGGTGTTGCGCCCCCACTCGTGCAGATGTTTGATATCGCGCAACGCTTCTTCGACAAGTTTGGGGTCCCTGTCCAGATCGCGGTTGACGACCTCGCTCACATCCCAGAACTGGCGGAAGTAGCTCCCGCGTTGGTCGGTCGGGAACTCACGCCAGAGCAGCTCGCGCGCCATTTCGTGGTTTAGCCCGACCAAATAAGCCTCGATGAATTTTTGATTGATCGCCAGCAGGGTGACCGAGTTGTTGGGGATCAAGTTCAGGTTGGGAACCAGCAGCTCGCTGGATAGATCGCGCAACGGTTTGTACATCGGATCGGGAAACTCCGGGTGAGCCATTACTGTCACGATTGTTTCCTTGGGCCGCAGAAAGTTGAACGTTTCCGGGATAAAGATCGTGGAGAGGGCGCGCTGAAGGATGGCGGTTTTCGGATTGAGCGCACCCGCCAGAGTCTCGCCGACAGTCTCGACGTCGATTCGCGGACGCGGCCCGGGCGGCGGCTGCTGGATTTCGAAGCGGGCGTGCAAATCACCCAGGGCCGCGCGCATATTGCCGCCTTCCGGGCTGTCACCGGGCCGGCCTGCGTCGATGAACGGGGTGGGACGCGTCTTGCTAGGCGCTGTGAACCGGAAAGCAGGCCGGACGGGTATACGATCCACCACATCGGCTGTCAGCCGGTCCTCGCGCAAACGCTTGTCGGGGAGCCGGTCGGCGAATACCGAAAGAGAAATCTGGCCTTGTGGCGTCTTTTTTGGCGGAGCGGCGGTAACCTCCCCCTCGTTTAATTTCAAAAGCACGTCGGTCGGCTTGCCCGGATTCCCCGGGATGGCTTTGCGCATGAGCGCCCCTCTCGGACGAAAGACCTCGCGAAAGGTCGAACTCACGGCGGCAGGCTCGAGACGGCTTGCCTTGAGCTGTTGGCTGACCGTTTCAACGCCGCCCAGGACACGGCGGTGAACCTGCTGCGTGACGGCGACTTTCTGGTCGGCGTCCAGGTTGGCAAAATGCCGGGTGTACACGCGCATGCTGGATGCGATCGAAACCTGCACCTGGCGGATCTTTTGGTTGGCGCGCAAGATGTCGCCGAGCTGCTGCCAAGCCCGTTGCATGTACCCTTCCTGCCCTGTCTGAACAACCTTGGTCCCAAATCCGGCCGGCACGCGCAGGCGGGGATCCCGGTTGAGCTGGTTCACCCACCCGCCCTTGCTCACATCCAGACGATCCTGCGGGGCATGCCAGCGGCCGTAGAGCGGCGGGCAGATGATCGGATCGGGATGCGCGGCGTTGGGATTCGTCAGATGGAGCAGCGTTTCCTGCAAGTTGACGATATTCTCAAGATCGGTCAGGAAGGCCGGGGGTGGGTCCGGGTCTTTCGGCGGCCACACCTTTGGCCGAGGGACCGCCTTGAGGCTTTTCAGAGCGCCCTCCAACCCCATGACCGGCAAATCGCCGAGGCCGGCGCCCATCCCAACCACCCCAAAATTCGGTGTCTGCATATCCATGTCCCGAATGCCAACCCGCTGATCGGCTTCGCGCATCTCGAGCAGGCCGACCAGGTACTCGAAATCGCCGCGCTCGCCGGTGCGGAAGTACCAGCGGTAATACACCGGGTATTCCCTTTGACCGGCGCCCCAGGATGGGGCCAGTGCATCCTTCCCGGCGGTCGGCTGGCCCAGACCTGCCAGGCGGCCCACCTCGAAGGCGGGGATCAGGAAGGCGTGGTAAGCCTTCAACGGCTTGAGCTTGCGCGGGCAGATCAAACGCGACAGGGCATTGTCCCGGTTCTGGCGCAACAGGTTTTCGAGCGCGTCGACCGACTGCTCGCCGCTGTTGGCGCCGCCAGCGGTGACATCCTGGCTAACATGCACGTGCGCCCAGGCCCAGGATTCGTCTGAGGGCGGCAGAACTGCATCGACGTCGGTTGTCTCCACCAGGCGGATAGACGCAAGCGGCTGGGAGAGCGAGGAGATCTCTTCGAACTCGCTCTCCTCCAGCGCCAGCAGAAAGATCCACGGCCGCAGCTTGGTCTGCTTTGGGCTGCTGGCCGGATTTCCGGCGAGGTTCTGCCTTACTGCGCGGGCCGGCGTAAACCGCCAGGGGAAATCTTCCTCGTAGAATTCGACAAAAGCCAAATAATTGGGCTCGAAATCTGTGATCCAGTGGCGCGGCTCGGTGCGGACCACCGCCCGCGGGCTGACGCCGATCACGTCGCCAGGACCGATAAGCTGGACGTTCTGGGTGACGAAATTTTTCTGGCCGTTGACGGTCAGACTAACCAGGACCGAAGTTCGCTCGACCGGCCCGGCTTTTTCGCCCAGAGTGTCCTCGTTCTTGACTTTAGACACAATCCCCTGCCGCAGCCACGGCAGAAATGTATAGGTAGCAATTTGATCGCTCATGACCGGTTCACCTCGAAGATAGGCGCCACCAACACTTCCCCTTCCAGCGCTGGGTTGAGGCGCAACAGTTCATCCAGCTGCCGGCGCGCTTCGGCCTCGCTGCTCGCCGCACCACCGCCCCCTACCGGGCGCAGGTCGCCGGCGCTCACCACCACAAACGCCTCCTGCCCCACCCGCACCGCCCCCGGCGCTAACGCCGACTTGCCGCTGCTGGCCTGTGACAGCGGCGAGTGCGCCACCGCCCCGCTCAGCGCCCAACTGCGGAAGGCGGTAAAGTCCGGCTGCAGCTTTTCTCGCTTTGGGCGCAGGCTGCGCTGAGCGTCGATGTACTTCAGCTCGTAGCTCACCACCCGCCGCACGGCGTACTCCCCTTCCAGCTCTTCCGAGTCTTTCAGCTTCACCCCACCGTCGTAGCGCTCAAAGGACTTGCTCGACAGCTTCTGCGCATCCGTCAGGTCGAAGAACTGCGCCGGAGCAAACAGCTCGCTCTCCGGCTCGGTGTTGAACGCCTCGGTTTGGCCCCCTTCGCCCGCCGATACCCCGTCGATGGCGAAGCGGTTGCCGTCCGCCGGACGCTGGCTGCCGATGCGCTGGATCTCGACACCCAGCGGCACCACCTTCTGGTGGATGCTCAGCACCCCGAAGGGATAGACAACCAACTGCTCCCCACTCGTCTCGATCAGTTTCAGGCTCACCAGCAGGCGGCGGTTGCCTGGCGGTTGCGCTTCCCAGTTGCCCTTGTCTGAGAACGACGCCTTCAGTAACGGCAACACCGGCACATCGTCAAGCCGCGTGTCCCGCTCCTCGCCAAACGTCCGGTCGAAGCGCACCTTGATAGTCAGGAACCAGCAGATCTTGAGCTTGGCCGTGCCTTTGGCGTGCCAGGGGGTCGGGCCTTCCAAGGTAAAGTCTATACTGATGCTGGCGATCTCGCTGCCCCCCGCCCGCAACGCCAGCTTGGCGCTGATCAGGGCGATGAAGTAGAACGGGTTGAACTGGAACAGCACGTCGAAGGACAAAAAGCCATAAACGCTGAACGAGCCGGCTTTGGCCAGCAATTCAATCTTGGCCCCGAACTGGACGGTGTTGGAGGTGACTGCGAAATAGGTCTCCAGCGTCATGCGCGGGTTGTCCCCGGCGATCAGCTGCAGCGACAGCCGGCGCAGCACCGGCAGGTTGAGCGGCGGCGGCTGGTAGGAAGGGTGGAACCCGCCCACGCTCAGCAGAAAGTCCGGCTCTGCCCCCCAGCTCAGCCGCACCGCCATGTCTCCCGACAGGGTGTAAGTGAGCAGCTTCGAGTCGTACAGGCTGGCGTCGAAGGACAGTCGCTGGGCTTCGAAGTCGATCACCCCCAGGAAGTTGACCTGCAACTGCAGCAGCCTGGCCTTCTCGTCGGGCAGCGTCGCCCGCACCACCCCCAGGATCAGCACCCGCACCGGGTCCGGGATCTCGATCAGCAGACCCAGGTCGATCGTGAT
>MGNS01000034.1:12156-12516 GCA_001795165.1 Chloroflexi bacterium RBG_16_57_11
CCCACCCCAGCCGCGCCATCGGCCCGAAGATGAACCGCTCCGGCTCGACCGGGAAGACCTGGTTGAGATCGCTCAGGATGCGGCTGGCGTTTTCGATCACGTTCTGCGGAAACAGCACGCTCGAGAGCGTGTTGTCCCGTAGCCCGCTGCGCAGCCGCTCGGCGTCGGCGCGGCGGTTGAGACCCAGCAGACCGCCCACCCCGTTGAGCGTGAAGCCCAAACCGAGCTGGACCGGGTTGAACTCGGCAGTGATGATGATCAACAGCGAGAACCCCGGAACGCCGCCGGGCAGCCGGGTGGTGAGCAGCCCGATAGCCTTGAGGCTGATCCTATCCTCATATTCCAGCTCCAGCGCCCCTT
>MGNS01000034.1:12527-18773 GCA_001795165.1 Chloroflexi bacterium RBG_16_57_11
CTCATCCGCTTCGATGAAGCGCAGGAACCCGCCCCCCGTGAACCCGCCTCCGTCGATCGACAGACCCAGACCGGTTGGTGGCTTGAAGCGCGGGTCCAGCCCAAACAGCCCCAGGTTGCCCTGGTCGAAATCGACCTTGACGCGCAAACCAATCCCTTCGACGACGGCCAACAGCGGCCCCAAGTGCAGGCTCCCAGCCACTGCTGACTGAAATTCCAGCCCCTCCGGCCGGGCGTCCAGACCCAAGGTCAGCCCGGTCAAGGTGAACGGCCCAATCTCGTTGTGCACCGGCAGCGTCAGCAGCAGCGCCGAGCTTCCCTCGAAGTGGATGCCCTGGTCGCGGGTCCAGCGCACGCGCACGTCGAAGGACGGCTCGACCTTCTTCCGCGGGATGCTTTCCTGGACGAAGGAATCCGCCTGCTCGACCGACAGGACGAAGCGCCCGCCCAGCAGCGCCAGTTCCACAAAGCCGTCGGCCGGCTGCCCGGCGCTTTTGTCCAGCCCGATCGTCAGGATGGCCTGCTGGATTTGCAGCGCCGACCCCCCCGGAAAGGTCAGGACCGTCTTGGGCGCCCCGGCCGGGCTGCCGTGACGCAAACCAGCGGCGAAGTGCCCGGCGACGTTTTCCGGCACGCTGCGGGCGAGGGTCAAGCCCGGGTCCTGGCCGGGGCGCAGCAACAACGCCATGCCCCTGAATAGCGCCGCATCGCCGCTCAGATCAATGAATGTGTCGTCGAAGTGGAAGAACGGCAGGCTATCCAGCGCCTGGCCCTGCACAAACGGCGTCACGCCCAGCCCGCCGTCGCCGGCACCGGGGGCAGTTGGCCGGACGCCGAAAATAGACAGGCCCAGCCGGAAGCCGATCTCCGCCCCGCGATGCTCGAAAAGCAAAGTGATCAATTTCGACATCGGCTCGGTTTCGGTTATCGGTCTACCCAGCCAGACCTCCTCAGCCTGGTGGTCAAGCGGCTGGATCCGGCTTTCAACTCCCAGTGCCGTGAATAACAGCGCCAGCCGTTGCAGCAGCCGGAAATCGGAAAACTGCGGCGTCTTCCATCCATAAGCCTCTTCCGCCAGTTGCGCCGGTTCGCTGAACAAGGTTTTGAAGCGATCATAGCGCAACACCGCCCGCACGTGCTGAACCTGAAATATTGCCGGGTCGGCGGCGAAGTTCTCGAAGTCGATCACATCGATCAGGTGCAGGATTGCGAAGGCCAGCGGGTTCGCTTGCGCCATGTAGGTGGCAATCAGGAGATCGAACAGCCGCTTGGGCAGCTCTTTATGGATCTGCGTCCGCTCGACGTAATTGCCGGCGGAGGCCAGTTTTTGCGGCAGGCCCTGCGCCAGGGTGCGGATCGCCTGCGCCAGGTCATTGACCGCCACCGCCAGGTCGGAAATCCGCCCCAGCATGGCGATCTCATCTTCCCAATCGGCGACCGGCGCATCGAGCACCGCCCCCAGTATTTCCAGGAAGCCTCCAAGATCGAGGGCGGCGAGGCCGATATCCTCCACGCCCGGCGGGAGGTCCCAGCCGAGCAGGTTAACGAACGCCTTCGCTTCGTCGATGTCATCCTGGATCAGCGCCAGATAGGAGAGCAGCTCGCCGACCCCGACGGCCGCCGAGCCGACTACAGAGGCCATAGGATATACCGGAGAATGGTAGAAATACTGAAATCCCGAGGATCGAACTTGCATTTATCGAAATTGAAATTGCGGGCCGACCCACGCAGACCCTTTGTACGGATGTTCAATGCTTCCAGAGCCTTATCCGGTTTGGTTTTGCCGGTCCACGCCAGGATCTTGGGCACGCGGTTCCCCGGCAGGGTGGCCTTGCTCTGGTCCGCCTTCGGGTTGGTCAGTGCGGCGATCGCCTCCAGGTTGCTCTTGGCCCGGGCGTCCCATAGATCCACCCAATTCAACAGGCCCGGGCCGGGGGGCAGGCTGTGCAGCTCGGCGGGCAATGTCTCGAAGTCAAGGTGTTCTTTCCACAGCCGCTGCCTCAACTCGGTGGCAGCCGGGGAGGGTGGTTGGCCGTCGATCCCGTTGTACAGCACCACGTTCATCTCCACGTTGCGCGCCGGCTGGCGTTGGCGCTTCGGCAGGGCGTGCTGCGCCGGGCGGGCGGTCACATTTCGCACCACTTCCGGCAGCTCGATCACCTCGAAGGCGATTTCCAGGGCGTCCTTGATCGCATCGATGACTTTGTCGAAATTTTTGATAAGCAGGACCAACAGTCCAACCGCAAGCAGCAAGTACCCGAAAGGGTTAATGGCCGACTGAATAGCGGACGGAACTGGGATGAGCTTTAGGAGGTTGTAGAGCAGAAACAAATAGACGCCGTTGAAAAAATACCGGGCCGCTGTAGGGAATATATTTCCCAGAAATTCTATGAAGGCAGTGTTCAGGATCAAAGAGGTCTGGTGATAATTCATCGACGTGCCGTCCAGGTTGGCAGTCCCGGTCGTCGCCCAGGTATCGTCGAAAACCGCAGTTTTGCTGTGTACATAGATTGGCATGATCTCGAATTTCTTCTGGTTGTTGCTCTCGACGGTCAGCGACCGGCTCCACAGCGAATACACCCCGAGCTTGTGGCCCGTGGCTTCGGCTACGGCTTTTAGCTGTTTGACATATTGGACCTGGCGGTCCGGGTAGCCCGGCAAGTCGGGGACGATGTTGAGCAACAGGATGATGTTCAGCTTTTTGGACTTCAACGGGCCGGTATCGACGTTCATGCGATTGATCAGGGCGTCGACGATGTCCGGCGAGGTGAAGTACTGGTTTTCGATGTAGATGAAGCGCTCGGCGTTGGCAATGGCCCGCTGGTATGCTTCCAGGATGCCGGTCTCTCCATGTGGCAGGAACTCGTCGCCGGGGGCGGTAGATGTGAACGTCCCGCCCGGCAAGGTGCGCAGGACCTGGACCGAGGCGACATTCGGACCCGTACCTTTCGGGATTTTCTGCGGGTCTATCGCGATTGTGTCCAGGGCTCCGTTCTTCACCTTCCAGATAGTGGCGAACGTTTTGCTGATCTGCGCCACGGCCGGGCCGATGACGCGCACGTTGACATCGTGTAGGAGCGACCCGCTGTGCCGGGCGTCCCGGATGGCATGACGGGTATCGCTGAAATAGCCCTGCTTGATCGACGAGCCCATCATGATCGCCTCGATGCCATCCCGGATCATCGCCCGGGCGTGCAGCAGGGCCAGCCCTTTGTTGAAATCACCCGCCTTCACGCCGGTGTCATCGAAAAACTCGCGCACTTCCCTGGATGTGTCGCTTGCAACCGCCGGGATGTCGGTGACGAGGACGTTGACGGGGATGTTTCGGGCCGGGATCGTCCCCCCGGCAGTGGTGGTCTTCTTTACGGCTGCCTTCAACACCTCTTCCAGGGTGGCTTCGAGCGCCTTTTGTTTGCAGTTGGTGGACGGGGGGTTAGCCGGGTCGAACGTGCTCTTGAATTTCGTGATCAGGCCCTTATCGACGTTGAAGAACAGGTTCATCAGGTTGATCGAAGTCCGGGCGGCCTGGGCAGCGTCTGTGATTGCCGGGAACATCTCGCCGCCGTCGATCAGGTACTCGATCGCATTGTCAGGAAACAGGGCTACGGCGTCTCCGTTTTCAGGTTTCAGCGTTGCGTGGGTGACCAGCCAGCCGTCGATATGCTTTGGGTGGATCCGGATTTCGCCGACATCGAGAATATCGTCGCTGACATCCTCCACTTCTTCTGTTTCGAAGAGCAAGCGGCCACCCGGCGTCATGATCCAGACGACGAGATCGGGCTTGCGATCGCCCTTCCAGAAGCTGTAGGCTTCCGGGGAGTAGGTCAATGAGAAATTGCCGTTCGATTGGGTTTTCCCGGTGGCCAGGATGTCGTCCGTGTTGAAGAACGGGTCGAAATCCACCACTTTTACGGTGAGATTTCCAATTCCCGTCGTACCCGAGACTGCATTAACCACACGACCTTTTACGCCTAAATTTGCCATGCGTTCATTTCTCCAGGCAAAATCTGGAATCGGAAACCGATCTACCCAAATTGCCATCGCCCGCGTGGTGATTCTCCAAGGTGATAATCTTCACCACGCGCCGAGCAATATGAAACCATACACAACATCTGAATAATTTATGATGTCTTTATTTTGATTTCAGTGATTAACCGTTCGTTCGATTAATGCTGGATTATCGAATCGAATTCAATGGGTTTTTTGTTTCACGATACGAATTTGGGGACGGACAAGTTTAATTATACCAAGACTATCCTTATTATCAAATTAATGAAATTATTCACATTGTCAAGATTCTGGTGGGCGAATTTGGGAAAAAAGGTAACACCCCCTATTTCATTGGATCATTGGATGAATCCAGCATAAAATGGTATTGAAATTTGACATCATCAGTCCACCAAGCCTGTGTATACCAGCGCAGATACTGCTCCAGATGCGCTTTCCAGTATTCCTCTGCATGGTAGCCCGATTGAAGACGCCACTCATGCGGAATATCGTAGAGATTGAGCAAATCCTCAAACCACAGTGTCGAACGCATAATTTCAGGCCTGTCTTTATCTCCGATGTCAACGTAAATCCGGGGATATTGGTCTTCGGGGATCTGGCTCAACCAGCTGCGCATGCGTTGCGCATCGGTGTGGAAGACTGCCGCGCTGTGCACACCCAGTGCGCCAAACAGCCGCCACTCAGCTATGGCAAAATGCACCGCCCAGCCGGCGCCACGCGACATCCCTCCTACCGCACGATGGAGGCGATTGGGTAGCGTGCGATAAGTTTTATCGATATGCGGGAGCAAGACTTCGGTGATTGCCTGGCTGAAATTCGTCTCAGTCGGCTGTCCACCCAATCGATCGAATGGCATCACGATGATCAACGGCGGTATCTGGCCATCTGCGATCAGCCGGTCGGCAACCTCATCCACTCCCATACGATCCCACTGATCGTCGGTGTAGCTTTGCCCATGGAAAAGATAGAGCACAGGATAGCGCTGCTTTTCATGCAGATCGTAGCATGGAGGGATATAGACCCGAAAAATAAGCGGCATTCGTAACAGCTTTGTATCCAGGCTGCCCTTTTCGATTTGCCCACCCTGGGTGAGGCAGTCGACCGGGGTGGGTGTCGCTTTGCGCCGGGCGGCGGTCTGAGTGGGGGACTGGGACCTGTTGACGCTTGTGGTGGTCTCCCGCGGTGGCTGTGAGGTCACAGAGGATACAATTGGGGGCGAGCGGACCGTGGAGGTCGCTACACCGGGGATCGGGGGCGTTCCAACTTCACGAGTTACCGAGGTTTGGAGAAATGCAGACTGAGATCGGTCTATGCCAGCACTGGCAGGCGCCGTACAAGCGGGCAGCAAGAAATATAAGAGAAGCGCCATTCCCAGCAATTTTTGTGATTTGGACAAAATACCACCTCGATCGATAATCGAACTTTTATTATACTCAAGACAGGACGAAAACCCGCGCCGCAAGACGTAAGACGCTTGCGGCGCAATATTATCTTGCCTGGCCGGCTTGATCTGCCAGCCACGCCAATCCATCCGATCCAATCAGCTTTTAGCGAAGTTCGACGACGAATTTGATCGCTGTGCGAATTTTATCGTCGATTTCTACATCCACAAACTCCGGGATGAAGACGATGTCGTAACCATCTTCCTTCAGGTAGTTTTTAGCCAGAGCCAGGGCCTTGATAGCCTGGTTCACTGCGATCGCGCCAATTGCCTGGACTTCTGCGCGCTTGTTCTCTCGGAAGACTCCAGCGATGGCGCCTGCCACGGCGGAGGTCCGTGAGGTTCCGGAGACCTTGATGATATTCATAATGTTTCCCCTCCCCTGGCAAGAAGTGTACGATAGGTCTGAAGGTCGATCGATAAAAGTTGTGAAATTGGTAAAAAGCGTATTATGATTGTACAAGATTTTCTTGTGCAAATCAAGCAGTAGATTCACCTATATTTTCACTGGCTCGGGAAGTAAGCTAAAAAAACCAATCCAGGATATACTATATCCAGGAGGCCAGCATGGAGTTTGCACCCTATACTGATCTGAACACATCCTCGCGTATATTACTGGGGCCCGGACCCAGCATGGTTTCGCCGCGTGTGCTGCGCGCCATGGCTACTCCGTTGCTGGGGCATCTCGATCCAGAGTTTTTAAAGATCATGGAGGAGGAGCAGAAGTTACTGCGCCAGGTTTTCCAAACACACAATGAGCTGACCCTGGCCATCCCAGGCACCGGAAGCGCTGGGATG
>MGNS01000034.1:18789-20586 GCA_001795165.1 Chloroflexi bacterium RBG_16_57_11
TCGAGCCGGGCGATGCCGTACTGTTGTGTGTGATGGGTTTCTTTGGCGAGAGACTCTGCGAGATAGCCAAGCGGTACCAGGCACAGGTTGATCGCCTGGATTGCCCGTGGGGGGAGGTGTTCGACCCCGCGCAGATCGAAGCAACGCTCAAAGGAAAAGCCTACAAGCTGGTCGCATTGGTGCATGCGGAGACTTCCACAGGCGCCTTGCAGCCCGGCATACCGGAGATAGCCGCCGCAGCCCATCGGAACGGCGCGCTGTTGGTCCTGGATACGGTCACATCGCTGGGCGGCATCCCCGTCGAGATCGACAACTGGGGGGTGGATGTGGCCTATAGCGGGGCGCAAAAGAGCCTGTCGTGCCCACCGGGGCTGGCGCCGCTCACCGTCAGCGAGCGCGGCCGAGAGGTGATCAAAAACCGCCAGACCCCGGTTGCTAACTGGTACCTGGATTTGAACGGTCTCGAGAAGTACTGGGGACAACCCCATGCTTACCATCACACCGCTCCGATCAGCCTGCATTATGCGCTGCGCGAAGGTCTGCGCATGGTGATCGAAGAAGGTCTGGAGGCGCGCTTCGCCCGCCACCGCGCCAATGCGGAGCTTTTCTGGGAAGGTCTGGATTCTATAGATCTGCCGCCATTGGTGCCCCTCTCCTATCGGTTGGCCACGCTCACCACACCGCAAATCCCCCCTGGTGTGGACGACCTGTCGGTACGCAGCCGGTTGCTCGATGAATACAACATCGAAATCGCGGGTGGATTTGGCCCGCTGAGAGGCAAGGTCTGGCGAGTTGGCTTGATGGGCTACAGCAGCCGAAAAGAGAATATTACCTTGCTGCTGGCCGCTCTGGAATCGATCTTGCACTAAAACAGGAAACAAGGTTCAAGAATTTCTCAAAATGCCATCACCGGATGGCGGAATCAGACAAGCATGGCGCGCTGGATCGGGTTCATCATAGCAATTCTGGTCGGAGTATCACTGGGACTCGGCTATGGCTGGATCGTCAGCCCGGTGCATTATATTGACACCTCGCCGGATACGCTGCGCATCGATTTCAGGACCGATTATGTCCTGATGGTGGCGGAAGCGTATCAAAATGAAAAAGACCTGGGTCTGGCCGTACGCCGCCTGGCGTTGTTGGGCAATCTGCCGCCGTCGGAGATGGTCTCTCAGGCCATCCAGTTTGCACAGAAATATGGCTACGCCGAGGCTGACATAACCCAGATGCAGTCCTTGTGGAATGAGCTGCATGCCCTTGAAACGCGCCTGAAGACAGCCGTTCCATGAATGGCGAAAAACGCGGCCCCTGGTATTTGTTGACCGGCCTGGTGCTTGGGATCGCTCTCGGGCTGGTGTATGCCTGGATTTTCCAGCCGGTGCAGTATGTCGACACCTCCCCCGCCTCCTTACGCTCTGATTTTAAGGATCAATACCGTGCACTGATTGCAGCAGCCTATTTGAGCAATGGCGACTTGCTCCGTGCCCGCGCTCGACTGGAGCTGCTCAAAGACGAGGACATGTTCCGGACAATTTCGGAACAGGCACAACGCACCCTGGCCCAGCAGGGATCAGATGTTGACGCCCGCGCCCTTGGATTGTTGGCCATCGCCTTGGGCCAGGCGCCTCCCGGTCCGGCGATCGCCATTACACAACAGCGACTCACCCCACAGGCACAACCCACCTGGACGGAGGAGGTCCTCCAGGTGAGTGAAACCACGCTGCCCGGCGCCGTCCAGCTCACGGCGGCCGGCATCGAGCTAACGATAGGGAGTCCGACTCAACCCGCAAATGCTGA
>MGNS01000034.1:20912-39976 GCA_001795165.1 Chloroflexi bacterium RBG_16_57_11
CACCCTATCACCCGGTACGCTGTATAATTTACGTCTGGGTGAGAATGGAGAGCGCGTGACGGATCTCGCCGGGCTGATGTGCACTCCAACCAGCGGCGCTCCGTATTGGGGAGCCTGGTTGTTGAAATTTGTGCAACCTTAACGGACATTGGATGTAGTTTAGAGATACGGAGGTTACGATGAAGATTATCCTGGATCGACGAGGCTGTAATTGCTGGGACGCTCCCTGCGAAACGCATTTTGGCTGGCATTTTCTGCGCGACGAGATTACACCGATAGACTGCACCGCAGAAATGGTGGAGGATGGCAAAAGCGAGATTACATTTTACATCCTCGACCGGGACGGTGTTGACAAGATTCTAATCGTGGATGAAAGCAACCGGGATGAAGCCTACGACTCCTGGCGCACAGCCTGGGAGAAACAACACGCCGCCGGTAAGGAATAACCAGGCGCGATCATTCATTCCACGATAATTCGTCCGAATTGTATGATGTACTCAGGGCAATGATTCGGATCTTTTCAATCCGGGAGAGAAAAGTGTCTAACCACGCCTCGAATATTGCTTCCTTCAATCGAACGCTACGCACGATAAGCATCGTCCTCGTTCCACTGGCATTGGCTGCATTGGCATGTAATTTTGGATCGGGAGAGGATCCGTCGTTAAGAGAGACCGACATCGCAATCGGCATCCAACAAACGCTTCTCGCCCAGACCTCGTCCGCCATGCAGGCCGGGTTAACCGCGGCGACCTCCACCCTCCCGGCAGTTCAGGCAACTGCAAGCCCACCTCAGCCCACCATCCCACCATCGCCGACAACGATCGAGGTAGCCACCCAGCCGATTATTTCCACCAGTCCAGCTGAACCATCGAGCACGCCCACCTCCCTCGCGCCACAGAGCATCCAGCTTACCGATTGGGAATACATTGCCTTCAGACCGATTAATTCAGGCTGCAAGCTGGACGATGCGCCGTGTTGGCTGCTCAGAATGAGCGGTTCGGGCATGTGGAAGAGCACTGCGCCTACCGAAGGCACGATGACCACCCAATCACCCATATTCATTGACCCGGCATGGGGCAATCCAGCCTTAGTTTTTTGGCACAATTTTCAGACCAAAGGCTTCGGCTACCGGGTTAACCTGCAGATCGACAGACAGTGGTCCGAGGTCCGAAGAGGCGATGCACCAACTACCGGCTGGGTACAGGAAGTCATCAATCTCAAAGATTACAAAGGGGAAAATTTAAGTTTTAACTTCACTTCCACGGTTGTGGTTAGATTTCTCACACCCAACATTAGCGTGAACTGGTATATCCAGGATGTGCAAATCGTTCCGGATTACAAACCAAGCCCATAATTCCGGCTCAGACGCCAATCCAGTGCAGTAAAGCGGTGCGCGACGCGATTGTTGCGCACCGCGATGGCGATAGCGCGGCGGCTGCCGACCAGCACGCAAAGCTTGCGAGCGCGGGTGATGGCGGTGTAGAGCAAATTGCGCTGCAGCATAAGATAATGCTGGGTTAGCAACGGCATCACCACCGCGGGGAACTCGGCGCCCTGCGCTTTGTGGACCGAGACGGCATAAGCCAAGGTCAATTGGTCGGCCTCGGACCATTCGAACGTCGCAAGATGACCTTCGAAATCTACCGTCAGAGATTGCTCGATAAAATCGATCTGGCTCAGCACCCCGATATCACCGTTATACACATCCTTGTCATAATTATTGTGTGTTTGCATGAGCTTATCGCCGGTGCGAAAGGTCTGGCCGAAGAGCTTCTTTTCGGGCGTCAACGCGCCTGGCGGGTTCAGGCGTTCCTGGAGGCGCTCATTCAGCGCGCTTACTCCTGCCGGTCCACGGTACATCGGCGAAAGCACCTGAATATCCCGGTTGGGATGCAGACTGAACTTCTGCGGGATGCGGTTGCTAACCAGGTCCAGGATCCAATCGGCAGCCTGCTCTGGCGTTTCTGCCGGGAATAGAAAGAAATCCTTGCCATCCTGCGTGTCTTTTGGAAAAACGGGCATCTGGCCCTGGTTTATGCGGTGGGCATTGGTGATAATGTGCGATTGGACCGCCTGGCGGAAGATAAGATTCAAGCGTGTAACCGGCGCGATCCCGCTGTGGATAATATCACGCAGAACATTTCCTGCCCCAACCGATGGCAGCTGGTCAATATCTCCTACCAGCAGCAGGTGAGTGCCCGGCAGCAAGGCTTTCAGCAGGCTAAATGCCAGCTGCTGATCCAGCATTGAGGCTTCGTCCACCACCAAAATGTCGACCGGGAGCGGGTTCTCCGGATTGTGCTTGAAACCTTCACCAGGCAAAAAACCCAATAAGCGATGGATAGTACTGGCAGGACGTTCCGTGGCTTGCGCAAGACGCTTGGCAGCCCGACCGGTCGGCGAGGCCAGGGCATAGCGTTTGCCCGCCGCCTCGACAACCGCAATGAGCGCCTTCAATGTAGTTGTTTTACCGGTGCCTGGCCCTCCGGTCAACAAGCTTACCGGATGGCTCATGGCCATGTGCACAGCGGATTGTTGTTCGGTAGATAACTGAGGATCCAGCGGTGTGAACGCCGGAGGGATATCCATCAACCGGGAGGGTAAGGCCTCCGCCAGAGCGCGTAGCCTGACTGCAATCCCCTGTTCCGAATGGTAGAGGGGTGTGAGATAGACTGCCTCATTGCTATATGCGGCGCCAGCCTCGCCGATTGAGCGAGGCGCGGTGTTCGTTGACCCCTGTGGTTCGGCGCCATCAACAGCTACGGGGAGCAGGTCTGGGTGCACAAATTCGCTTTGCGCCAGCCGCTCGATGGCTGGCAGGATCTGCTCCGGAGGCACTCCCAGCATTTGTGCGGCTTGTTCGACCAGTTTCTGGCGGGGTAGAAATGCATGCCCATCCTCAGTCGCCTGGTTCAAAGCATAGATCACCCCGGCCTCGAGGCGCGTTGGATGATCCATCGGCAAGCCCAGCGATTGGGCAATCTGGTCGGCAGTTTTAAACCCGATCCCATAAATATCGCGTGCTAACTGGTACGGATTGGAGCGCACCACCTGCAAGGCCTGATCCCCATAACGCTTGTAGATTTTTGTCGCCAGATTCGTGTTAACCCCATGACTGTGCAAGAAGAGCATGATTTCTTTGACCTGTTTCTGCTCCTCCCAGGCGGCGGCGATTCTGGCTGCCCGTTTGGGACCGATATCGGGAACTGCTTCGAGTCTCTCCGGGTGCTGCTCGATGATTTCCAGGGTTTGGTCGGCAAAATGAGCCACGATACGTTCCGCCAAGCGCGGGCCGATCCCCTTGACCAGGCCAGAGCCCAGGTAGCGACGGATGCCGGCCAGTGTGGCAGGCAGGGTTTGCTCGCAAAACTCGACCTGGAATTGTAAGCCGTGCTTCGGGTGATTCACCCAATTGCCGCTGAGCCGAACATGCTCCCCAGGTGATAATTCAGGCAGGTTGCCGGTAACCGTCGCCAGCCCATCTCGGGCTAAACCGGGCAGGCGACCACCTTCCGGACGCAGGCGTAGAACGCTATAGCCATTATCGGGATTGTAGTAGGTGACGCGCTCTACCGAGCCGACGAGCGTGTCCATACGCATCTAAGGGTTGACAACAAACTTATCACCTGGGATGGACTTGACGTCATAAACGCGCGCCAGCTCGATATCGTCAAACCAAACCCGGCGTTCCGGCTCGAGCCCCGCCAGCCAGGGGAACAGGCCACCCGGAATCTGGCGTTGCCATTGGTTGGCATAGATCACCAGATAATCCATTTGCTGGAGCCTGGCGATCAGGTGAGAATCCCATTTTTTTGAACCATACAACGGGATGCTTTCCCCATCGAAATAATATGAAAAAGGCCCAATCCCGTACCAGGACATGGCTTTCATTTGTCTTGCGTTTGGTTTTTGGTTCAAGTGCTCCGCCGCAAGGTCCAGTCCCTCACCGGAGCCAATCGTCAGGACTTGGTTGGCTCGGCGATTGCCGCCCAACATGGGGTTAAAGTAGGTTACGTAATACGGGAAAGTTCGCATGTCCAGCCAGGCCTGAATCAAGACCACGCTGGCCAGCACGATGTATGGAAAGACCAGGCGCAACCGGGCCGGTACAAACTTCTTCGACCAGTCGGCAAGCATATACCAGCCGATCCCTGCGATCAAGTCGAAGATTGCGTACACCGGTAGATAGTATTTTTCCGACGTCTTGGGAGGGATCGTCATTAAAATCGTGTACATCGTAACGAAAAGCAATAAACCCAAAATAACTTTCCGGGCCTTTGCCTCTGACAAGAGACCGATTTTGAATATGAAGGAGAGGAAGGACAGCACCAGACCCGCCAGGATCACAGGTGAAATTCGCCACACATATTTATAAGGGTAGCGAAGCAGGTAATCGACAGGGTGATCAGTGATCTTTGCAGGAATCTCGAATTGCTCATCGCTTTGCTCGCTATCAAGTCTTGATGGCTTACTCACCAAATTATCGGCTTGTCTGAACGGCGTTAAGGTCAGCCTTCTCAATGCACCCATCGGGTTGGCCCATATGGCGGGGAAGAAAATAAAAACCGTAATCAAAACAACCAAAGCCCACAGAGCCAAAGGCTTAATCAACGCCTCGAACCATGCTCGGGACCGCGAGCTGGAAAGCGCGGTAATCTCTTGTCGTCGGTCCCGAAAATCCCACAGAGCGATCAATCCAATGGTTGGCACGAGGATAAAACCAGGGATTTTGGCCAGGATCGCTAAGCCACCAGCGGCGGCTGAGATCAGCAGGTCCCGGGTTCGCCTGCCAGCGTGGATATAACCGAGAAAAGCCAGCAATGATAAGAACGCAAAACTTCCCATGGGTCCGTCCATGTGCGCCATACGGGTGATCCCGCTGTGGAAGGGATCAAAGGCTATCAGCATGAAACCCATCAAGGCAGGAAGATCCCCAAAAAACTTCCTGGCATAGAGAAAACATCCTGCTAATATAAAAGTGTTCAGGAGCACCGTCAGTCTGCGACTGGTCACCAGGATATCGTGCGGGTCTACCCCTTTTGATTCTAACAAAGCCTCAAATAAGGCATATTTGTTCAACAAACCCTGACCAAACCCACGATATTCGGGGAACTCCAGTAAAAAAGCAGCCGTCTCCACCCACATGTTGACCACGCCAGGATGGGTTGTGATGTAAGTAGCAGCGAAATCACGCTGGCCCAGCGCGTAGTAAAAATTTGCCGAGCGCCAGAGCCAGACGACTTCATCCGTTGCCACAAACCTGTCCAATGCAAACGCGCGTGGCAGCCAGATGGCCAAGGCCACAATCCCCAACAAAGCGATTGAGAACCAGAGGCGGCGTAGGGATCGAGGCGGAGCAGTCATCAATCGAATTCAGGAACTACAAAGGTGGTCTCTGGCAAGATCGCTGGCCTCAAAACGCTCCGATTTGCCCACTGACTGGCATCATGCTGGAAAGGGCCTCAAATGGTTATGGCATCGAATTAGAGACAGCCCAATCATCTCCGACGGTGATCACGATGTCCGCCGGATTGTTTGGATCAAAGAAGTGACGGATATGAAACTGGTTGATCTTCATTAAATCCACCAGATATTTGAGCGTATAGGGCTTACCTGTGTAGAAAGTGATCTGGGTGTTGGTTGAATACTGGTCTGCATTACCGGTTTCGACCACATTGATCCCCTGGGATTTGAGGTAATCCGACGTCTGCGCTGCCAGACCCGCGGCGGAGCTGCCATTCAGTACCTGTACTCGGGCGTTTTCTTGCCTGACGAGTTCCGCGATATCGAGGCTGGCTGCAATCGGGCTGGCAGGGTTAGCCTGGCTGAAGACTTCATCTCGCAAGGCGCGGATTTTCTCGGTGATTGGCTTGAGCACATCCTGCGTTCCATCGGGCGACTTGGCGAAAGACACATGTTGAGCATCGATTGCGCCACGCCGGATGTCTTCTTCCGGGATTTGGGATGCCAGCCATGTCAGCCGGATCGCTTCATCGAGACTCAGGTTCGTTCGAATGCCTGTAGAAAGCTCGTTATAAAGCACGGGCGCCTTCGAGATCAGCGACGGCAGAAGCTTGTGGTTCAAGATCTGTTTCCGTATCCCCATGATGACTTGTTGCTGGCGCAGAGCGCGGTCGAAATCGCCGCCTTCGGTTTTACGCAAGCGCGCATAGGCTAAAGCCAGGTCTCCGGGCAAGGTATAAACCCCAGGCTTGAAGCGCTTGGTGTTTCCGTCGCCCAGCGGATCAAGCTTGGTTGTTTCGGTAAATTCTACTTTAATGCCGCCAATCTCATCGATGAAGCGCACAAAGGTACCAAAGTCAACCTGGGCGTAGTAATCCACCGGGACGCCCAACAACTCCTCCACGGTCTGGGCTGCCAACGCCGGTCCACCACCAGGGATCTGATAGGCCTCGCCAAGCTGGTAGGCCGTGTTAATCCGTCCGTACTCAAAGCCGGGGATGTTCACCCACAGGTCGCGCGGGATCGATAGAACACCGGCGGTACGATGGATCGGATCGACCGTGAACAAGATCATCGTATCGGTGCGTGGCGGACCTTCTCCTGCTTGCCAGTCGCGGTAGTCCAATCCCATCACCAGTAAGGACACCCGGTTTGAGCCGTCCCAGGGTGGTGGGGTTGGTCCTATCCCGGGATCGAGTGGCACACTCAAGCTGTTAACCGGCTCGGCGCCTTCCGGGCCGGGTGTTGGGGTGGCGTCAACAACGCTGACACCGGGTAGATTGGTCAACTGCCAATGAGCAACAAAGTCGCGCACCGCTACGAAAGTTAGATAACCGATCAGAAGTGCAGCAATGGCAAATCCCGTCAATAAGGCTATGCGCAGAATGGCTTCTTGCTGAGACAGGCCAGATTTTCGTCTTTTTTTTTCATTCATTCCAGTCATTCAGTAACCTTTTAGATGTGCGATTTTGGATAATCGCAGACCGCAGCGATTATAACACGGTATAATTGCGCCGCAACGTGTACCGCATTGCTGCCGGTAGAGGCGAGACCCATATCATAAGCCTTTACCTGGTGTAACCCTTTCGTTCGTAAGCAAAAATATGTCGCTGATCACCGCCACCGACCTGGCCAAATCTTACGGTCCTGTCGATATATTCAAAGGAGTCTCGCTCAGCATACCATATGGGTCACGGATTGCCGTCGTTGGCCCGAATGGGATTGGCAAGACCACCCTGTTACGCATTCTGATGGGCTTCGAGGAGCCTTCAGCCGGCAGCCTGCATCGAGCGCGCAATTTGAGCCTGGGTTACTTGCCGCAAGAAGCCATGCTGGCAGGCACGCATACCCTAAGGCAGGAATGCCTGTCTGTGCTGGCGGATTTGCGAGAGCTGGAAGCCGAGCTCGCCAGCCTGGAAGACGCCATGAGCGATCCCGACCAGGCAGATTCTGCTTTGGAACGCTACGGCACGTTGCAGCAGGAGTTCGAGCGGCGTGGCGGTTATACTTATGAGACGCGCATCCGGCAAACCCTCACCGGCCTTGGTTTTGACCCCACTGACTTCAATCGTCCACTGCCACAGCTCTCGGGCGGTCAGCGGACCCGCGCAGTGCTGGCGCGCTTGCTCCTCTCGGATCCCGATTTGCTGATCATGGACGAGCCAACCAACCATCTGGATATCCACGCCGTGGAATGGCTGGAGGGCTATTTGAGCCAGTGGAACGGAGCCACGCTCATCGTCTCCCATGACCGTTATTTCCTGGACCGTGTGGTGGACCACATCTGGGAGATGCGATCCAACGGCATAGAAGTCTACCGGGGCAATTACAGCGCATACCTCCAGCAACGCCAGGAGCGCTGGGAGTTGCGGCAGCAAGTCTATAAAACCGAGATGGCCCGCCTGCTGAAAGAGCTGGATTACGTCAAGCGTAATATCTCTGGTCAGCGCGTCCAGCAAGCCAAGGGCAAGCTGCGACGGCTCAGCCGGGAAGTCCAGGCGATCGAGGCGCTTGGTTCCGAAGCGGTCCAGAGTAAAAGCTGGCTGGAGATCAGCGACCAGGTCGAGATTTCCAGCCATCCCATGGGCGTAGAGGAGCTCGAGCGCCGCATCAAGAGCTTGCCCCCTCCCGCACGCCGTCCGCTGCGCCTGCACCTGAACCTCAAAGCCAACCTGCGCTCCGGGGATTTGGTGTTGCGCACCCGCGACCTGGCAATTGGTTACCCGGATGAAGGGCAGCCTCTCTTCCGCACACCCGATTTGCTGCTTAAGCGCGGCGAATGCGCAGCAGTGATCGGGCCAAATGGCGCCGGCAAGACGACTTTCCTGAAGACCATCCTGGAGCAGATGCCACCCCTGGCGGGGGAGGTCGTGCTGGGCGCCAGCCTGCAGATCGGCTATTTTGCCCAGGCGCATGAAGGGCTGGACCCACAGCGGACCCTGGTAGAGGAGATCGACTCAGTAGCTCCGAACATGTTGCTGGCCGAGATTCGCTCTTACCTGGCGCGCTTCCTGTTCAGCGGGGATGAGGTATTCAAGAAAGTCAGCACGCTATCGGGCGGCGAACGCGGCCGCCTGGCGCTGGCCAAGCTCTCTCTCACGCAGGCCAACCTGCTGCTCCTGGACGAGCCAACCAACCACCTGGATATCCCCTCTCAAGAGATCCTGGAGGAGGTCCTGGCGAACTACCAGGGCACCATTCTGCTCGTATCGCACGACCGCTACCTGATTGATGGGTTGGGCACCCAAATTTGGGAGATCCAGCCAGGACAGGCGATGCTCGAGGTGTTTAATGGCACCTATACGCAGTATCACGAATACCTCGAAAGCCAACAAGCCAGGCAGGCTGCCAGGGTCACCTTAATCCAGGAAGCTGTTCCAAAGAAGTCTCGAGCTAGGCCCACCTCGCCGGAGGAAAAGCAAAGGCGCCTCCGTTTGAAAGCGGTTGAGGAGCGGATCGCCTTCCTGGAAGGCGAGATCTCCATCCTGACCCGTAAGCTCGAGACCCCGCCGGCCGACCTGGTAAAAGTTCAGCGCATAGGGCAGGAGTACACGGACTATCAGAATGAGCTCGACCGGTTAATGCTGGAATGGGAGCAACTGCATCTGGAGGCCAGCCAGGTAAGCGACTGAGCTTCACGCTCACCTCAATCGGCTATTGCACCTGCACGGATTGGCTCGTCTCCATTATAACGGGCGATCTGCGGCCACCGGCGGGCGATCCACACTACCGCCAAAATACAACCCACACCACCGCTGATTACTGCGATGGGTGCCCCGAAGATCTGAGCCGCCACCCCGGCTTCCACTTCTCCAAGCTGCGGACCGCCCATGAAAAATATTTGATTGACACTGGTCATGCGGCCGCGAAGGTAGTCGGGTGTCTGCAACTGGCGGATGGTATTGCGGATGATCGTGCTGACCGAATCGGCTGCACCGACAAAAATCAGCGCCAGCATCGCAAGCCAAAATGACTTGGCCAGGCCAAAGAAGATCGTGGCAACCCCAAAAACGACCACCGATATCAGGAATGTGGGCCCTTGTCGTTGTATCTGCTTGATCTGCGACATGACCAGCGCGGCGCCGACCGCGCCAATCGATTGCGCCGATGAAAGCCAGCCATATTCCACCACGCCAACCTTGAGAATGTCCCGGGCAAAGATCGGCATCAGCGTGTTAGCCGATGAGAAGAAGGTGGCAAAAAAGTCCAGCACCATGGTGGAAAGAATGATTGGCTGGCCTATGATGAATTGAATACCCTCACGAATCGATGACAGGCTGATCGAAGCCCGCTTCTCTCCTCCCATGTCTTGTTCCACGGGGCCCATCAGCAGCAAGGCCAGTATCACAGCCAGATACGAGATGGAATTGATCAGGTAAGTATAGGGCTGGCCAAGGTAGGCGATGACTAGGCCGCTCAATGCCGGGCCAACGATTGCGCCGGTTTGAAAAGCAAGCGAGCCCATACTGAAGGCGTTCGGCAAGTCCCGCGGCGGGACCAGGTTGGGCACCAATGATTGGCGCGCCGGAGTGTCGAATGCAATCGCCACCGCCTGCAGAGCCGTCAGAGCATAAATTTGCCACAGCTCGATTCGCCCGTTGATGGTCAACATCGCCAGGGCCAGCGCGCCCAACGCCAGGGCCGTCTGTGTGATGAACATCACCTTGCGACGGTTGGCGACATCGGCCACCGCGCCGCCGATTAATGAGAAAAAGATCACGGGTATGATGCGCGCCAACCCCACCCCGCCTAACGCGATCGGCTGATCGGTCAGGGTACGGATATGCCAGAAGATCGACCAGATTTGCATCTGTGTCCCGGCGATGGAGATCATCATCCCAAACCAGAGCAGCCGGTACCGGCGGTGCCGTAAGGAGGGTGGAATGATTAGACGCATACCGGTATTAACCCGCACGACAGAGGCGCGCGACGATTGTGCGAAGTAAACTGCATATTGACGGGCTTATGTCCCCCAATCTCGAAGATAGAGGAAATCATATCCGACGGTACGGTTGCTCAGCTTAGCGATTGGCGGAAGAATGCGCTTGAAGTGGTTTCGCCGGACGCGCTCAACAACATTGCGCACAAATTTTTCATCGAAGCCAGTCGTCACACACTCTTCAGGACTGAAGCGTTGGTCGACCAGCAAGTAGAGCAGGCGGTCCACCTCTTCATAGGTAAAACCCAGCTCGCCTTCGTCGGTTTGCCCAACCCATAAATCTGCGGTAGGGGCCTTGTCGAGGATCACCCCGGGCACGCCGATGGCTCGAGCAAGCTGGCGGACCTGGGTCTTGTAAAGATCGCCCAATGGATTGATTGCGCAGGCCGAATCCCCAAATAACGTGGTGTACCCCAGCAGGATTTCGGTCTTATTGCCGGTTCCGATGGGTAGCCCACGAAAGGCCTCGGACTGATCGTACAGCACGATCATTCGCAGGCGCGCCATGATGTTGCCTCGCCGCACCGGGCCAGCCTCCGGGAAGCGCTCGAACAGCGGATCGGTCATTTCGCTGATCGGAATTGTCATGGACTGCAATCCGAGGGCCTCGATGACCATTTGGGCGTGGTCGAGCGAGTCAACCGATGAGGAGGAGTATGGCACGCGTAGGGCGAGCACATTCTCACCTCCCAGCGCTTCGGCTGTAAGATAGCACGCCAGGGTCGAGTCAAGTCCACCGGACAGATTGATCACCGCTCGAGAAAAACCGGCACGCATGATCTCGCTACGGATAAAGCCGGTCAGGATGGTTCGAGCCAACTCGATGTTTATAGATAGATCAATCATAGTGGTTCATTCTCCCAAAATCCGCCGCATCTCGCGCATCACCAAGGCTGTACGCTCGTCGCGCAGCAGCGGCAAACGGGCGCGCGTGCGATGTAACTGGTTGAGGTCGATCTCGGCCAGGATTAAAGCTTCCTCGTTGTAGGGGGCTTTGACAATAAGCTCGCCGTTCGGGTCGAAGGCCGTCGAGCCGCCCCAAAAATTCAATCCATCTTCAAAGCCTACGCGGTTGGCGTGGACGACGAAGGTCGTAAACAGGCTGGCGTAAGCACGGTTGATGTGCTCAACCCAGCGCGCCGACTCGAGCTGGGGTTCAGCGGTTAGACCGCGGCCGGGTGAGGCGGAAGCGAACAGGAGCATCTCTGCACCGTCCAGCCACAACAGGTAGGGTGGTGATGCGTGCCAGAAATCCTCACAGATCAAGATGCCGAGGCGTCCAAAGCGCGTATCGAAGGCCTGCACCCCATCTCCCCAGGCGAAAAAGCGTCCTTCATCGAAAAGCCCATAGGTCGGAAGATACACCTTATGATGGACATGCAATACCTGACCCCTGGACAGGTAGGCCGCTGCGATATAGAAGCGGTTACGGCGGTCTTCGTCCACGAAACCGACCACCAGATCGATATCCTGGCTCGCTTTTAGCAGTGGGCGAAAGACCGGATCGTCAGCGGTGGGGCGGTGCGCAACAGCCGTAGCCAGATCTTGGAGGACATACCCGGTCAGAGATAACTCGGGGAAGATGAGCAGGTCGGCCTCCCTGGCCTGGGCCTCCTGGATCAGCTCCAGATGCTTGGCCAGGTTTGCGTCAATATTACCTAAGCGAGTGTTGATTTGGGCCAAAGCCAGGTTAAGCTTCATCGTCGGCGAATTGCTCCGTTTAGATGGGATGCTCCTTAAGTTTTTCGAATTTATCCTGGGCCAGGTAATAAGAATAGCTCAGCAAACCCAGCACAGCGAGCAGGCAATAAGCCAGCGCCCCCCAGGCTTCCAGGCGGAGGCCATACCGGATGATGCCCGGGTCGGCGCGTAGGAAAGTCATACCTAGCTGGATAATAGACAGGCCCAGCAAACCCAGCAGAGCGCGATAACCCGGCTTCAGCCTGGCGACCGCGGACAGCCGATCTAACGATGCAAACAGGCTAACGGTCAGCAAAGCCCCCCACATCTGGACCGGCCAGCGATTGGCGATCACACCCCATTCGTCCGGGGAAGGGAGGCTCCACCAGGCGTTACTGGGCACGCCATAAGCACAGCCAGTCAGCCAGCACCCCAGCCAGGCGCCTATGCTGAGAGCGGCCAGCAGTGGGAGCAAATCATCGGCCAGGCGCGCCGGGGAAAGCCGGTTGAGAGCCGCAAAGGCCAGCAACGCAAACAGCCCGCCTGCCAGCGCACCCGGCCAGGACAATCCACCACGATAGAATTGCAGGCTCTCCAGGAGGTGATCCCGGAAGTACAGCCAGCTCACGGCCACATAGAGGATGCGACCGCCAACCAGCCCGCCCACCAGGACCCACATACCGGCTTCCACCCGTCCCAGAGCCAGCTTTGGGTTAGTTTGTCTGGCGATCCAGGCCAGGCCGAGGCAGGCGCCCAGGGCGATAAATATCGAAAAGCCATAAACAGGAAAACCGCCTGGCAGGTTAATCGCAACCATACCGCAATCATACCATGGCCTCAGCCAGCAGTTGGATTTTTTGCGACAACCAGGCGATGCCGAATGCTAATCGTTGTATAATGAGCTTCACATAAGCTCGCCATACGTTCAAGGATGGTCAAAGATGGAATTGCTGGCAAATCCAACCGTTACTTATCTGCTGATCGCTATAGGATTGATCATTGCTGTGCTGGCCGTGGCTGCACCCGGCACAGGCTTTCTTGAGCTCATTGCCCTGGGATTATTGTTTACCGCCGGAGTGGCGATTTTTGTCTATGAGTTGTCGATCAACGCCTGGGCGTTGCTGGTCGTGCTGGCTGGCGCAATACTATTTGTTATCTCCATTCGAAGACCACGGCAGATTGCGGTGTTGGTTGCATCGATTGTAGCGATTGTGGTTGGCTCGGCGTATCTTTTTCAAGGGCCCGAGTGGTGGATACCTGGAGTCAACCCCTACGTGGCGATCGTGGTCTCAGTCCTATCTGGAGGCTTCTTCTGGATTTTGGCACGAAAAGCCATCGAGGCAGGAAGCGCCCCGCCTCACCAGGATCTAACGGCGCTGATCGGCGCAGTCGGCGAGGCCAAGACCGAGGTTTACCAGGAAGGCTCGGTATATGCCGGGGGTGAGATGTGGAGCGCCCGCAGCGATCATCCCATCCCAGCAGGCGCCCGGGTGCGCGTGCTGGAACGCGAAGGTTTCACGCTCAAAGTAGAGGCAATCGAAACGCCGCAAATCCAGCCATCTGCGGAGTGATCGATAAATTATCAACCATTTCGGGGCGTGATTGGATTTTACGATGAAGCATTTGATTAAACAAAAAGGAGGCAAATGATGGATGCTGGTCTTAGTATCACGGTGTTATGCCTGATCGGCGTAGTCGTCTTGGGCGTGCTGGCATTGATTGCGTCGGCCATTCGCGTCGTTACAGAATACCAACGCCTGGTAGTCTTTCGCCTGGGTCGTTGTATCGGCAGCCGCGGACCCGGGATCGTTTTCCTGATACCCGTTGTTGATCGCGCGGTCAAGGTAGATTTGCGTGAGCAAGTGCGTGAAGTCCCCCATCAGACCTCCATCACCAAAGATAACGCGCCCATCTCGATCGATTTCCTATGGTACAACAAGGTGCTCGATCCTACGGAAAGTGTGCTACAGGTAGGGAACTTCGATGCGGCCGCCCAGGGCATGGCAACCACCACGCTGCGTGCGGTCATCGGTAGCATGATGTTGGATGATGTCCTGTCGGAACGCGAGCATATCAACAACATGCTGCGCACCCGGCTGGATGAGGTGACCGAGCGCTGGGGGGTAAAGGTGACCAACGTGGAGATCCGCGAGATCATCCCACCCCGCGAGGTCCAGGATGCGATGAACCGGCAAATGTCTGCCGAGCGCATCCGCCGCGCTGTGGTGACAGAATCGACCGGTGCGCGCGAGGCCGCCATCAACGTTGCCGACGGCGACAAGCAATCCGCCATCCTGCGCGCTGAGGGAGAGAAGCAATCCGCCATCCTGCGCGCTGAAGGCGAGCGACAGGCGCTATTGCTGCGCGCGGAGGGTTTTGCCGATGCCCTGGCCCGGATCAACGCGACTGCCCAAACAGTAGATCAGCGCACGATGACTCTGCAATATTTCGAGACGCTCAAAAGCATGGGTGCAGGCGCCTCCACCAAATATATCTTCCCATTGGAGTTCACCAACTTTTTGGAGAACTTTGCGGGTGGGAAGTAGGGTGAATGAGTCAGGCGGAATTGGTTGCGCCGGGTAGCAAGGTGATCATCGAGCCGGCTACCTGGCGCGATTTGAATGCGCTCCGCCATATGGAAAAGGTATGCTTTCCGAAAGACGCCTGGCCGTTATGGGATTTGATCGGTGTGCTCACGCTGCCCAATGTGGTGCGCTTGCGAGCGATATCCGACGGTCAGATGATCGGTTTTATCGCCGGTGATGTGCGCCCGGCTGAAAGCATGGCCTGGATTGCCACCCTGGGTGTCTTACCCGAATTCCGTGGTCGCGGCATCGGTCGAGACTTGCTACAGGCTTGCGAGCAGCGCCTGGATGTTCGTCGCGTGCAATTGAATGTCCGCATATCGAATCAGGCGGCAATTCAGCTCTACCAAACCAGCGGTTATGAACGCGCCGGCATTTGGCCGACTTATTACCAGGATGGCGAAGACGCCCTGGTCATGGCAAAAGAACTTATATAAGCTATAATTGCCCTCTGTGACTCTCGACAAGACTTCGAACTTACCTCCAATCCAGTCGGCGGATGAGCTGAACCGTCTGGCATATACATTGCGTGGCGCATCCATCCTGGCGGTGGATACGGAATCCAATAGCCTGTTTGCCTATCGCGAGCGCGTATGTCTGATCCAGTTCTCGACGCCCCAGGATGATTTTTTGGTCGATCCCCTGGCGCTGGATGATCTATCCGCTCTGGCGCCGGTTTTTGCGGATGGACGCATCGAAAAGGTATTCCACGCTGCCGAATATGATCTAATTTGCTTATCCCGCGACTTTGGCTTCGAATGCAGTAATCTTTTCGACACCATGCTGGCTGCGCGTATCCTTGGCCGGGGCGAGCTTGGCTTGGGGTCCATGCTTGGTGCAGAGTTTGGCGTCAGCCTGGACAAGCGCCAGCAGCGCGCCAACTGGGGAGAGCGCCCGTTGCCGTCCCGTTTGCTTGAATATGCCCGCATGGACACCCACTACTTAATCCCATTAAGGCAGCTTCTCAAAGCCGAATTGGTCGAGCGCAACCTGTTAGCCCTTGCCCAGGAGGATTTCAACCATATCTGCAGCCTGCCCGCCGGCGTCAACGGCCGGAATACCCCAGAAAACCGGGTCGCAGACTGTTGGCGGGTCAGCGGCTCATATGATCTACCTCCGCAGCGTGCAGCGGTTTTACAAGAGCTCTGCCGTTACCGCGATCAAACTGCCCAAGCCATGGATCGCCCGCTCTTCAAGGTGATCAACGACCATACGTTGCTGGCGATCGCAGCCGAGCTGCCGCAGAGCCTGGATGATTTAGGCAGTTTGCCCGGGATGAGCCCGGTGCAGATCCGCCGTCACGGTCACCAGTTGTTACGCGCCGTCAACCGCGGCTTGAGCTCCGCCCCAATCTATCCACCGCGTTCGCCAAAGCCCGACGAGCGGTATCTGGCGCGGCTGGAAGCTCTGCGCAACTGGCGTAAAGAGAGAGCCAAACAGATGGGGATTACATCCGATGTGGTCCTGCCGCGTGATATGATGTTCAGCCTGGCAGAGAGCGGACCGCTCAGTTATGCAGAGCTTGCCCAGGCCCTGAATGATTACCCCTGGCGACTGGAGCATTTTGGCAGTGAAATTTTAAAATTGATTTCGGCAAGTTAATTCAAACGTCTTAAGAAGGTGAGCTATGAAGATTGCCTTTCACGGTGCGGCCCACACGGTGACCGGCTCGCAGCATTTGTTACATGTGAATGGATATCGGATCCTGCTGGATTGCGGTTTGTACCAGGGAAAGCGCAAAGTGGCCGAGCAACGCAACCGGGATTTTCCCTTCGATCCGAGCAAGCTGGATGCCGTGATCCTTTCGCACGCTCATATCGATCACAGCGGCAATTTGCCGAATCTGGTCGGGTCCGGCTTTCACGGGACGATCTACGCCACCCCGGCGACTTGCCACCTGGCGAATATCATGCTGCTGGATTCGGCGCACATCCAGGAGACGGATGCGAACAACATTAACTTCAAAAACGCCAAAAAAGGGCTGCCACACGTCGAGCCGCTCTACACCATCGAAGACGCAGCCCAGGTGGCGCAGCATTTTAATCCCATCTCGTACCATCAGCCTTTTGAGGTAGTTCCCGGAGTAAAGGTTAGCCTGTTTGATGCCGGGCACATCCTGGGCTCAGCGGCGGTGGCGCTGGAAATCGACGAGCGCGGCCCGTTTAAGCAACGCAATCTACGACTGTGGTTTTCGGGCGATATTGGCCGCCGTAACCTGCCCCTGATCCGCGACCCGGAGCTGCCAGACCGACCTGAGGTGATGATCATGGAGTGCACTTATGGCGATAAGCCCCACGGCGATCCCGAGCTGGCCTATCAGGAGCTGCGCCAGGTCGTGGGGCGCACGATCCAGCGCGGCGGCAAGGTGATCATCCCGGCCTTTGCCGTTGGACGTACTCAGGAGCTGGTCTTTAACCTTAACAAAATGATGGCGGGAAACGAAGTGCCGCGCGTGCCGGTGATCGTCGACAGCCCGCTGGCGGTGAATGCCTCCGAAATCTTTCGCGCTCACACCGAGTGCTTCGATGAAGAGACGGCCGAATTTGTCAGCCAGGGACTGCATCGCTCAGCGCTGGCCTTCGACCAGCTGACCTATACCCGTTCTTCGGACGACTCAAAAGCGCTGAACGACCGCAAGGATCCGATGATCATCATCTCCGCCTCGGGCATGGCGGAGAATGGCCGCATTCGGCACCATCTGAAATACAACCTAGAGAACCCGCGCAACACCATCCTGATCGTATCCTGGCAGGCCCCGGAGACCCTGGGCCGGCGCCTGGCCGATCGGGAAAAGCAGGTCAGGATCTTCGGGGAAACCTACGATGTGCGTGCGCAGGTGGAAACGATCGGCGGGCTTTCGGCGCATGCCGGGCAGAATTTCCTGCTGGAATATGCCCGCTCGGCTAAGGCAACCGCCCGGCAGATCTTCCTGGTGCATGGCGAGGCCAAACCGGCGCAAATACTGACCGAGATGCTGGCCGGGCAAGGCCAGCGGGACGTAGCCTATCCCGAATTGCACACGGTGGTGGATATTTAGACTAACCTTTGCTATAATACAGGTCTGTTAAGCACAACGAATCAGGCGAACCGTGACACCTGGCACGTTTACACTTGACACAACCATTGGAGAGGTGCCAGAGCGGCCGAATGGGGCGGTCTCGAAAACCGTTGTGGGTCTTGACCCACCGTGGGTTCGAATCCCACCCTCTCCGCAGAGCGTAAAGTCTTGTGGGCCTACCGGCTCTCGATCTGTTGAAAAACGGATGTGAATGTACGGGATTTTACGCTTTGGCGTGATCTTCACGCCCGAGATCGCTCAGTGTCCGCTGGGCGATCTCACTTTTAAGGTGCATACTCCTCATTACATATACTCCTCTGCTCTCGTCAAGGTATTGTGGGACATCTGTAACCGGATTTCGACACCGGCACTCATCTGTCCAGTATCTGCCTCTATGTCACTGTTGTTCCCTTGCGCCTCCAAACGCTCTATCCAGAACCGCCTGTCTGTATCCTGGCGCAACCCGTCCAGTATAGAGAACAGCGGTTCGTAATCCGGTCGGGCTTTCACCCATAGGACACGTTTTGCCGGAACGTCGACTCCTACTTCTCGATCCTATTTTTCCGGGAGGTGATATCCCGGATAAAAGTATAATAAGGACATGAACCGCTTCACCCACACTTCCCGACAGCGCATGCGCTACTGCCAGTTCTTATAAGGCACTGCAACCTTATGACCCGCAAACGACACAAGAAAAGTCACACTAAGACCTCGCTGCCCGCCCTTAAGCATCAGGCGCGCAATACATCTCCCGCTGCCCAGATCGTAGCAAACCGTATTGCCAGCGGCGGTATTGATTACATGAAGCAAAATCTCATCCGCATCATGACCGATTCCGTTAAACTCGCTGAGGAACCCGAATTCACGGACTTATACCTGGATCGAGAAAAAACTGCCCAGGTCTCTGAGCGCTGGTTGAAAAAGTACGAAAAACGCCTGGCGGCAGCTGAAAAGAAGAGTCCAGACGCGTACCATGAGGTCTTCGACGAAATGCGGATCGAGGTGATTGCCGATCTGGCTACCCCTGCTTTTCGAAAAGAAGTTGATGAGCGGCTGCAAGCGCTTTTGGATCGGTTGATGACGACCAAAGACCACGAAAAATTGGAAATCGTATTGTTGCTGAAACCTTTGTTGGGTATGAAGAGTGTTCCCTGGGGTCTGTGTGGCTTGATCCTGGCGATTTACAACCGAACAATGCAGCGAGCCATGCAAGAATACGAAGAGGATAAAAGCGTTTACGATTCTGTGGTAGAAGCTCTAAAATCTGAGGGCGAAGAAGATGTTGATATCCTCACAATCCTTGAACATCCCGATAAACTTGAGCAGATTGGGCAAAAGC
>MGNS01000035.1:0-321 GCA_001795165.1 Chloroflexi bacterium RBG_16_57_11
CCATCGGAAGACATGTCACTGGATGGCTGTATAGGCTGGAAAACGATGGTAAAAGCGGTCGACAAATTGGATATCGCCGCAGATTTTATACCATAGTTACTCTGCATTTGTAAAGTCGTTGATCATATCAGTATTAATAACCTTATTAATCCATCCTCAATCCGCATGTGGTATCATCTTTCCCCGAAGCCCTTCGCTCTTGGAGAGATCATGGCCCCAACCCGGAACAGACGACCAACAATTTTCCCCATCGTCATGGTCGCCTTTGGAATATTGCTAATCCTGGGTTCGATCGCCTGGTTGGTCAACGCCAGTCGTATC
>MGNS01000035.1:352-3884 GCA_001795165.1 Chloroflexi bacterium RBG_16_57_11
CGGTCAACTCGCCGCGCATCCCGTATCCGGAAGTGCCGCGCGCCAGCCTGGGTGATTCCAAAGCCGCCTATGACCTGAACCAGGCAATATTCGTCGATACGCGCGGCGAGCCGTATTACTCGCAGGGTCATATCCCGGGTGCCATCTCGATGACCGAAGATGAGATCGCTTCGCGAGCGGGCGAGCTGGACCCCAAAGCCTGGATTGTTACTTACTGCACCTGACCAGCGGAGGAGACCAGCGCTCGTGTAGCGCGTTTGCTGATGGATAAAGGTTTCCAGAAGGTTACTCCGATTCGCGGCGGGTTGGAGGCCTGGCTTCAAGCTGGCTATCCAGTGGAAAAATAAAGGTTAAAACAACTCGAATCCCGCCTGCTCAATTCAGGTAGATCAATGCCCGAAACCCCGGAACATTTATCCAACCGTCTGGCTGAAGAAAGCCACAGAACCTTGCAGTTCTTCAGGGCGCTTAATCCGGACCAATGGAATCGCAAGGTTTATGACGATGGCGCAGGATGGACCGTATGTCACGTCCTCGCGCATTTCTCGATCACCGAGGCCGGCATACGGGCTCTGATGCAAAACATCCTGATCGGAGGCCAGGGTCTGCCACAGGATTTCGACCTGAACATTTATAACGAGCGTGAGGTAGGCGACCTTGGCGAGGTCGTCCCAGATGAAATGCTGGTCAGATTCCAGGCTGAGCGCCAGGCGACGATCGATTGGCTGAACGGGTTGAGCGCCGAGGATTTTCTCAAAACCGGGCGGCATCCCTGGCTGGGAATATCCCCGCTCGAAGAGATGATCCAGTTGTTGTATCGTCACAACCAGATTCACCAACGAGACATTCGCAAGAGGCTGGCGGAGGGGTAATCCATGGAGGAACAAAACCGACCGGACGGGTTTTGGAAATCGCTGCTGGCATTCGTACAACTCACCCGCCCGTTGTTCCTGCTGGGTGTAGCGATCGTGTATGCGCTAGGTGCAGGCATAGCTCGCTACCTGGGGGTGGAGATCGACTGGAATGCTTACCTGCTGGGCCAGGCCTGGGTCACCTTGCTACAGCTTAGCACACAATATTTCAATGAATACTACAATGCCCCCGCCGATCAGGTCAATCCAAACCGGACCTGGCTCACGGGTGGCAGTGGCATGCTCGGGCCTGGCAGGCTGCCGCGCCGTGTGGCGCTGATGGCAGCGCTGGTCTGCCTGGCCTTCCTGGCCTCAATTACGGTGCTCATCATCTCGAAGGTCAATCCCCCTTCTGGCGCCTACCTGATTATGGGTCTGGCTTTTCTGGGCTCGTTTTTTTATTCCAATCCGCCATTGAGCCTGGAATCGTCCGGTTATGGAGAGCTCATTACCTCTGTTATGGTGGGTTTCATGGTGCCAGCCTATGCTTTCATTTTACAATACGGCGATATGCACCGGTTGGTAGCGATGTGCGCCTTCCCGTTGGTTGCCGCGCATATGGCGATGTTGCTGGCCTTCGACCTGCCCGATTATGGCACCGACCTGAAATTTGAAAAGCGGACTTTGATGATCCGTCTCGGCTGGCAAAATGGCATGCTGCTCCATAATGCTTTGATCCTGGTGGTCTATCTGCTTTTATTGGTCGCCCATGCCCTGGGGTTTCCTAATTTTGCGACCATGGCTGGCTTCCTGTCGCTGCCGGTTGGCCTGTTCCAGATCTGGCAAATGCGCTCCATCGCCAACGGTGGGAGGGTGAACTGGAACGCGTTGACCATCGGCGGTGTGGCCTTTTTCGCCGCGCTATCCTACCTGTTGACCTATGCGTTCTGGACGCATTGAGCTTGTTTGACTATAATTTCGGAACACAAGAAGCTATGCCAGAATTTCTTGAATTGTTACCTCCTCCTGATGCCCTGAAGGTCCTCCTGAGCCATATCATCCCTGAACCTCAGACGGAGCAGATCGAAACCACCGCTGCCTTAGGCCGGGTGACGGCTTTTTCGGTGAATGCGCCTTACTCGCTTCCCACCTTCCCGCGCTCGACCGTGGATGGCTACGCCGTGCGCGCTGCCGATACGTTTGGCGCCAGTGATTCTTTACCTGCTTACCTAACGTTGGTCGGAGAAGTCCCGATGGGCGCTCCGGCAGGGCTTTCGCTCACCGCGGGGCAGTGTGCCTTGATCCATACCGGGGGCATGCTCCCGGATAGAGCGGACGCGGTGGTGATGGTTGAATATTCACAAAGCGCTCGACCGGCTGAGGTGGAAGTGCTGCGCGCCGCTGCCCCAGGCGAAAATGTGCTCAAAGTCGGTGAGGATGTCGTGGCCGGGCAGGAAGTCATCCCGGCGGGGGTGCGTTTGCGCCCGCCAGAGATTGGTGGTTTGATGGCGTTGGGCCTCAATCGGGTCAGCGTCGCCCGACGCCCACGGGTTGGCCTCCTCTCCAGCGGGGATGAGGTGGTTCCGCCGGAGGTAGAATTAGGGCTCGGTCAGGTCCGGGATGTAAACTCTTACAGCCTTGGGGCGCTGATCGAGCAGGCGGGTGGCATCCCAGTGCGTTATGGCATCCTGCCGGATCACTCTGAGGCCTTGCGTGTAGCCGCTGCCCGGGCTTTGGGTGATTGCGATGTGGTGATCATCACCGCCGGATCTTCCGCCAGCTCGCGTGATCTGACCGCTGCAGTGATCGACTCTTTAGGCCGGCCAGGGGTGTTAGTGCATGGTGTGGATGTCCGCCCGGGTAAGCCGACCATCCTGGCGGTCTGTGATGGCAAGGCGGTCATAGGCCTGCCGGGCAACCCGGTCAGTGCGTTGGTAATTGCCGGCCTTTTTGTGGTACCGGTGCTTCGTATTCTACTCGGCCTGCAGGCCGGTCGACCGACTCCACGCCTGAGCGCTTGCCTGACCACCAATCTGCCCTCCCAGGCCGGGCGCGAAGATTGGGTGGCGGTGCGACTGCAAGAGAGTCCTCAAGGCTACCTGGCAGAGCCGGTTTTTGGCAAGAGCAATCTGATCTTCACTCTGGCCCGCGCCGATGGAATGGTGCGCATCCCGCCTGAGGCGACCGGTCTTGAGGCAGGGCAGGTGGTGGAAGTTTACCTATCATGACGACCCAGACCGATCTTCCTTTGATGATCTTGCCTGAGCGCCTGGCGGTATGCCGCTTACCAGCCGAGGCGGCTTCGCCAGATTGGGCGCGTCCGGGCGTTTTACTGGCGCAGGTGCGTACCACCGATGAGCTGAGCATCGTATGCAACGAACGTTATGTCCCGCCCGAGGTGCGCGCCGAGCGCGGCTGGCGAGCCATCCAGGTGCAAGGCCCGCTCGAGTTCTCTATGGTCGGCGTTTTGGCCGCGATGGCTGTTCCTCTGGCCCAGGTCGGGATCAGCATCTTTGTCCTGTCAACCTTTGATACCGATTTTGTCCTGGTGAAGGAAGACGCCCTCGACCGAGCGGTGAACGCTTTGACCCAGGCAGGTTTTCTGGTGATAAATCATGTCTGTCTATCTGCATGACATTCCCCTCCCTGAGGCCCTGGCGCGACTTTATCACGCGCTGGAG
>MGNS01000035.1:4025-34359 GCA_001795165.1 Chloroflexi bacterium RBG_16_57_11
TGAGCGCGGCTGCCACAATAAGTGCAGATCTGAATAACCCGTTGACCTTGCTCTGCGATCCGTCTACAGGATTAAGGCTCGCCGCTTATCTGGATACCGGCGATCCGTTGCCAGAATGGGCGGATGCAGTGATCCCGATCGAAAACGTCGAGCCGATCGATGTCGATCAACAACCCTCGGCCAATCCTCGCCGCCCACATGCCATCCGGATCCGTTCGGCGGTTGTCCCCTGGAGTCATGTGCGCCCGATTGGCGAGGACATCGTCGCCACGCAGCTGGTCCTGCCAGCCGGGCATACCCTGCGGCCGGTGGATTTGGGCGCCATTGCTGCCTGTGGTCACACCGGTGTGCGCCTCGCCAAACGGCCGCGCGTGGCGGTGCTCCCCACAGGCACCGAGCTGGTTGAGATCGGCAAGCCGGTTCGAGCGGGTGATATTATCGAGTTCAATTCGCTGGTGTTAGCTGCACAGGTGGAGCAATGGGGCGGTGAGGCAACCCGCTTTGCCATTATCCCCGACGACCTGGAGGCGATCCTTGAGCAGGTGAGCCAGGCTGCCGAGAGCCATGATCTGGTGTTGCTCAACGCCGGGTCATCCGCAGGATCGGAAGATTATTCCGCTCGGGTGGTCGAGGAATTGGGTGAGCTGCTGGTGCACGGTGTTGCGGTGCGTCCCGGGCATCCCGTCATCCTGGGGATGATACGCTCAGGCGATGGCAAAATACCCATCATTGGTGTGCCGGGATACCCGGTCTCGGCAGCATTAACCGGGGAAATCTTTGTCCAACCGCTGCTGGCGCGCTGGCTTGGCAGGCAGCCGGACCAACCGGGGACCGTTAGCGCTATTCTAACTCGCAAAGTGACTTCCACACCCGGAGATGACGATTATTTACGCGTCGCCGTTGGGCGGGTAGGCCAAAAATTTCTCGCTGCCCCGCTGGCGCGTGGCTCGGGAGTGATCACTTCCCTGGTGCGTGCAGATGGGATTGCCGTACTGCCGCGCGGCTCGCAGGGTCTCCCGGCCGGCGCCACGGTGGAGGTGCGCCTCTACCGCAATCCGGCAGAGCTGGAGCGCACCATCTTTGCCATTGGCTCGCACGATATGACCCTGGATTTGCTATCGCAGTTCCTGGCGAAGTGCGACCGTCGGCTGGCATCGGCGAACGTGGGTAGCCAGGGTGGCCTGGTGGCTTTGCGCCGCGGCGAGGCTCATCTGGCCGGCTCGCACCTGTTGGATCCAGAAACCGGTGAATATAACCTGACCTACATCCGTGAATATTTGCCCGGTGTCCCTGTGAAGGTTGTCGCCCTGGTGGATCGCGAGCAAGGGCTGATCGTGCCGAGCGGCAATCCAAAAATGCTTCAGTCACTGGCTGACCTGGCCCGGCCAGGGGTGAGTTTTGTCAACCGCCAGCGTGGCGCGGGGACGCGCGTCCTGCTCGACTACCAGCTTCGCTTGCTTGGGATTTCTCCCGAGTCGATCCAGGGCTATTCTCAGGAAGAATACACCCACCTGGCAGTTGCAGCTGCTGTTGCTTCCCGGCGGGCGGATTGTGGCCTGGGCATTGCGGCAGCGGCTCAGGCCCTGGACCTCGACTTTATCCCCCTGTACCACGAGCGCTACGAGCTGGTCATACCGGACGTATATTTTCACAGCGACCTGCTTGCACCGCTTTTCCAGGTGCTGGCTGATCCTTCATTTCGTCAGGCGGTGGCAACCCTGCCTGGTTATGATGTGAGCCGCATGGGGAATTTGGTAGCTGAAGTACGATGAGGTAGGTAACTTAAGACCAATTTTTTTAACAACGGAGAGAACGATGCCCATTTCTGCAGGAATCCCGGCACCCGATTTCACGCTATCCGATGAAACCGGCGTGCAGCGTAAACTATCGGATTATCGTAGCAAGCCGGTGATTTTATATTTCTATCCCAAGGATGACACCCCTGGCTGCACCACTGAGGCGTGTAACTTCCGCAACGACTACAGCCAGTACCAACAGGCCGGAGTGGAGATTCTGGGTGTCAGCCCGGATTCACCCAAAAAGCATGCCAAGTTTAAAGCCAAGTATCACCTGCCCTTCACCCTCCTGGCGGACGAGGGGCACACGGTCTGTGAGCTGTACGGCGTATGGGGTCCGAAAAAATTGATGGGGCGTGAATATGATGGCGTCTACCGCACGACGTTTCTGATCGACGCCGCAGGCCAGATCCTCAAAGTTTTTGAGAAAGTCAAGCCGGAGGAGCACTCTGTCGAAGTCCTGGCAGCGCTGACCTCCTGATCCGCCCAACCATCCGGTGTGGAGCTGAGCGATCCTGGCATCCTGTTCAGCTCTGCGCCGGATTTAGTTTTCCCCTGGCTGTAAAAAGATTGAGTGGTATTCCACCAGGTTTTCCAGTGAATTATTGCCGCCGCACAGCAGCAATACCACCTGGTCATTAGGAGAAAATGTCCCCTGCACTTTCCTGGCGGCTGCCAGTGTGCAGGATGCAGCCAGCTCGGTATTGATTTTGGCCCGTTCTAACAGGAACACTTCCTGATCGAAGGCTTCACGATCCGTCACCATTACGTATCTGTGTAAATGTTCCTGGGCTAGGCGCAGGGCGTCTTCCGCGACATAAGGCGCGCCCAAAGTCTTCGCCAGAGATTTGGGGGTGATGTGTACCACTTTACCGGCCTGTAGCGCCTGCCCCATCGTATCCGATCCTTCAGTTTCAATACCACAAATCCGCACCGTTGGCTTAAGCGCTTTGATCGCCACGATAATCCCGCTGATCAATCCCCCTCCGCCGATGCTGATGAACAAGTCGGTCATGCCGGGTAAGTCTTCGACCAGCTCCAGGCCGATCGTACCGCAACCAGCCATTTGATTTGGATTGTCGAACGGATGTAGGAAATGCCAACCTTCTTGTTGGTATTGGTAAGCCTTGTCAAAGGTCTCCTGCATGGTCGGGTAGAGATTTACCAGTGCCCCATACGATTGAGTGGCCTGGATATAGTTGGCTGGTGTGTAGGCTGGCATGCAGATCAGCGCCTCAACCCCCAGCCTACGACTTGCGTACGCGACACCCTGGGCAAAATTACCGCCACTGACTGCGACGACTCGTGGGTTGGAGATTTGCTCCTTCAGCTTCAAGATTTGGTTGAATGCACCACGTGGCTTGAAGGAGCCGGTTTTCTGGAACAGCTCGAGCTTGAGGTAAATCTGGGAGCCGAGCTGCTCGCTCAAGGTCGTATTGGGGACCAGCGGAGTGCGTGTGACGAATGGCGTGATTCTTTGCCTGGCCTCGTAGATATCGTCGATTGTGATCATGGTTCCAGTCGGGATTGCGCACTTAGCGGGATGATGAATCTGGAGACGTAGTTTCAAGGATAATATATACCCTAATTGAAATCTTTGCAAGGTGTGGATAGTCTGTGAAAGAGGTCACAAAGGAGCGGGTATAATATTGGGGACATCAAAACATGCGAATCAACCGGAGTATCAATGAAACAATGGATACGGAAATCGAGCTTCGTAGCGCTATCAGCGACGCTGGTATTCATCCTCGTCGCAGCTGCCTGCGGCGGGTCGGCCAGTGACTCGAACACGTTGGATATCGAACGCCCTGCTCCGCCTGCGGAGTATGCTGGAAAAACCAGCCCATTGGTTGATGCTGGCGCGGCGGTCGGAGCAGGGAAACAGCTTTACACTGCGAATTGTGTCTCCTGCCACGGCGAACAAGCCATGGGTGATGGTCCGGCTTCCAATTCGTTAAACCCCAAGCCTAAGCCATTGGCATTTGAAATGAAGTCATTGAAAGACGATTATCTATTCTGGCGCATCTCCGAGGGCGGCGCCTTCTCTCCCTTCGCCTCAGCCATGCCTGCCTGGAAAGGCATCCTTTCACAGGATGAGATCTGGCAGGTGATTGCCTTCTTGCGCACGCTGGATAAATAGGCCTGGATCAGGATCAAAAATCCTCGCTCCAGAGTAAAGTTCGCTCGAAGACAGCCACATCTGACTATCTCGGTGTAGTAATCACCTCTTCAAACCGATAGGCTCCTCGGAAGTATTCCACTGCCTGTCTGCGCTTGGCGCTCCATCCAACGATTTCGATACAGTAGACTGCCACACCTTCCAAATCTGCACCGCTCAACGGCCGATAATCTCCCCCTGGTTTCAGGTGAGGGGCGTATTTTTCCATTATTTTACCCAGACCGTAAAGCATCTCCTCTGGCTCATTGACCAGGCGCGCAGCCCCAAATACGACTACGCTGCTGTATTCCACACTGAAGCCACGTGCGTGTGGATGTGGCAACAAACGACCCATCTCGGCGACCGTGAAGCATATCTTTGGATTCAAGCGCACATTCGCAATCGTCCGGCCTTCGGTAGCGCTGTGCATGAAGATGACCCGGCGCTGTGGGTCGTAGGTGAACAAAATGCCATGCACGTAAGGCTGATCGCGTTGCGCGGTTGCCAGCACGCCGAACGGGGCACGCTGTAAAAATGCTTCAATCCAGGCTTCGTCCGCTACAGCCCGGTCTTTGCGGCGGATGTGAGTGAAGTCAGGGTCGAATTCCATCTTGCCTCCTAATTCAAATGATGCGAATATTAAACAGTTTACCAGAATACGGATGCCAGGGTTAGGGGAACAGCGAAAAAAGCCGGGCGGTGAAATCCGCCCGGCCGGTCGACCAATTGGGTCGTGATCCTCTATGGCACGAGCGGGAAGCCTACCGCCGTGTAAGTTGTGGTTGGGGTAGGGGACGTCGTGAAGCGGGCGTTGACCGCGTATAGCCTCGAGCCAAATGCTGCCAGTGTGGTTGGTACGTCAAAACCTGGGTTGGTGATACTGCGAATGACTTCGCCGTGGGTCAGATCGGGCGATAGCCGGACCTCCTCAACCAGGTTTAGCTGGTTGCGTACCACATACAGCATCTCCCCGGCGAATCGCAACCCATCGCCGTTGGTCAGGCTGCTGCCACCCAGGTCCACCAATGTAGCCACGCCTGTCTCCTTGTTTACCAGGTACAGCTCGCCGCGTGCTGAATGAACGATCAGCAGGGATTTGCCGTCTGGCGTGGCTTCGATGCCGTTGGTGTTGAAAGCTCCGGGGACGAAAACAAAATCGCCACTCAGAGGGATTTGTTCAATCGCGGCAGGAGCGGGCAGCGCGCCACCTGGCCCCAGAGGCAGGCGGTAAAGCACAGCCTGGTTCGAGTCAGTAAAGAAGGCTGCATCTCGTGTGACGACCACATCGTTGACAAAGGTAGGGCTGCTCGTCGCGAGCTGGTAGCTGGCCAGCTCTGCGCCGGTCTCGGCGTCGAAGACAAAGGCCATTCCGGTGAAGGCGCCGGCGGCGAACAGGTAGTTACTGCGTTGGTCAACATACAGGCCGGTTACCGCGCGTCCCGAAACACCAGGGAAGAGCACTTCGCCATCACCGGTGCGTAAGTCGCCCCGGTAGATGGCTCCGTTTGCCAGGGAACCCACGTAGAAGCTGGTGCCGCTACCATTGGTGATGCCTTCAGGCCTCCAGCCATCGGGCAGGTTAATCGTGCTTGGGAAAACATTCGCCGCTTGGGCCGCTGGTACGAATGCCAGCAGCAAGGCGGCTGCCAAAAGGGTGTGAACAAAAGTCCAGGTGAATCGTTTCATACTCATATTCTCCTTTCTTTACCAGTAATGTCAATTTTGGTCTTTCAATATTACATAATTCGACCATGGATTGGGTTAAGTAACCGATAAGAGTAGGTTGGAAATTGGTTAGGTTGTCCTTTTAATCTATTAATATGACAGTTCTGGGGCAAAAGCAGTTGAAACTGCCCCAACTCCAGCGATCCTGCTTGCCTTTTTCGGATAAATTCTGTATAATTTGGACACAGCACCTTTTCTTTTTTCGCCAGACCGCACGGACTGGGGAGGTGTAACATGCGAATCGTCGTCGTTTTGCAAGAGCAGATAGCTCAGGAGATGCGGGCGCCGTCGCGTGGTCGCGACTTAGAATCAACCAGCGTCGATGCACAGGAATTACAGGTTGCAGCCAGTGAGTTGGGGATCAGCCTGTCGCCGATGTATCCAGAGGTGAGCCATCCGACGCTCCAGCCTTTCTTTATCATCGAAGTGCCCGATCAGGCGATTGCACAGAAAGTCATTACACGTTTGAGCAAATCTGCTGCGGTAGAGGCAGCCTACCTGCAGCCTGATGCTGAGCCGCCTGGGCTGCCTTGATCTATCGTTAATTCCGGATCCGAATGACCCAGCCAGAGGAGGTTTGATATGCCTAGTCGCAAGAAACCCGGTTCAGCTTCCGGGAATAAGGCGCGCCTGGTCACCCTGCCGGGTGCGCCGCGTGAATTGATCGTTGTGACCCAATCCGATGCGGGCCTGCGCGTTCGGGGCCCAGCCATGGAATCGGTGAGTGGAAAGAGCGTAACCTCTCTAAGCAAGCTTCTGGAAGCAAACGGCGCGACGATGACACCCTGCTTTGGCGTCGAGGAGCGCGTGCAACGTGCTTTGATGACCGCCGCGCCCGAAGTGGCGGAGACGATGCCGGCGCTGGTAAATTATTACTTCGTAGAAGCGGCTGATGATAAGCTGGACAAGCTGGCGGAAGATATGATGAACCAGAGCCTGGTGGAGGCAGCTTATGTCAAACCGCCCGCCTACCCACCGGTTTATATGGAATTGGAGGAGGCAGCACCACGTGCTTTAGAAGTCGCTCCTCCGGTCACGAATGCTTTTATGGCTAACCAGCTTTACCTGGAAGCAGCGCCGGGCGGCATCGATGCCCGTTATGCCTGGCTTTGTGCGGGTGGTCGTGGTCGAAATGTACGGATCGTCGATATCGAGGGCGCATGGCGTTTCACGCACGAGGATCTGTTGCAAAATCAGGGTGGGGTGATCGGTGGGGTGCAATCCTCGGACCTGGGCTGGCGCAATCATGGCACGGCAGTAGTGGGAGAATTTGGCGGTGACCAGAATAATTTTGGCGTCACTGGCATCAGCCCGCTTGCCAATGTGCGGGCGATCTCTATCTTTGGCGGCGGGCAATCTTGGGGTAAGGCGATCACTGATGCCGCCAATGCGTTGAGGGGAGGAGATATTATCCTGATCGAGCTCCACGCTGCCGGACCGCGCTTCAATTTCCAGGGCCGCGATGACCAGCGCGGTTACATCGCAGTGGAATTTTGGCCGGATGCTTTTGCTGCAATTGTGTACGCCACCCAGGTGCGCGGCGTGATTGTAATCGAGGCGGCCGGAAATGGCGCCGAAAACCTGGATGACCCGATTTACTCGAACCGCCCGGTGACATTCCCGCTCTCCTGGCGCAATCCTTTTAACCTGGCAAACCCACAATCTGGGGCGATCCTGGTCGGCGCTGGCGCGCCGCCTCCGGGAACGCATGGAGCAAACCATGGTCCTGATCGCTCGAGGCTGGACTTCTCCAATTTTGGAGCCCGCCTCGATGTCCAGGGCTGGGGGCGTGAGGTGTCCACGACGGGTTATGGCGACCTGCAAGGCGGCTCGGATGAAAACTTGTGGTATACCAACCGCTTCAGTGGGACTTCTTCCGCCTCTCCAATTATTGTAGGAGCGGTTGCCTCTTTGCAGGGTGCGCTGCGTGCGGCCAACAAACCACTGCTCACCCCGACAATCACCCACGACCTGCTACGCAATACCGGCTCACCACAGCAAGATGCCCCTGGGAGACCGGCGACTCAGCGCATAGGTAATCGACCTGACCTCAAATCAGCGCTTAACAGCCTGGGAATTCAACCGATCGTCAAGCTGAAAGAGGCAAAAGATGTCAAAGAGAAGGATGTAAAGGACATCAAAGATACCAAGGAGAAGGAGAAAGAGAAGGAGACGGTCAAGGATTTCAAGGATTCGAAGGACAGCTCGAAGGAGGGCAAAGAGGTTAAGGAGGCCAAGGAAAAAGATTTCAAGGATATTAAGGACAGTGCTGAAAAGGTGCTGGATAAAGTTCAGGACAAGATCAAGGAAGTCTTCGACCGCCCGGAGACCGCTGCCCCGACCAGCCTGGAAGAACGGCTGGCGCGCCTGGAGCAAACCGTCAGCCAGTTGGCGCACTTCATTAGCGGCGAGGAACGTCCCGATCTGCAGGCCTCGACCCTTGGAGAGGAGGAAGATCTGAAAGCATTGAGCCACGAGCTGGAGAAGCAGGCGGTGGACGCTAAAGCCGCCAAGGATCACAAGGATATAGAAAAATTGCGCGAGGGCTAGACCCGGTGTACTGTGTCTTTTGCCGGTCAGAAGACCTGCCAGCCCAGTGGGCATATCGCGGCTTGAAGCAGCGAGGGCTGGCCCCGCTGGAAATTTTCACCCCCGAGGCGCTGGTTTACAACCGGCGCCTCGAACATCGTTTTCAGGCTGGTGAGACGATTACCCGTATTGAGCTGGCAGATGGGCGTGTGCTGGATAGCGACCGAGTGCGTGGAGTGTTGAACAGGATTAATTTCCTGCCAGTAGAACACTTCAATGTAGCTGGCCTGGATGACCGGGCTTATGCCGTCCAGGAGCAGCAAGCCATCTTCCTCAGCTGGATGTATGCTCTGCCGGGTGAAGTGATCAATCGCCCCGGTGCGCGTGGTCTTTGTGGGGACCATCGCTCTGCTGCCGAATGGGTTTGGTTGGCAACCCAGGCTGGTCTGCCGGTATTGCCATTCCACCAGAGCGACGAGCAACCGTTGGAATTCACTCCTACAAATCCAACATTTCAATTAGTTGTATTCGATAGCGAGGTCTATGGGGCCTCAGCTCATTGGTGTCAAGCTGACCTAAGAAATTCTATTGGACGGCTGGCTGAGCTTAGCAGATTACGTCTAATCGGCCTTGATTTTTCCATAAGCTCGGCCGGTGAGCCACTCGTCATGTCTGCCACGACATTACCCGACCTGCGATTGGGAGGCGAGATATTGTTAGATGCGCTGATTGCGGTGTTCGCATGATCTTGTTATGTGGTATCCCAACTGAGGCCCCCTTGGCGATGGTCGCCAGCGCTTTAGATGATATGGATGCCCCCTATCTGGTCTTCAATCAACGTCGTTTTGCCGATGCCCACCTGGAGTTCAGCATTCAAGGGGAGCTTATAATTGGACGATTGTGTGTTCAAGGGCGTGAATTTCCGTTGGATGCCTTTGCTGGCGTTTATAACCGAATGATCGATGACCAGGCGCTTCCAGAGGTGCGAAATTTGCCTCCTGACCATCCCGATCGTTTACGTTGTCACCGCTTGCATGATGCCTTACTCCAATGGATCGAAATCACACCGGCGCGGGTGATCAATCGCATGGCCGCGATGGCTTCCAATGGCTCCAAGCCTTACCAGATGCAACTCATCCGCCAGCATGGGTTCGCCACCCCGGAGACGCTGATCACCAATGACCCCGAGCTGGCGCGCCAGTTTTACCGCCAGCATTGAAAGGTTATCTACAAATCCGCCAGTGGTGTGCGCTCGATCGTAGCGTCACTCAAACCTGAAGACTTCGACCGGCTGGAACGCATTCGCTGGTGTCCCACGCAATTTCAAGTCCAATTGATTGGAGATAATCTACGCGTCCATGTGATCGGTGAGCAGGTTTTTAGCACAAGAATTCGGACCGAGGCAGTGGATTACCGGTACGCCGGGCGCCAGGGGAGCAATGCCGAGTTCGAGCCTGTCGAGTTAGATCTGCATCTGGCGCAACGTTGTATCGGTTTGGCGCGCTCGCTGGGTTTGGCGTTCGCCGGTGTCGATCTGATGCTCACCGATGACGAAATCTATTGCTTCGAAGTGAACCCCAACCCTGGCTTCAGCTACTTTGAAAACATGACTGGTCAGCCGATTGCCAGGGCGGTGGCGGAATATCTGGCGGGCTCGGATGTCATTTCTTCCACTCACGCCAAGTAAGGAGTGCGGCTCACGAGCGTTGGCAATTACGCCAACTCTTCCGCCGCCGCTGGTCCTGCCAACGTCTGAACCGGTTCTTCACCCGGCAGGTTTCGCTGGCGTAGTTGCAGGTAGATGGCGCCGAGTCCGAACATGATCGTCACCATGGAGAGCACCCACCCAAGGATTGGGATGCCTAGCAGCAAGACCAGCAAAACCAGGCCGAGTAACAGCATCCACACACGACGTCCCCAGACGGTTGAGGGAAGACGGTTGAGCAAGATTGCACCAATCAGGTAAGCGACGATGATCTTGCTCAGATGACCCAGGACCAGCCCAAATAATGCCAGCCCCACACTTAGACCACCCAAACCTGCCCCCCAGATGATCGCAGCCAGATCCCAGTAATTGAGCACGGCAAAGAAAAGACCCAGCAACGCGAACACCACCAGGGCTAAAATTGCCACGCCGAAGCCGACAAAAAATACCACCACCCCGATCCCAAAACTGCTAACCGGGTGAGATCGTAATCGCTCGGTTGAGCCTTGGAGGAAGCGCGGGAACAGCCACAGGAGCAACAAACCGATCAGGAACAGTGGAGCGAAAGCGCGCAGCTGCTGCAGCAGCCAACCTCCGAAAGCTGATATGTTAAAGGAACCAGTCTGTAATTGCGGCTGGAAAAATGCGGGCAGCCCCGCGGCGGATAACCTCAGGCCGGACCCTGCAGTATGCAAATGCACTCCGCTCTCCGCCGGTCGCGCGGCGAAGTTGTTGATCGAACTCCATGGAAGCTTAAAGCCTGGCGGCAGGAGTGGGCTTAAAGGGCCATTTTCGCCGACCAGCATTTCAAGGATCTCAACGATCCCCAGATGGGCGCGCTGGTAGCGACCGACCGTGCCGGAAATCTCACCGCTTAATCCGACCAGATACAAATCGCGCCCAATTTGACTCTCCGGCAGCAAATTGGCGATGCCTGCCAGGATATAGGCGCTACGCCCTACACTGGAGGTAGGCTCCAGGGTCAGGCGGGCGTTTGTAGCGTACAAATCGCCTTCCAGTTGGCCTTCGATCGCCGCCGTCTGGCTGAACACAAACAGGCTGCCTTTGATCTCTCCTGTGAGGGTTACATCCTGGCCAAAGGCGAAGACATCGCCATCCACCGTTCCATCGATCTTGATGTGTGGAGCAAATATAAACTGGCTGCCCTGTAATGTTTCACCGGCAGGGATCGACCCATTTGGGTGTGGGCTTTGTGCACCTGCGGCTTGCAGCGGTAGGAGCGCAACCACGATGACCAGAAGCAGCATTAACAATACGCGGCTCTTTGCTTGCTTATTAATCATAGCCATCCTGCCCATCCTTTTGTTGTTGAAGGTTTATTGGAATCCACAGCGGGTTATAACGTAATTATTTTACCCTACTCGTAGGTATTTTGGTTGTGAAGATGGTCATTCGATCCATAACGGCTCGTGCATCAAAGGTTCTTTTCCAGATAGATCGCCTCATCCACCAATCCATGGGAGCGGTAAAAACGAATAGCCCCTTGATTTTCAGGTAATGTAGTGACAGATATTTCGACACAGCCTGACGGTCTCAAGATGAATTCATAGATAATTTCCCACTAAAACTATACTAATTCTAAACATTTTTTGGGTGTTCGTAGCTTATACTAATAGAATGCGAAGCGCTATGTTTCTGTGTATCCAGCAACAATGAGGCACTCGAGTGCATGGAAGAAAAAACAGCAGCTTTCACCTATACACGCTCTGATCGGTGGCGACAACGTCTGCGGCAAGTTCGATCGAATGTAAAGAGTCTGATCCCCTTCTCGGCCGGAATTGCTGCCGCGCTGCTTGGTCTTTTGATTTACAGCCTCCTCAAACCCGCTCCGGAGCCACTTACACTAAAACAAGTCAACGCTGCTGTTGCGGAAGCAATGGCCTCTGCTACACCTGCCCCCGCATATTCTGCCCAGGTCTTTCAGGTTATTCAGCCTTCGCTGGTGCTCATCCAATCATCCGGCCCGGACCAGGATGGCAAACAAACGGACGGGCTTGGCAGCGGTGTAGTCATTTCTGAGCAGGGTGAAATATTAACCGCTTTGCATGTGGTGGATGGCGCCACAGAGATCAAGGTATTCTTCGCAGACGGCACAGAGACGAGCGCACAGGTGACAGGCGCCCAGCCGGAGAATGATATCGCTGTTCTCCAGCCCGATCAGCTCCCGAATGTGCTGGTACCCGCTGTCCTGGGAAACCCAAATGCCATGCGGGTTGGTGACGAGGCCTTTGCCGTGGGCAACCCGTTTGGATTGTATAGCTCGATGAGTGCCGGTGTGATCTCCGGCTTCAATCGCTTATTCCAGGCAGAAGGTAGCGACCAGCAAATAGCAGGCTTGATCCAGATCGACTCAGCAGTGAATCCTGGTAATTCAGGAGGACCCCTGCTCAATCGATATGGTCAGGTGATTGGCATCGTCATCGGGATCATGAACCCCACCGATGAGGAATTTTTTGTTGGAATTGGTTTCGCAGTACCGATCACAATCGCAGGCGGCGCCGCTGGCGCTCCCCAGTATTAATCTTTTGGATCAAGGCTATCAGGAGATAACACATGGATTCGATTGTCATATCTGAGAACCGGCTGCAGGTGGAAAAGGTTCTGTACGAAGTCAAAAAGGTCATCGTAGGGCAGGATCACCTGCTCGAACGCCTGGTGGTCGCTTTGCTGGCGCGCGGGCACATCCTGGTGGAAGGTGTTCCTGGTCTGGCGAAGACGATGGCGATCAAAACCCTGGCGGATGCCATTGGCGGCGACTTTAAGCGCATCCAATTTACCCCTGACCTCGTCCCAGCCGACCTGGTTGGCACACGAATTTACAACCAAAAGACCGGTGAGTTCAACACTTCACTTGGCCCGGTATTTACCAACCTCCTGCTGGCGGATGAAATAAACCGCGCGCCGGCCAAGGTGCAAAGCGCGCTGTTAGAAGTGATGCAGGAACGCCAGGTGACCATCGGTCGTGAAACGTTCGCGGTGCCAGACCCTTTCCTTGTGATGGCGACCCAGAATCCAATCGAGACTGAAGGAACCTATGCGTTGCCTGAAGCGCAGGTGGATCGATTCATGCTCAAAGTGCTCGTCGGCTACCCCACGCCCACCGAGGAGTTCGTCATCGTCGAGAGGATGACCGGTTTTCTGGAATCGGTACAAAAGGTTTTGACCACCGGTCAGCTTATCGAGCTGCAAAAGAGAGCCTATCAGGAGGTTTACGTCGACCCGGCGCTGATCGAATACGCAATCCGGCTGGTGACCGCCACCCGGCAACCGAAGGAGTTTGGATTGAAAGATCTGGGGGCATATATTATCTTTGGTGCCAGCCCGCGCGCCTCGATCAACCTGATCCTGACAGCCCGTGCGCTGGCTTTCGTGCGCGGCCGAACTTATGCCTTACCTCAGGATGTGCTGGATATGGCTCCGGATGTGTTGCGTCATCGCGTGGTGCCTTCTTATGAAGCGCTTTCCGACAACATCACCAGCGATGATATCTTGAACAAGATTTTCGAGCAAATTCCGCTCCCGGTGGTGCCATTGCATGAACGCTTCAAAGTCCGTGAAAACGCCTGACCGTTCCCGATATGATGGTGAACAGGTGCCTCCGGATGCCAGGAATGTGACGCCGGAGCGCATCTTACAGCGGCTGGACTGGCAGGTAATCCGCCGCCTCGATGGCCTCTTGCAAGGGGATTATCGCAGCCTTTTCTACGGCTACGGGATCGACTTTGCTGACCTACGTGAATACCAGCCTGGGGATGATATCCGCTACATCGACTGGAACGTAACCGCACGGATGGATGCCCCGTATATCCGGCAATATGTGGAAGACCGGGAGATCAACGCCTGGTTCTTGATTGACCTCAGCCCATCGATGGATTTTGGCACCACCCACTCGGAGAAAAGGACCCTGCTGATCGACCTGGTAGCGACACTGGCGCGGCTCTTGACCCGACACGGGAACAGGGTTGGTGCGATCCTTTACAGCGGACAGGTTGTGAAATCGGGCAGAAATCCAATGGCTCACCGGATAGAGCGGGTCATTCCGGCTAAAGGAGATCGCAACCACGTTCTACGCCTGATCAATGATCTCCTAAAACAACCGCGACTTTCAAAAGCTGCTTTTACGGATTTGAGCGCCATGCTGGAAGGCGGGCTGGGGATAATCAAGAAGCGTTCGTTGATCTTTGTGCTCTCGGATTTTATCAGCGCGCCTGGTTGGGAGCGCTCGCTCCAGTTGCTTACGCACCGAAACGAGGTGCTGGCGATCCGGTTTTGGGACCCACTCGAAGTCGAATTGCCGGATGCAGGCCCAGTTTGGATGGAAGATGCAGAGACTGGCGAGCAATTATATGTAGATACACATGATCCCAAATTTCGCCTCCAGTATGCTCAATTAATCCAACGCCGCGAAACCGATCTGACGACGACATTAAGCAGGGCCGGGGTGGAATTGTGGTCGCTTTCTACCGGCGAAGACCTGGTTCGGGCGATCCTCCGCCACGCCATGATGCGCAAGCAAGTGCATCGGATCCGGGGGAAGGCAATTTCCGAGTCGGCCTTGGCCGCAACCGGAAGCGGGCGGTGATCTCGTGTCGCTTCTCTGGCCTTCCATGCTCTTGTTCTTACTCATCATCCCGGTGATTGTCGGGATGTACCTGTGGCTGGATCGTCGTCGGCGTTCCGCAACGGCCAGATTCGGCCCAATGCAGCCAGCCAGTAATCAAGGCCCGGCTCTCCGCCGCCATATCCCAGCGGGGTTGTTTCTGCTTGGTTTGGTGATCATCCTGATCGCGCTGGCGCGACCTCATGCAGAGGTCAAATTGCCACGTGTGGAAGGCACGGTTATCCTGGTGTTCGATGTCTCTGCCAGCATGGGCGCCCAGGATGTAGAACCATCCCGCATGGAATCCTCAAAAACTACCGCACGCGAATTCATCAACAGCCAACCGGAAACGGTGAAGATTGGGATCGTCTCCTTCAGCGGAAGCGGTTTCGCCGTACAAACGCCAACCAGCGATAAAAATATCTTGCTGGCTGCGATCGACCGGCTGGAACCAAACAAAGGTACTTCATTGGGTCAGGGGATACTCGCTGCCCTGAATACGATTGCGGTGGATGCCGGCTTGAAGACGGCTCAGAAACCCTTGACCAACGAGGCGTCAGCCAGCCAGGAAACTGAACAGGAATCTGAGCAGCGAGTTCCGCCGGAAGCAGATTTGCTGGCCCAACTGCCGGAGGGCGAGTATCCGTCCTCGGTGATCGTGATTTTATCGGATGGGGAGGATAACCAATCGATCAACCCGATCGAAGCGGCGCAGGCGGCTGCAGATCGCCGTGTGCGCATCGACGCGCTTGGCTTTGGCACAACGGCCGGCGCTACGCTTGAATTGGATGGCTTTCTCGTCCACACCGCGCTGAATGAAGCCATGCTTCAGCACATTACCCAGGTCGGTGGCGGCACGTATTATTCCGCCGCCAGCCAAGGGGATCCACAAGCTGTATACGCCAATCTTACCCCACACCTGGTGGTCAAGTCTGAGAAGATGGAGCTCACAGCGCTGCTGGCCGGCGCAAGTATCGTCGTCTTGCTGGTGGGCAGTGTTTTCTCCTTGTTGTGGCTCAACCGGCTGGTGTGAGGGTGAGCCGCGCGGGTTGAGGGAAAGCCTGGAGGTAGAAAATGTACTTTCAATGGCCTGGCGCTTTGATCCTTTTGAGTTTGATACCGCTTCTGATGGCGGCCTACATCTGGAGGCGGAACCGCAGGCGGAGGTTCGCTATCCGCTTCTCCAGCCTGTCGCTGGTGCGCGCGGCAATCCCGGCGCAGTCGCGTATCCGGCGTTATCTTCCGCTGGCGCTGTTCTGTCTGGCGCTTTCCAGCCTGGTGCTCAGCCTGGCACGCCCAGTTGCGGTGACCCGCGTTCCGGAGGGCCGCGCGACGGTCATGCTGGCGCTGGATGTGTCCAGGAGCATGCTTCAGGACGATATACCGCCCAGCCGGCTGGGAGCAGCCAAGGAGGCGGCGCTTTCGTTCATCCGTCGCCAAAAGGACACCAACCTGATCGGTATCGTTGCCTTCGCCAGCTTTGCGCAGTTGGTCCAGCCGCCCACCAGTAATATTGAGGAGCTGGAGACGGCCATCCTGTTGCTCACCGCCGGCCGTGGCACTGCCATCGGCAGTGGGATCCTGACAGGGTTGGAGGCGATTGAGGAATTCAACCGGAATGGCGCTTCCGCTACCGAAAGCGCCGCCTCAGCCACATCGGCGCCACGGGAAAAAGGGGATTACGAGCCGGATATTATTGTCCTGTTGAGTGACGGCGTCGCAACCACCGGTCCCCACCCGCTCGAAGCTGCCCAGGTGGCCGTCGATCGCGGGGTGCGGGTGTATACCATCGGTTATGGCACCGAGACCGGCTCGACCATCCCGGGGAATAACTATTTTGGCGGAGGGTGGGGCTTTCGGCGTCGCGGGATTGACGAAGAGACCCTCAAGCAGATCGCCGAGATGACCGGAGGACAGTATTACACGGCTAAGAGCGCCGGAGAGCTGCAAAGGGTGTTCGATCGCCTGCCTACCTTCCTAGTCACCCGCAAAGAAACGGTCGAAATCAGCGTGCTGTTTGCCACCATCGCCGCGCTGCTGGTGTCCAGTGCGGTGCTGCTGGTGCAGCTCTGGCGGCCGTTGCCCTAGATCGAAAAATTCGATCCAAGTCGTGGTCAATACGTTGACAAATTAGGAGATATAATATAATATAGACCTATTATAGGCACTAATTAATTAGGGAGGTGAAGTAGCGCTGGATAAACCATCAACCCCTTGAATCTAAATTCTTAATTTCGGCTGTCTGCATTTCGACAGCGAAAAACACCTGGTATCGTAGGGCTTCGATTCGTCGCTTGTATGGTAGGGTTACGTCCAGGAGAAGCAGAATTGTATCTGACGTTTATTATTAAGCCTGAGGTTCGACTAATTGATTTTTTGGGATCATCTCTCAGAAGGGAGAAATAGAATGTTCAACAAGAAGTTATTCTTTATTGGCAGCCTGGCAGTCTTGTTGGTGGCGTTTTTCATCGCCGCAGGAACTGCCATGGCAACCAACCAGGTTCAATGTGGATATATGGATAACAGTATTAACTTTGGCGGCCTGACGGTGAAGAAAGATGTCTTCTGTGAGGGCAGCCGCACCTGGAATTGGACCATCACCAAATCGGCAGACCAATCCAGCCTGACCCTGTCGCTGGGTCAGTCATTCATTGTGAACTACACCGTCACCGCCAGCGCCCAGTCGACAGGCTCGTTCAATGTTGCCGGGAATATCATCGTCACCAACACCTCCGGTGTACCAAAAACTGTTGCCAGTGTGAGTGATACTCTTGCTGATACCATAACATGCTCAACTATTCCTAATCATCTTCCAGTTGTTTTTCCAATTACTCTAGCCCCTGGCGAGTCCATCGCTTGTCAATATTCCGGAGCTCTCGACGATGCTGCTCCATTAAATACAGCCACCGCGTTGACTACAGATGGTGTATTCTACTATGGGTATTCTGCCATCGATTGGAGCCAGGTTCCAATAACCGAGACCGACGAGTGCGCCAACCTCTCCGACACCTTCGCAGGAGCCCTAGGCACCGTCTGCACCGGCCAGCAGACCTCCTTCACCTTCAATTATAGTCGCACGATTGGCCCGTACGCTGTCTGCGGTGACTATACGGTTGATAACACCGCCTCGTTCACCACCAATGACAGCGGCGGCACCGGCAGTAGTACCTGGACCGTGAACGTTTACGTCCCCTGCGCGGTCGGCTGCAGCCTGACCCCCGGCTACTGGAAGACCCACTCCGCCTTCGGCCCGGCGCCGTACGACGACACCTGGGCGCAGATCGGCGAGAACACCCCGTTCTTCCTCAGTGGTGTGTCTTACTACCAGGCGCTGTGGACTGAGCCAAATGGCAACGCCTACTGGATCCTGGCGCATGCTTATATCGCCGCCCAATTGAACTTCCTCAATGGCGCCGATCCCAGCGCTGCCCAGGCTGCGTTCGACCAGGCGACCGCATTGTTCCAGGCCTACACACCGGCTCAAATCGGCGCTCTGAATGGCGGTTCACCTTTACGCCAGCAGTTTCTCTCTCTGGCAACAACCCTGGACAACTACAACAACGGCTTGATCGGCCCCGGGCACTGCTCCGAGTAAGATACCTGTCCGATCACTCTATTAAGCGATGGGCCATACTGGTCCATCGCTTATTTTTTTATCCTGCCGAGGTTGACTCGGTGGCTCCGCCGTAACCGGCCTGGGAAATCCAGGTTAATGTGGAAAGATTCTCCTCGAGCGGGATATCAAGCAGAGGTTCTGGGAGATTCTGTGGCGGAGTCGTGATTATAGAATAACGGCGAAAAAATACGGGTTAAACACCCTATTGACAATTCTAGATAATTGGTATACTATCGATTTGATAATTGGTCCTATTGAATTGGGGAGGTGATATAGACCTATAAAAATCCTCATTGCATATACACATATCAATTGTTATGTCTGTCTCAGTTAGACAGCGAAAAACCCTTGTTTGTGTGGGGGAGTCGATCCGCCGGACGGCGGATACGATCAAAATCATTGAAAGATGAATGTGGATACCGTTCGAAAATAGTCTTTGGATTTATTTGTTCTAATATTTGATTTTAAGAGATCATCGTTCAAAAGGAGCATACAATGTTCAACAAGAAGTTATTCCTTTTTGGTGCTATGGCTGTTTTGCTGGTGGCGCTGTTCGTCGCCGCAAGTACCGTCATGGCAACACCAATGCCATTTTGCGGCCAGTCATCGCAAACCCCGTTAGGACCCCTGACAGTAAAAAAGGATGTTTTTTGCCAGGGTAGCCGCACATGGAATTGGACCATTGTTAAGTCGGCCGATCAATCCAGCCTGACTCTGTCACCCGGCCAGACGTCAAACCCTGTCAACTACACTGTCACGGCCAGCGCTCAGGCGACAGGTTTCTACGAAGTTGCCGGCAATATCACTGTTGTTAACACCACGACTGAGCCGATTACGGTTGCCAGCGTAAGCGATAACCTGGCTGATAATATTTCATGCCCTGTAGAATTTCCTTTCGTGCTATTGCCTGGACACTTATTTAATTGTACCTATACCGGCTCCCTCGATAGCGCCGCGCCCGAAAATACAGCCACTGCGGTGGATGCCAATGGGGTTTCGTACTCCCGCACCGCCCCGATCAACTGGACGGCCGGTCTTACCGAGACCGACGAGTGCGCCAACATCTCCGACACCTTCGCAGGAGCCCTCGGTACCGTCTGCGCCGGCCAGCAAACCTCCTTCAATTTCAATTATAGCCGTACGATTGGCCCGTACGCCGTCTGCGGTGACTATACGGTAGACAACATCGCTTCGTTCACCACCATTGACACCGGCGCCACCGGCAGTAGTTCCTGGAAGGTGAACGTCAACGTCCCCTGCGCAGGCGGCTGCAGCCTGACCCCGGGTTATTGGAAGACCCACTCGGAGTTTGGTCCGGCGCCTTACGATGACACTTGGGAGCTCTTGGCCAATGGTGCGAGCACACCATTCTTCCTGAGCGGTCAGACCTACTATAATGTGCTGTGGACTTCTCCCAATGGCAATGCTTACTTCATTCTTGCCCATGCCTATATCGCCGCCCAATTGAACTTCCTCAATGGCGCTGATCCCAGCGCTGCCCAGACTGCGTTCGACCAGGCGACCGCATTGTTCCAGGCCTACACACCGGCTCAAATTGGCGCTTTGAGAGGCAATGATCCCTTACGCCAGCTATTTGTTTATCTGGCGGGTATCCTGGATAACTACAACAACGGCCTGATCGGCCCCGGGCACTGCTCAGAGTAAGTCGTTGCCTGTGGTGTCTGAAAAGCAGTAGAATAATGAGCGATGGGCGGTCACCAGCCCATCGCTCATTTTGTTTGTTCCGGGTCGAAGTCGCTTGGTTCAAGCAGTCACTCAGGAAGCCAGGGAGAGGGGCTGCTACCACCTGTCGCTGCTCAATGGTAAGCAGCGCGAGTCTTACCGGCGCAAATTCTATGAAAAGCAGGGCTGGGAAAGCCGACCATCTATGGTAGACTTTGTCTACTTTATCCCAGAAGGCGAGGAGTCGCCATGACCAAGCTACCAGAATTCGACCTGACTGCCGCTCATCGCTACTTTTCGGCGGAGTGTTTCAACCGTGCCTGGGACCTGATCGAGAAGCTCGGGCGCACACCCGATGAAGATGAAGAAATGCTGCGCCTCAGCCTGGCTTCTACCTGGCATTGGACGCAGCGCCAGGATTGCACACCCAGCAATCTCTCAGTGGGCTACTGGCAGATTGCTCGTATCTACACCTTGTTGGGGCAGGTGGAAAATGCCCGGCGCTATGGCGCGCTGTGCCTGAAAGCCGCCCAGGAAGGAGGGGCGGAGCCGTTTACCCTGGGTTACGCCTATGAGGCGCTGGCACGGGTGGAGATGGTCGCTGGCGAGCGGGCCCGGATGGAGGTCTACCTGGAGCAGGCGCAGCGCATTTGTGAAAACTTGACCGATGAAGAAGACCGCCAGCAGCTAATGAAGGATTTAGAAACAATCAAGCTGGGGTCATAAAAAACTGCGGCATGAGTCGCGTCTTCAAGGAAGTCAGTGCCGATTACTTACGCCGCTTATTCAAAAAATCGTCGATCTGCAGCAGGTGTCGGGCTTCGTCTTTACGCTCGGCTTCCAGCAGGCGTCCGATGATCACACGGTAACTACCCTTGCGCACACCGTGGTCAGCGAATAAATCCCGGGCGGGTAGCGCTTCGAGTTCGTCCAGCAGCGCCAGATGTGTCTGCGAAACGAACCTCAGCATTTCGGTCAATGAATCCACCCGGTACTGGCTGACCAACCTGGCGTTGTACTCCGCCCAATCCTTGCCCTGGTGGGCGTAGAAGGATGGCAGGGCGCCAGCCAGGATTTCCCGGGCGGCCTGCCGGTTGGCGACATCCCAGCCCGCCAGGTGCGCCAGCAGATCCAGCAACGACCAGACACCGACAAAAGGGATCGCTTCCTCGCCCGGGCGGAACTCTCGCGCGGCTGTAAGGATTTCACCGCGCACCTGGCGCAGGCCGTCCAATAGCTCCGATTTTTTCTCAGCAAGTGAAATCTTCATTATTTATCCCTGGTCGTTCTCAAAAAAAACACAAGTAAAAACCAGGCCGACCGCGGGTGCCAATTATTGTAGCATAACAACCTCAACCCGCTGTTTTGACCTGCTTCATCAGTTATAATAACACCCGAATTGGCCGATCTGAAAGCTGCTCTTACACATCTCGAGACACGCCTGTCCTCGATTGTCGAGGGGAGCGCAGCGCGCATCTTCCCGCGCGGCAGGATGCCGCGAGGTTTGACCCACAGCCTGGTGGAAGCCATGCGAAGCGGCGTTCGCCCTGGGGTCGATGGCGTACCCGTGGCTCCGAACCTGTATGTGTTCTATATCCATCCCGACCAGGTGGACGACATCCTGTCAACCCCGGAATTTCTGGACGAGCTGGTGGGATTGCTGCGCCAGGCCAGTCTCGAAGCCGGGCTGCGCTTATCCGGGCCGCTTTCTTTACGCGTCGAGCCTGGGTGGGATTTGGCTCCAGGTGAGACCCTGGTGACAGCAACCGACAGCCTGCAAGACCTCTCGCCTACCTCCGGGTTGGCGTTCTACCCGGATGCGCCATCCCCGGTGGCGCCGTTGGCAGCGTTTCTGATCGTCGATGGCGTGCGCCTCTTCCCGCTGGAGGCTGCGGTGGTCAATATCGGCCGCCGAGAGGACAACCAGCTGGTGATCGACGATCCCCGCGTCTCGCGACTACACGCTCAATTGAGAATCGTGCGCGGCCGATTTGTCATTTTTGACCTGGACTCAACCGGCGGAACCTTCGTCAATGGTCTACGCATCCACCAGCATACGCTGCGAGTAGGAGATGTGATTTCCCTGGCGGGTGTGCCGCTGGTCTTCGGTCAAGAGATCCCTGAGCCTGGAGATACGCAGGAAGTACCTGCAGAGTAATCGATGAGCGGCCCGATTCTACTCGCTGTACGGATTGCGATCGCGGTGGCATTATACGCTTTTCTCGGCTGGGGGTTGTGGTTACTTTGGCGTGATCTTCGTCGCCAGAGCCGCCTGCTGAGCGCGGCGGTCAACCCAGCTCTCGTGATGGCCCGTCAGGGGAGCGATCCGTTGGCGATGTATCGCTTCACCTCGCCTGAGGTGACCATCGGTCGAGACACCACCTGCGAATGCCGCTTGAATGATCCCATCATCTCTGCTCGCCATGCGCGCCTGTCCTTTCACCACGCTCAGTGGTGGATCGAAGACCTGCATTCTCGCAACGGCACTTTTTTGAATGATGAGCCGGTGCGCAGCCAGGTGGTGGTTGCCTCAGGTGATAGCCTGCGCTGTGGCACGCTAGTATTCCTGATAAGCATCGTGGAGGAAGAAACGTGACCTAGAAAGGACAAGGCCATGGAGCAAAAACCTATCCTGGCAGTCATTGGCGGATCCGGTCTGTATGCGATACACGGCCTGGAGGACGCACAACAATATGTTATCGATACCCCCTTCGGAAATCCGAGCGCCCCGATTGTCGTCGGCTGGCTTGAAGGCCGGCGAGTGGCATTCCTGGCGCGTCATGGCATCGGCCACCATATCCAACCCAGCCAGGTGGACTATCGCGCCAATATCTTCGCCCTGAAAATGCTGGGGGTTGAGCGGATCGTCAGCATCAGCGCCTGCGGCTCATTGCGGGAAGATTATGCTCCCGGTGAAATCGTGATCCCAGACCAGGTGTTCGATAATACGCATTTACGGAAACGCTCTTTCTTCGGTGATGGCCTGGTAGGACATGTCAGCGTGGCCGACCCATTCTGCCCTTCTTTATCTGAACTGCTCCTTCAGGCTACGAACCAGGCTGGCGCAGTGGTACATATCGGCGGCACCTTCATAACCATCGAAGGGCCGCGTTTTTCCACCCGAGCCGAATCAAACGTGTATCGCTCATGGGGGATGTCGCTGATCGGCATGACGACTTCTCCGGAAGTGTTCCTGGCCCGCGAAGCGGAAATGTGTTATGCAGTTATGGCTCACGTCACCGATTATGACGTCTGGCATGTCAGCGAACAGCCGGTCACGGTCGAGATAGTTATCGAAATCTTGAACCGCAATACGCAGCTTGCCCAGCAAGCCATCCGCAACCTGGCACGCAACCTGCCAGCGGAGCGCGCTTGCGATTGCGACACAGCTCTGGCGACCTCATTGATCACTCAAAAAGATGTCATCCCCGATGAAACCCGCCAGCGGCTGGGTTTACTGGTGGGCAAATACTTCCTCTAGCTGCTCCACCAGTGTTTCTTATTAAGCATCTATCTTGAAATCGTCATCCGAACCACCCTCAACGGATCATATCGAGCGCCGGTTGCTCCTGTTGGGCGCGACCTTTATGTTTCTATATAGCCTGGCGCTGAGCATCTCACCGGCTGGTTGGGCGCGCTCCTGGCAGGTAACCTATCGTTGGGATCACTGGTTGGGTATGGCAGTGTGGCTGGTCATGTTTGCTCTGGCGCACTACCGGGCGCGCCAGATGCTACCCGGCCGCGACCCCTACTTATTGCCAGTGTCTGCATTGCTGGTTGGCTGGGGGATGCTTACTGTTTGGCGACTGGTCCCCGAATTAGGAATGCGTCAGGCTGCCTGGCTATTCATTGGGACGGGCTTGCTGACCGCCGGGATGAGCCTGCCTGGCGACCTGGCATTTTTACGTCGCTATAAATATCTGTGGCTTTCTGGGGCGCTTGCGCTGACCGCAGCCACACTCCTTTTTGGCGTCAACCCACTCGGTTATGGTCCACGCATGTGGTTGGGTTGCTGCGGTGTCTACTTGCAGCCATCTGAGCCACTGAAGCTGCTTCTTATTGCGTATCTGGCGGCGTACATGGCTGGACTTCAACCGTTTATCGTGTTAGCCAATGCTCCAATTCCTTCTCGCCCACTTTCAACCTCGGCTCTCTTGCCATTAATCGCACCCACTCTGATCATGACCGGCCTGGCTTTAGCAATCCTGGTGGTGCAGCGAGATCTGGGTACGGCGGCTATCTTCTTTTTTCTTTACGCTGCGGTAGTTTATCTTTCTTCGGGAAAACGCCGGGTGCTACTCGTCGCTGGGGCCGGGGTGCTCCTCGCCGGTGTGTTGGGTTATTTCATGTTTGATGTGGTGCGTGTGCGTGTGGAAGCATGGCTTAGCCCCTGGTTGGATCCCAGCGGGCGATCCTACCAGATTGTCCAGTCGCTCATTTCGATCGCCAATGGTGGCTTAATCGGGCGTGGCCCCGGAATGGGTAGCCCGTCCCTGGTGCCTTTAGCTCACTCCGATCTGGTGTTTTCTGCTCTTGCTGAGGAGACAGGCCTGGTTGGCGTTGTTGGAATAACCTTGCTGTTCGCCATGCTGACCATTCGCGGATTAAGGTCCGCCTTGAATGCCCGCGAACACTATCATCGCTACCTGGCAGCCGGGTTAACCGCCCTGATTGCCGGTCAAGGTTTTCTGATTATAGGAGGCAGCCTGCGCCTGCTGCCGCTCACCGGAGTGACCCTGCCATTTATGTCTTATGGTGGCTCTTCTTTGGTTACAATGTTCATCTGTTTGCTGCTACTCATGCTGGTCAGCAACCGGTCTGAGCATTTCCCGGCTCCACTCTACCGTCCAACGCCTTACCTCCAGCTCGGTGGCTTCTTGCTCGTGAGTTATGCCGCCTGTGCCGTGATGGCTTTGTGGTGGGCTCTGCCTCGGGGGGCTGCCTTGCTTGGACGCACGGATAACCAGCGGCGCGCTATTGCGGATCGCTATGTGCAGCGCGGCACGATCATGGACCGGAACAATCTGCCGATAAATCGGTCGATCGGAGAGGTCGGTGAGCTTAAGCGCTGGACGGAGTATCCACCGTTGAGCAATGTGATCGGCTATACCAATCCAACTTTCGGGCAATCTGGACTGGAAGCCAGCCTGGATGATTATTTAAGGGGATTGCGCGGCAATCCCGGCCTGACCATCTGGCTGGATCATTTGTTGTATGGGCAATCGCCGCCCGGTCTGGATGTGCGACTGACCTTGGACCTTGACCAACAGCGCACGGTTGATGATCTTCTGGATGGGCGCATCGGCGCGGCAGTGGCGCTGGACGCTTCTACCGGCGAGATCCTGGCCATGGCATCGCATCCCACCTTCGACGCCAACCGGCTCGACCAGCAATGGGAAACTTTAGTAAATGACACAAATTCGCCTTTGCTAAACCGCGCGGCGATGGGGCTTTACCCGGCGGGTAAACTGGAGAGCCTTTTTCCGGACGGTTTTGGGCCATTACAAATCGACCCTCCACTTCAATTGCAAATGGCGCAACCAGCCGGCTCGACCGGGGAGGTGGATACGCCTGCTGCCTACAGTCCTTTACAGATGGCGTTAGCAGCCGCGGCGATCAGCTCCGGGGGAGTGCGCCCCGCACCGCAAATAGTTGCCGCGGTCAATACGAACTTGGGAGGGTGGGTGCCGCTCAATCCACTGGCTTCGCCGGTCCAGGCAATTGATCCCGCCCAGGCCAGTCAGGTTGCGCTCCGGAACAAGCATCCCAGCCTGCCACTGTGGAGCATGGTTGCCCAGGATGCTCCTGGCACGGGTGAGGCGCTTACCTGGTTCCTCGGTGGGACGCTGCCAGGTGAAGGCAACCCCCCTTATTCTGTCGCAGTAGCCCTTGAAGATGATAATACTGCCCTGGCGGAGGAGATAGGCTTAACAATTCTGCGCAATTTGGCCGGGATTGAGGGTGACTGATCGGCTTTCGAATAACCCGGTTGGATGAGAAAGGCGCCAACCAGTAATCCTAAATTACAGCTTGCCGGGCAGGTTAAAAAGCCTGCCCGGCAGCATTTGTTCCTCACCAGCTTTATCCGGGTCGGAGACCTCAATTACAAGCGGACAGGTTCATGTAACTCAATGCCATCCAACCGGTCGATGTGACTGGCGTAATCCGGCAGGATGCGCTCATAAGGCTCGTTCATCAATTGAGACGAGATCACGTAGTCGGCGGTTGCCCGATCACACGCCACCGGGATGTTCCACACGACTGCAATGCGCAGCAGGGCTTTAACATCCGGATCGTGGGGGTGTGGTGAGAGCGGGTCCCAGAAAAAAATCAAGAGATCGATCACACCCTCTGCAATGCGCGCGCCGATCTGCTGATCGCCGCCCAGTGGACCGCTTTGTAAGCACACGACCGGGGTTTGAAGCTCATCACCCAAAAGCCGGCCTGTGGTGCCAGTTGCGTATAGCTCGTGCTGGACCAGCAGGTCACGATTAAAGCGAGCCCATTCCAGCAGATCATTTTTCTTGTTATCGTGAGCGACCAGGGCGATGCGCTTGCGTGTCGCTACTTCCTGGACGATGCCGTCTTCCGGCGGGGCCAGTAAAAATGTGGTTTGTTCTTCTAAACCAGATTGGTTTTTCATCTCAAATACTCCTTTTGCCCTCTTGAAATTTTTCCTTCCCGGCATGTGAAAAATGGCTTGTCAAAAGCCATTTTTCGCAAATGCCGTTAGATAAGAAGGGAGGATGAGCGATGCTATGCCCAGGATTTCCAGAGAGTTGCCTGATTATACCAATATACAAGAGAATCGACAAAAATTATCCGATTCTCTTATGATTGATTAATCTACCTGACACGCAGATATTTCCGTTTACCCACCTGCAAAACACCAGGATGGGGGAAAGTCCGGTTACCGTCACTGATGGTTTGCCCATCCAGGCGCACACCATGTTGTTCCAACAAACGCCGCCCCTCGCTCTTGCTGCTCACCAGGCCGCCAGCCAACAACACCTCCAAGACGGTCTGCCCATTTTGTAATAGATATACAGGAAATTCGTCGGGCAGGTCGTGCTGCTGAAAGATGCGCACGAACTCACCCTCGGCGTGAGCGGCCGCGCTTTCGGAGTGGTAGATCGAGACGATCTCCCGGGCGAGTTTCATCTTGGCATCGCGCGGGTGGATGCGCCCCTCGGCGAGGTCCTGCTCCAATTTGGCGATCTCGGGTGGTGTCCAACGCGTCACCAGTCGGAAAAACAGCCCCATGGCTTTATCTGGCACGCTCATTACCTTGCCGTACATATCTTCCGGAGTAGACATCAACGCGATGTGGTTGCCAAGCGACTTGCTCATCTTGACCTCGCCGTCCGTCCCTGGCAGGATGTCCATGATGATGGCGATGTTCGGCTTGGCGCCCAGAAAGGTCATCAGTTTCCGTGCGGCGGTCACGATATTGAAGAGCTGGTCGGTACCGCCCACCTGGACATCACAACGCAGGGCGTATGCATCATAGCCCTGCATGATGGCATAGAAAAATTCGTGCACGTGGATCGGGTCGCCGTGGTCCCAGCGCAACCGGAAGTTCTCCCGGGCGATGAATTGTTGCACAGTGAAGTTGGAGGCCAGCTTGATTAATTCTGCAAAGCTCAGCCTGGAAAGCCACTCGGCGTTGTACCGGATATGGGTTTTCTCCCGCTCCATTACTTTATACGCTTGTTCGGCGTAGGTGCGCGCGTTTAGTTCCACTTCTTCAGGTGAGAGCTGTGGGCGGAGCTTGTCCTTATCTGATGGATCGCCAACCAATGAGGTATAGTTCCCAACGAGGAAGGTCACTTCATGCCCCAAATCCTGGAATTGGCGTAATTTACGCATCACAACTGTATGCCCCAGGTGAAGATCGCTGGTGCGTGGATCGAAGCCGCAATAGACACGCAGCGGGCGGCCTTCGTCCTTTGCTTCGATCAATCGTTGACGCAGTTCATCCGTCATGGCTTGTTTCAAGGTCACGTCGCCATATTCGGCGCCTTGCATCAGTAAGGTGACTTGCTCTTCAATGTTAAGATCTTTCAATGTCATATCCGGCCTCCTTGGCAATTTTAATCGAAAAACGCGCCCTCTGCGATAGAGAGCGCGTCCTGTTGGTCGTCACTGCAATCATCGCAGAGAGTGCTTATTCACGCGCATAATAATAACCTTCTCCAGGTTTATCGTACCGTTTCAAGCCAGTTGCACCCAGGATATACCTTAAGATGCGCTCGCCATCGGCAAAGCCCATCCGCCCGCGCACCTGGCCGCGAAAGCTGACTTCCCCCAGCAGGCGAAAGCTAAAAAAGGTCTTTGCGCCAGAAACTCGCACCCGGTCACCCAGGCGAGAGGGGAAGATCTGCACCTTGTGTATTTCGTTCCAGGTCAGATAAACCCGGCGCAGCCCATTTTCGAAGCGCATTCCATCCGCCTCCAGGCGTAACAGAGTGTGGCGATCGGACCAGTTGGACAGGCTGATCGCCAGTGCGGCAAGGATCAAGAAGAGCGTAAGGATGATGAAGAACACCGGCACCGGATAATTGCGCGCCCGCAGGGCGAACCAGCTCGCCAGGGTCAGGATGGCCAAAACCCAGGCAGTGATCTCACCGCGGCGGGAAAAGTTTTCTGGTCGGATCTCAGCCGGAATTTTAATCATCGGGTCGATTATAAACGATTTTTGGCTTAAAGCTGCTGCGCCACCGATTATGGATGGCGCAGCATAATTGCAGGAGACGGGGCCCCCTCAGCGACCCCGTTCCCCCGGCGAATGGGCAATGATTGAGATATTTCGCTATTATCTATGACGCACAATCGTGAAAAGTGTGACGAATCCTATTAAACCGATCATGATTCACTGCTTGACTTTCGTAAAAATTAGAGTAAGATCGCAAGAGGGAATAATCGTCCACTTATTGCTGTAATTACGGGCATCTTTTGAATTTTACTCATCGATCTTCGACTCAGATTTCACCCTACTTCCTCTGGGTAGTCCTGTTGTTGGGTGTGATCTTGCGCGCACGAGCATACCTCACAGGTCGCTCTTTGTGGCACGATGAGGCAGCGCTGGCACGCAATATCGTGGAACGCTCGCTGGCCGGCCTGGCTCGCCCGCTGGATTTTAATCAAGGCGCGCCGCTCGGTTTTTTATGGGTGGAGAAGCTATTGCTCCTGGCGCCAGGGGACCGGGATTACTGGCTACGCCTGTTTCCTTTTCTGGCCGGGATTGTCTCCCTGATCCTCATGTTCCCGGTGGCGCGGCGCTATACTCGAGGCCTGGGGGTCCCAATTGCGGTCGGCCTCTTCGCCGTTTCTGGCGCAGCGATTTACTACTCATCCGAAGCCAAGCAATATTCCAGTGATGGCTTTGCGGCGGTGCTCTTGCTGCTGGTGGCGTACCCATGTTTTGGACTACGGTTCTCCGCCCGTCATTGGTTGGTCTTAGGCCTGGTTGGGGCAGGCTGCCTGTGGCTGTCGCATCCTGCGGTTTTTATCCTGGCAGGGATCGGCGTGGCGTTATCGGCCGACATATTCTCCACGAGGCTATGGTCCAGATTCCCCTGGATAGCCGGGCTGGGTGCATTTTGGATGATTAACTTTTTGGCGATTTACTGGATCTCGCTCCGGCATCTGACGAGTAACCCGCTTTTAGTAAGCTACTGGGCTCTCAGTTACCCGCCAGAGGCATTCTGGCTGCACATGGATTGGTTCGCCAACCGGTTCCCTGCCTCGCTCCAAGACATTACAGGTGTGCCGGCATTGCTGGGCGCAGCGCTTTGGGTATTAGGGGGGGTTACAATGCTCCGGCGCACACCCTTAGGTCTGATCTTGCTCCTTCCACCTTTAACAGCACTGGCTGCCGCCTCAGTGCACAGCTACCCATTTTATGATCGTTTTTTATTATTTGCTTTACCGGGTATTTGTCTTTTTTTAGGGGAAGGAATGGAGTATCTGCAGTATCGACTGGGAAACCTGAAATCAATGCTGGGAGTTGTAGCTACAATGGGTTTGGCGGTGGCGCTGTTTTATGCGCCTGTTTCTCAGGCATGGCATAATTTCCGCCAGCCGGATATGGTTGAGCACATGAAGCCGGTCTTGGCCTACGTCCAAAATTCCCGGAAACCCGGCGAAACCATCTATGTTTACTATGGCGCGCAGCCCGCATTTATTTATTATGCCGGCCAGTTCGGGTTTAAAGAGGGCGATTATTTATTGGGCATTGCGTCACGGCGCCAGCCAGATCGCTACCTGGCACAGCTGAATGAGCTGAAAGGCAGACACGTCTGGTTGATCTTTAGCCATAACTGCTACTGGTGTCAGGTGGATGAACAGGCGTACATCCTCACCCGGTTAGATGCCTTCGGCACCCGGCTGGCGGAGACGTATGCACCAAAGGCTTCAGGCTATCTTTATGATCTGCATTAGTATTACAGCGCAACATCGGTAGTTGTTGAAATGCCAAGTCGGGCGAGCCTGGACCTAC
>MGNS01000036.1:0-129 GCA_001795165.1 Chloroflexi bacterium RBG_16_57_11
GCCCGCGCGGCGAAGAAACCGCTCGGGAATTCCAGGCAAAGTATGGGCGCGGCCTGTTTGTAGAAACAGACGTCGCCCGTGATGCCGATTGCAAACGTATGGTCGATGAGACGCTCAAGGCTTACGGCA
>MGNS01000036.1:146-7130 GCA_001795165.1 Chloroflexi bacterium RBG_16_57_11
AACAACGCCGGGGTTAACTTCGTCAAGCCCACACTGGAGATGACTGTAGAAGACTGGGACCGGGTGGTAAATGTTGATCTGCGGGGTACATTTTTGTGCAGTAAATATGCATTAGAACCAATGGTTAAAGCCGGTCATGGGAGTATCATTAACATTGCTTCAGTGCATACCCGAGCTACTCTGGGTGGCGCGGCACCTTACGCTGCCTCTAAGGGAGGGGTGATGCAGATGACTGCTTCGATGGCGATCGAGTTCGCCCCTTATGGTGTGCGGATTAACGCTCTCAGCCCCGGTCTGATCGACACCGTGATCTGGAAGCAAATCCAGGATGTAGCGCAAGATAAGAATGCGGTTGTCCAGCACTGGATGGACAATATCCCCTTGGGTAGGGTCGGCACACCTCAGGAAATGGGGCGGGTGGCGCTCTTCCTCGCCTCAGACGAGGCCTCTTATGTGACCGGCGCAAACTTGCTGGCTGATGGCGGTATGACATCCCAACTTATTAACAAGGAAAGATACGTTTCGCGTGCCCTGGAAGGCAAGTATTGATGATAACCTCCGTCGAGCCGATACGCCGCTGGTTGGAAGATCTCGTTGCGTCGTACCGCCTACGCTGCGTCGGTGTTAAGGAAAGTACCCTATTGATATAGAGGAGGATGATATGTTACGACTGGTCGATTTATCCCTGGATATTTATGACAAGGCGCCAACCTTCTGGCCCGACCCGAAGACCGCGGTCATGCCGCATCTGAAGATCGAGAACCTGAACTACAACATTACCCAGTTGGTTATGAGCACCCACCTGGGAACGCACCTGGACGCACCCTACCATTTCTTCGATGATGGTCTGACCGTTGAGAACCTCGACGTTCGCCGAGGGTTTGGTCCAGCCCTGGTGCTGGATTTCACCCATAAGGCGCGCAAAGATGAGATCACTGTTGAAGATCTGGAAGCTTACGGGGACAAGATTGGCAAAGGTAGTCGCTTGATTTTCCACACCGGCTGGGACAAAGTTTTCCCCAACCCGGATTATTTTGGCGAGCAGCCAGTGCTTGGGATCGAGACATGCAAATGGATGGCTCAGAAGGGTGTGATCTGTGTCGCGTTGGACACCCCTACCACCTACCCGTCTGAATACCTTGCCACCCACCACGCGCTGTTGAACAAGCAGGCCGAAATTCTGATCATCGAGGGGTTGCGTGGTCTGGAACGCCTGCAGAGCAAGGAGGTCATCTTGATAGCTCTGCCGCTGCGTATTGCTGGCCGCGATGGCGCCCCGTGCCGGGCAATGGCCATCGATGGCGATATTGAGCCACTGAAGCCTCTGTTTGAGCAACTCGCCTTCAGCCTGGCTGATTAATCCTACCGGCAAATCACCCATGCCGGCACACAACACCAGGACGGTTTTGCGCAATGACTGATCCCTCACCAGTACTCAAGACGAATGGCATCTATATGGCCTTCGGTGGGGTAGATGTGCTCAGGGATGTGACCTTTGAGATCTACCCGGGCGAAGTTCATGGTTTGGTAGGTGAGAACGGGGCAGGGAAATCTACGTTGGCGAAGATCATTGCCGGCGTTCACCAGCCTCGCTCCGGAACGGTCCAAATCAGCATTAATGGAGGCGGGCTATCCTCGGTCGAGATCCCTAACCCTCACGCCGCTACCCAACTGGGCATTGCCCTCATCCACCAGGAGCCTCTAACCTTCCCCGAGCTAGATGTGGCCGAAAACATCTTCATCGGTCGACAACCGATGACCCGGGGTTTCCACCGGGTTGACTGGTCGCAGATGTATCGCCGGTCCAACGAGATATTGAAGTCCTTGGGCGTTGAATTGGATCCACACCGCAAGGTGCGTGGCCTGTCCATCGCTGACCAGCAGATGGTTGAAATGGCTGGAGCGCTCTCTCAAGAGGCGCGCCTCCTGCTGATGGACGAGCCAACTGCTGCTTTGACACCCAATGAGGTGAAAGAGCTGTTCACCATTATGCGCAGGTTGCGCGATCAAGGCACAGCGATCGTCTTCGTCTCCCACCGGTTAGATGAGGTCTTCGAAATCTGTGACCGTATCACCGTCTTGCGGGATGGCGAGCTGATTGGCGTACGCAAGTCAACCGAAACCACGGTGGACGGGATCATTCGCATGATGGTTGGACGACCGCTTAGCGCCTTGTATGAACGTGGCGCAACCGCGAGCCAGGGTCGCACCTTACTGGAAGTCGACCGACTATCGCGCAATCGGAAATTCTACGATATCTCCTTCGATGTGCGGGCGGGCGAAATCGTCGGTTTGGCCGGGCTGGTCGGTTCTGGGCGAACAGAGGTTGCCCGGGCGTTATTTGGCACCCTTGACATAGACCAGGGCTCTGTCCGTATTGACGGTAAGGAAGTGCGCATCCACCATCCACGCCAGGCATTATCGGCGGGAATGATCTACCTGCCAGAAGACCGCCAGCACCACGGTCTCGTGATGCCTATGAGCGTCACCGAGAATACCACCTTACCCATCCTGAGCCAGGTAGCGAATTGGGGCTGGCTACGCAATCAGAACGAGCACAAAATTACCCGGGATTATGTCGAGAAGCTACGCATTGTGCTGCGTAACATTGGCCAGCCGGTGCGAGAGCTTTCGGGCGGAAACCAGCAGAAAGTAGTGATCTCGAAATGGCTGCTCAGCCAGCCAAAGGTAATGATCCTGGATGAGCCGACACGTGGTATCGATATCGGCGCAAAATCCGAGGTTCATCACCTAATGGGTGAACTGGCAGCCCAAGGCATGGGTATATTGATGATCTCCTCCGAACTGCCAGAAATCCTGGCGATGAGCGACCGGATCCTGGTGATGAAACAGGGGCGCATCACCGGGCGCTTCACCAAAGCGGATGCAACCGCCGAAAAAATCATGGCGGCAGCTACCGGTCAGGTGATGGAAGGGGCGTAGCCAAGCATGACGACGATCGAATCCATCCAAACCAAACAAAGCAGCCGCACCCTGGCCAACCAACTGGCGCGCTTTCGCGAGCTGGGGATTATCCTGTTCCTGGTGCTGATCGTGATCGGAGCAACGATCGCCCAGCCACGCTTTCTCAGTTCGTTCAACCTGCGCTCGATCTTGCTATGGGTACCGCTGCTGACCGTAGTAGCGATGGGCGAGATGATGGTCATCATCACTCGCGGCATCGATGTCTCGGTCGGCTCTATCCTGGCGCTGGCAGGTATTATTGTCGGGATGATCTTCCGCGACTTCCCCGAATTCAATATCTACCTGGGCACACTGCTGGCAATTCTGATCGGGTTGGGACTGGGGGCGATCAATGGAGCGTTAATCGCCTGGGTAAAAATCCCGCCAGTGATCACCACGCTCGGCACGCTGAGCGCTTACCGCGGTCTGACTTTCATCGTGAGCCAGGGGAGGCAGATCGACCCAAATCATGTGCCACGCTCTCTGATCCACTGGTCGCAGGTCGGTCCCTTGGGCATCAACCTGGTGCCCTGGGTGGTGGTCATCGCCGTGGTGGTTGCCATATTGACCTTTTTCTTCTTGCGCAGTTCCAAGGCAGGCCGGAATGTGTATGCAATCGGCGGTAACCAGGATGCCGCCACCCTGCGCGGCATCCCGGTGGCCTGGACTACTTTCCTCGTCTATGCCATCACCGGCGCTTTGGCGGGTCTGGCGGGGGTCCTGTATGCCTCTCGTTTCGGCTTTGTGAACCCCGGCGAGACGGGTGTGGGCTTCGAGCTGACGGCGATCGCGGCGGTGGTCATCGGCGGTACCAACGTCTTCGGCGGATCGGGGTCGGTTCTCGGCGTCGTGTTAGGCTGCTTGCTGTTGGGCACGATCAATGTGGCACTTTCAGTGCTGGGGATTGCTGCTACCTGGCAACTTGCAGTGTACGGATTTGTCATCTTGCTGGCAGTGGTTGTGGATGCAATCATTCAGCGTGAGCTGCGACGGGCGAGTACTGGAGAATAACCGGCATGAATAGCAAAGATACCTCAAACCTGGCAACTCAAACAGCCGCTCCACTGACCTCGGAACAGCGCACCTCCACTTCCCAACCTTACAGCCGCGCTAAAGAACTACTGCGTAGCCTGTTGTTACGCCCGGAAATTGTACCCCTGGTGTTATTGGTGCTGGCCTTCATCGGCGGCAGTTTGCTCTCGCCCTACTTCCTGGATCTGCGCTTCCTGCTGAATAACACCTCGACGTATATCGAGATCGGGATCATGTCTCTGGGTATGGTGTTCATCATCATCAGTGGAGGCATCGACCTGTCGGTGGCATCCACGCTGGCGCTGGTGGCTTGTATAGCAGGAATAACCTACTTCGATCTGGGCGTTCCGATGGGCATCACCCTGGTCCTGGCGCTGATCCTGGGTGGGCTCTTAGGCTACGTGAACGGCTTGTTGGTGACCAGGTTAAAGCTGCCCTCTCTGGCGGTGACACTGGCTACGCTGGCGCTTTACCGCGGCTTGGCGAATATTCTGGTTGGCGACGACTCGCGCCCCAAACTGGCCTGGAGCCGGGACATTGTCTTCCCGGACTGGTTTGTCGGTGTTAACCAGATCACCCTTATTGGCATTCCAGTCCCCCTGTTCATATTTCTCTTGCTGGCGGTCCTGCTAGGTTTGCTGCTGCATAAAACTGTCTTCGGACGTTGGGTCTACACCATCGGGAATAACAAAGAAGCCGCACGCTATTCGGGTGTTCCGGTAGAGTGGGTCGAGCGGGCGATCTTCACCCTAGCTGGATTCCTGTCAGGCCTGGCAGGTATGATCATGGTTTCTCGCTTGAGCGTGGCGCGTTACGACCACGCTCGTGGCTGGGAGCTGGATGTGATCACGGCGGTTGTCCTGGGCGGTGTGGATATCCGCGGGGGGCGCGGCAGTATGCTCGGTGCGGTGATCGCCTTTTTCCTGATTTTTGTCCTGCGTACCGGGATGGGAGTTGCCAATGTTAAGGCAGAAAGCCAGCTTTTCGTCATCGGCGTGCTGCTGATCCTATCCGTGATCGTCTCGAATGTCATGAACCGTTTTCGCCGCTAAGTTGACCAGAGATCAGCACTTAAGGAGTATTGAAAGGAGGTGGTCGAACTAACCCATCGTTCACTTGTGCACGCTTTCGATAGAACTATCCTAAATCAGACAACAATTCAAGGAGGATCGTAAATGCGTACAAACAAACTGTATATCGGCGCCGTGCTGATGATCATTTTCAGTCTGGTATTGAGCGCCTGTGGAACAACCGCGACGCCAACGCCGCCGCCTGAGCCGGTTAAGACAGAAGCACCTCAACAACCGGAACAGCCTGCCGCCAAGCCCGGGGAGGGGATCGATATCGTCTACATCCCCAAGAACACGGGCAACCCGTACTTTGACTCGATCATCCGCGGCTTTGAGCAGGCCTGTCTCGAGCTAGGCTGCAACTTCACTACTACCGCTCCAGCCACGGCCGAAGCCACATCGCAAATCCCCTTTGTCGAAGAGCAGATCCAGCGGGGCGTCGATGTGCTGGCAATCTCGCCCAACAGCCCAGACGCGTTGAATGATGTATTCGATCGCGCTCGCAAAGCGGGCATCACCGTGATGATCGTCAATTCCGATGTCCCGGGCAATGAGGCGCACCGCGACCTGGCTATTCTGCCGATGGATTTCGACATCACCGGCTCCAGTCAGGTTGAGCTGATGGGCTCGCTGATTGACTACAAAGGTAAGATCGCCGTCTTGAGCGCCACTGCCGATGCCCCCGACCAGAACTTTTGGATTGAGGGAATGAAAGAGGCTCTTAAGGATCCGAAGTATAAGGATATGGAGCTGGTTGCAGTGGTCTACGGCGACGACGATCCGCAGAAGAGCCTGACCGAGTGTGAAGGCCTGTTGTCCAACTACCCTGACTTGCGTGGCATCATTGCCCCCACCACGGTTGGCGTGGCGGCGGCTGCCCAGTGCGTCGAGTCGGCTGGCGTCTTCCCCGGCGGCCCGAACGCTGTCGGCGAAGGCTTGCAGGTGACTGGTCTGGGCACCCCCAACCAAATGCGCGCTTTCATCGAAAGCGGCGTGGTGGATGCCTTCGCTCTGTGGAGCCCTTATGACGAGGGTTACCTGGCTGGCAACCTGGCGCCGCAAATCCGCAACGGTCTAGTCAAGCCGGCACCCGGCGCTAAGTTCACCATCCCCAACCTGGGTGATCGCGAGTTCCGCGAGAATAACGTGATCATCACCGGGCCGCCGGTTGTGTTCACCAAGGAAAACATCGGCAACTTCGACTTCTAAACCCCGGTTTGTTTTAGCAAGACTGCTTTGGGGAGTGGTTCCAGCCGAATGGCGGATCACTCCCCAGGCCTTCTCTTGGTTACGAAACCCCGCTGGCTGGGCAAGTCCTTGCGAAAAATTCAGCGTTCATGATATAAAGTAGCTATTATTCTGTGATCATTTTCCAATCGATCACACGCTGGAGAAGAAAACAAATGAAGAAAATGCTGCTGGTTATGCTCGTGCTCGCCATGTTGGTTTCGCTGGCTGCCTGTAGTCGGGGGGAAGGTGGAGCCGCCGGTTACGGTGCAGGAGCTGGCCAATCCCTGCGCGAAGGCTCGACTGCTCCCTTGCACTCATCGATTGCCCAGAATCAAACCTATCAGAAGCTCCTGGGGCTGAACATCCTGCTTTATCCGCCGCCGGTCGATGACCCAAAGTTCGAGCCTTTTGGGACGGCGCACTGGGACCTGGATGCAACCGCCTTTGCCCAGGCGATGAAAAGTGCATTTACGGGCCAGATGGACACTACCGCAGTTTACGAGCCGCAGGTTGAAGCGTTGAAGGATGACCCGTTGGTCGCACAGATCCAAGAAAAAGTGTATAACGGAGAGCCGGTTCAGGTGGGCTGGATTTACGGCAAGAACCCCAGCCTGGATTATCTGGAATACAATGGGATGCCAGTCACGCTGGTAACTACCGAGCCGGTGGTCCTTTTCCTGGGCGACAA
>MGNS01000036.1:7165-9635 GCA_001795165.1 Chloroflexi bacterium RBG_16_57_11
CCGGGGATATCTCAGCCTTCTACCTGCCGGCGAACGCGGTGGTGACGATTAACCCTGAAGTGCTACACTCTGCTCCAGTTCGCGTCGTCGACGGTACCGGTCAACTCACGGCAGTCATTGTCCCACAGGGCCTAGGGGTGGAAGCGGCTTCGCCAGGCGCGGGAATCGACCAGGCGTTGGTAGCAAAAGACCGCTGGGTATTTGCTATTCCTGGCGTGGCAGGCGGCTATTTTGAGGGATTGACCGGTAGCAACAAGACGATTAACAAGGTGGATTGAACGGCCTCACAAAGGTAAGGTGGAAACACACGAAGATCGATATAAATTGTATAACCGCCTCGACCTAAGATCAGGACGAGGCGGTTAACTTCTACCCGCGTGAGCAGTCTTAAGCCCTGTATGCTAAACCAATCGTAGTATCGTTGAAAGGCCTCTGCCTCCAGGTGATTAGTATCGTCATGATTCGTATCATCATAATGAATCCAGGCAGGTGAGAAATGAGCACGCGAGCTCCACACATCCTCGTAGTCGGCAGCTTGAATATGGATCTGGTGGTTCAGATGCCCGCCATCCCACGTCCCGGCGAGACATTGCTTGGTGGCCGTTTCGCCACCTTTCCGGGCGGCAAGGGTGCGAACCAGGCGGTGGCGGCGGCGCGATTGGGGGCGCGCGTCACCATGGTCGGCCGGGTGGGAGGGGATGCCTTTGGCGAGCAGATGCTCAAGATTATGAGTTGTGAAGGGATCGACACCCGTTTCATCGGGGTCGATGCGGGAACTGCCACCGGCGTTGCCTTGATCACCGTCGACGCCCAAGGGCAAAATAGCATCGCGGTCGCTTCTGGAGCGAACCTCACCCTGACGGCAGAGGAAGTCCGCTCTGCCTGGGAACAGATTACCCGGGTGGATTGGTTGGCCATGCCGCTCGAAACGCCGCTGGACAGCGTTGAGACTGCCGCGCAGATCGCCAAGGAACGCGGCGTGAAGGTCATCTTGAATCCTGCACCGGCACAAGATCTGGATGTGCATCTGCTGCGGAACATCGACGTACTGATCCCCAATGAAAGCGAAACCGAGCGCCTGACGGGTCAAACGATACACAGCGATGAGCAGGCGCGCAGCGCAGGAGTGGCCTTGCTCAGCCTTGGTGTGGGCAGTGTGGTGCTGACCCTGGGTGAAAGAGGCGCTCTAATTGTGGAAGGCGACCAGTCGGACCCGGCCTATTACAGCATCCCAGCTTTCCCGGTGCGGGTGGTCGATACGACCGCCGCCGGGGATGCCTTTGTGGGAGCTTTGGCCACCGGGTTGGGAGAAAGGTTGTCCCTGAGTGCTGCGGTTCGCTTTGCCAGCGCGGCCGCTGCGATCTCCGTCACCCGAGCTGGCGCGCAGCCTTCCTTACCCTATCGCAGTGAAGTGGATCGATTTATTCGCCAGGGGAAACTATAAAGTCCAGGGCGAAGACGGCGGTTCTTTCGATGCTGTAACGTGTGACCTGGGACAGCAGCGAGTAGTCGAAGGCTGGATTGCGAGCGCCCAGAGTGAAGGTCCGGGGGCAGTCTGCAGGGCTTCTTCCACCAGCTCCTTTGGCAGGCGTGCGATGCGGTTTGCTTCGTCAATGATAACACCCAGCATTGCTCTTTTCTTGTATACTGATATAATGTATATTCATTTAATGAGTAAAGGCGAGTGAACATGAGCCCAATGGTGCGCCGCTCTCTGACGATCGAACACGCTTTGCTCGGGGTAATCCAGCAAGGTCCTTTACATGGCTACCAGCTTCACCAACAGCTTTGCGACCCGCATGGCCTGGGAGTTGTTTGGCGCATCAAACAGGCCCAGCTGTATGCCTGGTTAGATAAGCTCGAGGGCGATGGCTATATTACCAGCTCAATGCAGCCGCAGGAGACTCGCCCGGCGCGGCGCGTATACCAATTGACCGCTTTCGGCCAGCGCGCTTTCCAGGAATGGCTGTCCACGCCGGTACATGCGCCGCGCTACATGCGCCAGGAATTTCAGGCCAAGCTCTATTTCGCTCAAGGTGGAAGCCCAGAGCAGTTTGCTCGCCTGGTTGCCTTACAGCGCACTGCCTGCCAGGGCTGGCTGGCCGACCACCAATCCCAGGCAGTCGAAGAAAAGGATGGCCATGCTTATGCCTGGCTGGTGGATCAATATCGGGTCGGGCAAATCCAGGCCATGCTGGATTGGCTGGACCTGTGCCAGGGAACATTGTATCGATCGCAGGAGAACACAGCATCTCAATAGATGTTCTATTGAGACATCACTTAGAGCTCATTACCTGCAGATCTAATCCGGGAGAAGACGCATAGGACTGAAAACCTTTCCCATTCATATACTGGTACTGCCCCTGCTACTGAGTAGCTGCGCTCCGCAGCCTGCTGCTATCCAGGTCGCCGTTGAACCCACAGCCGCGGTGACGGAAGTCCCTGGAGCCGCACAAGCGCCGGTAACGGT
>MGNS01000036.1:9653-13202 GCA_001795165.1 Chloroflexi bacterium RBG_16_57_11
CCCTTCAAAGCCGGTCGACCTGAACGTCTTTGCGGCGGCTTCGCTTACCTCCGCTTTCGGCGACATCGGAAGTCTGTTCGAGGCCAGCCATCCCGGCACGACCGTGGTTTTCAACTTCGGCGGCTCTCAGCAGCTTGCCCAGCAGATCAATGAAGGCGCCCCGGCCGATGTGTTCGCCAGCGCCAACCAGAAGCAGATGGATGTGGTCATCGAGGCTGGAAGTGTTGTTAGCAGGACCCAGCAGACCTTTGCCAGGAACCGTCTGGTGATCATCTACCCGCAGGATAACCCGGCTGGCTTGACAGCGTTACAGGACCTTGGAAAATCCGGCTTGAAGCTGGTGCTGGCGACCAAGGAGGTGCCGGTCGGCCAGTACGCGCTGGAATTCCTGGAAAAAGCCTCGGTCGACCCGGCGTTGGGCACAAGTTACAAGGATGATGTCACCAAGAATGTAGTTTCTTATGAGGACAACGTCAAGGCCGTGTTGACCAAGGTGGCTCTGGGCGAGGCCGATGCCGGGATTGTCTACACCAGCGATATTTCTGGGACTGAAGCGGACAAGCTCGGCCGTTTAGATATCCCTGAGGCGCTGAATATTATTGCATCGTACCCGATTGCCCCGGTCAAAGAGAGCGAGAACCCGGACCTTGCCCAGGCTTTTATCGATATGGTCCTCTCGGCTGAGGGCCAAAGCATACTGGCAAAGTACAATTTCACCCCGATAAGGTAGATTTGACAGAACAAGGTCTTCAAAACTCCAGAGCAGCCGCAGAACCAGTCCGTCGCAGGCGCGATTCGACGGACTGGGCACGAAAAAAATCGATGAAATCCTGGGTCGATAAAGCCTGGCGTATCACCGCCCTCCCGCTGATTTTATTGATCCTGGTCCCAATTGTAATGTTGTTCACCCGCACATCCCTACAAGGATTGCTGGCGAATCTCAGCCAGGAAGAGGTGCGCCAGGCGATCAGCGTCAGCTTTAGGACCACCCTGATCAGTGTCGGGCTGATTGTCCTGCTTGGGACTCCGCTTGCTTACCTGCTTGGACGCCATGAATTTCGCTATAAAAAGGTGCTCGATACCCTCATCGATTTGCCACTCGTGTTGCCGCCCTCTGTAGCCGGCATGGCTCTCCTGATGACTCTGGGTCGCAGAGGCTTGATCGGTGGCTGGTTGGATAATAGCGACATCCAGGTGGCATTTACCGTTGCAGCGGTCGTGATCGCCCAAATCTTCATCGCCTCTCCTTTCTATGTGCGCGCCGCCTCGTTGGGATTTGCCGGCATCGACACCGAAATCGTGCAGGCAGCCCAGTTGGATGGCGCCAGTCGCTGGCAGATTTTCAGGTTTGTCATCGTTCCGCTCTCCCGCTTCGCCTTGCTCAGTGGAATAATGATGTGCTGGGCGCGCGCCCTGGGCGAGTTCGGAGCGACCATGATCTTCGCCGGGAATTTCCCTGGCCGAACCCAAACCATGCCAACCGCGATTTACCTGGGTTTCGAACGGAACCTGGAAAGTGCTCTCACACTGTCGGTTATCCTGGTCGTGATCTCTTTCGTCTCTCTCCTGCTAATCAAAGTTCTGGTCTCTCACGAAACCGGCTGAGCATCCTTTCGTCAACTCTGGTGGCGGACTGAAGGAGAACCTTCCTGAACGCTGGCCCGCTGAGCCGGATTTTCCGAGGCGCCGGGAGGGGAGGGATAAAGGGAAACCCCCGCGGCACGAAAATGTTTGAGGTAATTAATCGATTGGCTCGTTCGCGAAGGGCATTGATCAAGCGTCGTGAAGGATGGCGCGCATGTGCTCGTCGATCAGGGCCACCGCCTGACGCACGCGCTCACGATTCGTTTCCTGCTGATGCCATCGACTGGCCCCAGAAGGGTGAGGCAAGGGGATAACCCAACGACCGTGTACTTGCTTCTGGGTACCGATAATCTCTGTCAAGGGTTGGCCTGCGGGGTAGAACAGGCTGATCGCCAGGCCGCCTACCGGAAGTATCATGCGCGGATCGATGAGGGCAATCTCCTGGTCTAAATAGGGACGACAGAGAGTTTGTTCGGCGCGGGAGGGCACTCGATCCCCGCCGCCGGATATCGAGCGCCCAGGGTAACATTTGGTCACCGAAGTGAGATATTGGGTGTTCCTGAACCAGGTTTCATCGATACCGGCATCGGCGAGCCAGCGGAAGAGGCGCGTACCGCTGCCAGCATTGAAGGGGCGGCCCGCCTCTTTCTCGGTAATACCCGGCGCTTGCCCAATGATCATTATGAAAGCCCCCGAGCGGCCGGAGAAAATGGCTCGGGGATAGACATCATGCCCAGCATCCAGGCACAACCGGCAAGTCCGCAGGCGCGCATGTAGTTCGGCTAGAGCTTTGACGCTTTGGATTTCAGGCTGCACGCAAAAATTCCTTCAGTGGGAATTATTGAACTTCCCCGAATGATTGTACCAGTTCTTAAGTCAGATCTGGTACTCTTACCATCTGTTGAGCTAGCAATAATTCGTAGTATTTACAAAAAACTATCGCAAGAACACCTAGAAAGTTATCTATTGCCAAACTGGCCCAATTACCGTATAATAATCCTATGATATTGAATGATATTCTATAATGCTGAACAAACTCTAGCCAACTATTTCCTCACAATGGTTAACTCTGTATTAAAAGCAATCGATATACTATTTTTGTTTACCCCTGACAGGCCTCGACTAAGCCTGTCAGAGATCAGTCGTTTACTGGGCATACCCAAGAGTACAGCACACAACTTGTTGTCAACGTTGGTTTCTCGCGGTATGGTCGAACAGGTGGAAAACGAGGCCTACGCGCTTGGCAAAATGCTGGTTGTGCTATCTCAGGCTATCTACGTAAACGTCGAGTTTCGTGACCGCGCCGCGCCCTTACTACGCCAAATGGCCGACCGTTGCCATGAATCTGTCTATCTGACTATGCGGGATGGAGATGCAGCGCTATATATCTACGCCATCGAATCGCCGCGGCGTTTATTGGCCCGCACGGCTATCGGTGAGCGCGTTCCGTTACACTGCACCTCTAATGGCAAAGCCATCCTGGCGCAGCTATCGGACGAAGAAGTTGTTGCTATTGCAGATCGTACCAACTTACCCGCTTACACGAAAAACACGTTTACCGATCTGCCTGCCTTGTTGGAAGACCTGAGAGCCACCCGATACCGCGGTTTCTCAATTGACAACCAAGAGCACGAGATGAACACCTATTGCATCGGCGCTCCGATCTTCAACGCGCAAGGCCATGTCGTAGGCGCCTGCTCAATTTCGGGCGCCGATCCAGAGATCACCATATCCAGACAACTGGAATTTGCTAATTTGGTTCAATATACTGCTCAGGAAATCTCTCGCCGGATGGGTTACGTTCTGCCCACCCCTTCCAAGATCGTAGAGCTGGTCTGATACAAAGTCAAAGATGATAAACCATTCTGTGTTTCAGGGCATCATCTGCCCAATGCTCACCCCTTTCGACGCACTGGGTCAGCTAGATCTTATTGCTACCCGCCGGCTGGTCGAATTCTTGATTTC
>MGNS01000036.1:13216-18808 GCA_001795165.1 Chloroflexi bacterium RBG_16_57_11
CGCTGCTTCCTGCGGGAACCACGGGGGAGGGTATGTTGCTCACACCGGCAGAGCGCATGCAACTGGCGGAGGCGGTCGTCGATCAGGCTGCTGGTCGCGTTTCCGTATTGATTCACACAGGCGCTGTTTCGACTGCAGAGGCCATTACACTTACCTTGCACGCACAACAGATTGGCGCCGATGGCGCCTCCATTATTACCCCCTATTTCTATTCGTATGACGACGACGCCTTGTTCGCCCATTACACTGCTGTCGCCTGCGCAGTGCCCGATTTTCCTCTCTCACTCTACGTTTACCCCGGGAACGCCAAACAAGATATATCCATCGATTTATTCACCCGCTTGCGGATGGCCGCTCCAAACTATGTTGCCATCAAGCTTAGCAACGTAGATTTGATTCATTTCCAGGAATACGCCCAGGCTGGTGGACCAGATTTTTCACCCTTGTGCGGTGTGGATGGCATCGCGCTGGCCGCACTTGCTGTAGGCTCTGTGGGGCAGGTATCTGGAAACGCAAATGTCTTTCCCAACCCATTTTGCCGCCTGTATACCGCCTTTGCAAACGGTGACCTGCCCGAGGCTCAGCGCCAGCAGCAGATTATTCAGCGCATCCGCGGCCTGTTCAAAGATAACCTGGCTTACTTCAAGGCGGCCCTCGCCTGGCGCGGCATACCAGTTGGGCAGCCGCGCCTACCAATCCGTGACTTGCAGCCCCTTGAACGGGCTGACTTGCTCGCCGGTCTGGAACAATTAACTCATGAATTCCCAGAAATCCTGTAAAGAGTCTGTTTTATGACCATAAACGAAAATATACAAACGTTAGTTCAGAGCTATTACGATCAACTCTCTCCTGACACCCAAGTGCTGCTCGATCAGGCAGTCCAGCAGGTTGTTGCTGCCAAGCGCCGCGGCGGGAAGATAGTTGTCATTACCGGGAGCGGCCCGAACCTGCACGAGGGTGTGACCACCCTTATCGCCGAGCTGATCGATAAGGGCATCCTGGATGGGGTCTCCACCAGCTCTGCAGTCATTGCCCACGAGTTAGCCGGCACCTTGGATCGCGTTCATCGAGTGAACGGGATAAAGTTGGGGATTTCGCCTTCCATCCTGCCCATGGGAGACATCTTTGAGATAACCCTGCTCTCCGATGAATGGCTCTCCGTGATTCGTCGAGAGCTGGACTTAGACGACAACCTTATCCGGCGTGGCCTCGCAGCTGATGGGTCAACGATCATCAAAGCTGCTGGCAACATGGCCTATCCGATGGGGCTGCGCACCGAGCGCCTAGCGCGCGAGATCTTTGCCATGGCGCGCTCTGCCGGGCTGCCGTTCGAGCAAATCGCCGGCTGGGGCGCGGACTTGCATACGATGATCGGCAGTGCAGCGCGCCGGAATGTACCAGTATTGGTCAGCGTACCTCAACTGATCGGTGGAGGCGGCGTTGGGCTTGCGATCGGCGACAGCATCTCCATCTCTGAGCGCTGCACGCGCATGGCTACGATGCTGGATTCGGCGGATGTGATCATCGAATCCGCGATTGCCCTGACGCAGGAAATCCATGATGGCCCGTTCGAGACCTACACCGGACACGGAATCTGGGCCCATTGGGATGGATATCCCACCACCCGTCTACAGAACAAGACCCTGATCCGGATCGACCTAGATACCAACTTGAAGCGCGCCTGGGACCTGCAGCGAGAGAGTTCTGCCGTGCAGAGCGCCATTGATAAAGGTCTGCCGAAAACTAAGCTCACCGGAATACCGTTCCGCATGGAGATGTCGGGCTTTGCTAGGCTAGAGAGCAGCCTGCCTTTGGTGGGAGACATTGGCTCGATCTGGCCGATCATCGCCTGGAAAACAACCCACGCCCTCGGCGTCGAGCTCGATTTTATCAGCCACCCCCAACAGACACCCGCCGGACAGTCGATGCGCGACTGGATCGTGGATACCGTTCAGCCGTTCGATCGCCGCGCAATGATCGAAAAAAGCCACACCTATCAGAGGTTTTTATGAACATCGTAGGGATCATCCCGGCTCGCTATGGCTCCACGCGCCTGGAAGGTAAACCATTAAAAGAGATCCTCGGCAAACCGATGATCTATTATGTATATCAGGCTGCCCTCAAGGCGAAGCTTCTCAACCGGGTCATTGTCGCCACGGATGACTTCCGAATCCTGGAGGCAGTCCATGCTTTCGGCGGGGAAGCCCAGATGACCTTATCCAGCCATTCCACTGGGACGGACCGCATTGCCGAAGTGGCACGCGGCATTGACGCAGGGATCGTGGTGAATATCCAGGGCGACGAACCCTTACTCGATGCACGACTGATCGACGAAGCGATTCAGCCCATGCTGGACGATCCCAATCTGAAAGCCTGTACACTCTGCCGGGAAATTGAATCGGTAGAAGATATGCAAAACCCGAATGTTGTAAAAACTGTCTTCGATCAGCAGGGCAACGCCCTGTATTTCTCGCGTTCGCTGATCCCATATCTGCGTAAGAAAGAAGGGCACCATGCCTACGAGCACATCGGAATTTACGTCTATTCTCGGGATTTCTTAATGCGCTATGTTCAAATGCCGCAGACACCCTTGGAGAAGACCGAATCGCTGGAACAGCTTCGCATCCTGGAGAATGGGATCCGGCTCAAGGTAGTCGTCACCCAATTTGAATACAACGGGCTAAGCGTTGACACAGCCGAGGACCTGGAACGAGTAAGGCAGATTCTGGAAGAACAGGCTAAATCGAGATGATCGTCACGACCTTGGCGCATATGGAAGAGCAGCTAAAGTGGACGCCTGCCCTGCAGGTCGCATTTTCCTTTTTACGAAGCATCGATGCCGGCAATCTGCAGGATGGGCGTATTGTAATCGATGGGGAGCGTGTCTTTGCGATTGTCTCTGCGTATACAACGAAAATAAAAGAGAGCCATATTGAAATGGAAGGACACCGGAAATTTATCGACTTACAGTACCTAGCACAGGGTGAAGAATCGATCTGTTGGGCGCCTGCGGAACAGGTTCCGGTGACCACCCCCTATCAATCTGAGAGCGACGCCTGGCAGGGCGAACTCCCGCTTGAATCAGTGACCTGGGTTAGGTTAGCGCCGGGTCAGGTAGCTGTGCTTTATCCCAGTGACGCTCACGCTCCCCAATACGTCTTCGAGTCTCCCGCCCCAGTCAAGAAAATAGTAGTCAAAGTTGCATTAGAGTGATAGCTCCACTAAAACGATAACAATGCGACGATGCAGGAGTTGTCTTAAAAAGTTCTTAAAATCAGGTCTGATGTTCATGCAGTTACAGGAGGTGAATATCCCAATCTTCGACAGGCAGATCTATAGTAATGTGAATTCACTCCATCAATCAAGACTTTGTTAGAGAATATCCGGAGGAAAAGATAATGAAAGCTCGCTGGTTTGTTTTTATTCTGGTTCTGGTTGCGATGCTGGCATCTTGCGCCCAACCAACACCACCCGTAGCGCAAGTAACTGAGCCACCGGCTGCAGCAACCGAAGCCGCTCCTACAGCAGTCCCCCCCGCCGAACCCAAACCGACCGAACCACCGACCGCAGCGCCGCCGGACGAGCCGGCCGCTCCAGAAACGCTCACTTTCTGGATGATGAAGACTTTCGTCGACGAGGCCAATACACAAGTAGAAGAACGGGCGAAAGCTTTCGAAGCAGAAAATAATGTCAAGGTAGATGTCCGAATGATCGCAATTGACGATCTATATCCCCAATGGGCAGCTGCGATTGAATCGGGAGATGTACCTGATGTCACTTACTGCGGATATGAAGACGCCGGGAAATTCTATAATCAGGGAGTCCTGGCCGACTTGAGCGATGTGGTTGCTCAAATTCAGGCTGACAACGGTCCGATGAATGAAGCCGTGGTCAAAGCCGGGACTTTTGATGGCAAACAATATGCTGTGCCGATGTGGGCCGAGCCAACTGTACTGTATTACCGCACAGACCTGTTCGAAAAAGCCGGGATCCAAGCCCCACCTGAGACTTGGGAGGAATTTCTGGAGGATGCGAAGCTTCTCACGGACGAGTCTGCCGGAGTTTATGGAGCAGGATTTGGCCTGGGTCGCGATAACTCTGACAGTGAATGGTGGATGCGCGATATCCTCTGGGGTAACGGAGCCTCGCTGTTCAACGAAGATGGCAGCGCTGCAGCAGTTAATTCTCCTGAAGCGCAGGTCGCTTTTCAGTGGTTGAAGGATTTCTGGACAACTGCCAATGTCAATCCGCCTGGCGTCATAGGATGGGATGACGGTGGAAACAACGCAGCGTATCTCGCAGGCCAGTCTGCAATGATTGTTAACACTGGCAGCGTCTATCGAAAGATGAGAGATGAGGTTCCAGATATGTTGGAAGTATCCGGATTTACCCTTCTACCAGCTGGCCCGGAAGGACGATACGTGACGGGGATATCCAACCACCTGTGCATGTTCACAGGGGCGAAGAATCCCGAACTTGGGAAGAAGCTGATCGCCTACATGGGCGATAAGGATTGGCTCCGCGAATGGATGAAGACCGGCGGTTATCTTTTGATCCCGCCCTACAATGACCTGATCGAAGACGAATTTTGGCAGACGGATATTGGCAAAGTGTTCGGTGCAACTCCTCAATTCTTTGCTTTTCTCGGCGCTCCTGGTCCATACACACCGGCTGCGGGGCAGGTTGCGACGGACCGTTTGCTGACCAATGCAATGGAGGAATTCGTGGTTCAGAATAAACCGATCGAAGAAGTCCTCCAGAAATTGAGTGATGATATCAACGCTGTAATTGCTGCCAGCAAATAATGACGGGTAAAGAGTTTAAAGAGAACTTTGATGAGACAGTAGGAGAGGTTCAACGCTCTCCTACTGTTTTCATCCACCAAAGTCAACGAGAAGAGAATCGGAATCACCGCGGTCTGAGCACAGCTCATCTTGGATTGTTAATGGTGGCTCCGGTTCTCATTTATCTGCTCTTTATCCAGGGCTATCCAGTTATCTCAGCAATTTTCACAAGTTTCACGGATAAGAGGATCGGGGTTCCTGGGAATTTCATCGGTTTTGAGAATTATATCGAGCTCATCAAGGACCCAATCTTCCGGCTGGCGCTTCGCAATACGTTTGTTATCACGATCATCTCGGTGACTGCAAAACTTTTTTTTGGACTGGTAATGGCGCTTGTACTTCACCAGGATTTGGTTTTCAAGAACCTTTGGAGGGCGGTTCTGTTTCTCCCATGGACACTCCCGACAATCGTCACGATTTTGATTTTTGGGTATATGTATAGCTCGACCGGTGGCATCTTGAATGTCATGCTGCGCCAAACGGGTTTACTTCAGCGACCGATTAACTGGCTGGGAACACCTTTGGCAGCTACGATTTCAGTCATTATTGTGAACGTCTGGAGAGGAACCCCATTCTTTGGGATAAGCCTGCTGGGAGGTTTACAGTCTATCCCGGAAGAATTATATGATGCGGCAAAGATTGATGGAGCCAGTCAAATCCAACGATTCCGCTACGTTACGCTATCCGGCATTCGAGACATTATTCTGCTTGTCACAATGGTTTCAACGATTTGGACTTTGAATGATTT
>MGNS01000036.1:18828-28095 GCA_001795165.1 Chloroflexi bacterium RBG_16_57_11
GGCCGGCGAACTCAACCCAAGTACTTTCTACCCTCACCTACTCAATGGCATTTCTCAATCTTGATCTCGGGAAGGCGATTGCGGTTTCGGTGTTCACGGTACCGCTACTACTGGTTCTGGTAATTTGGACGACCCAGACCGTTCTGCGCAGAGAGCAATGATGACAACATTAAGTTCACAGAGATACTCAGCATGAAGGCAGAGAAATTCTTGACCAAGGCGCTCTCGTATTTCCTACTGGGCATAATGTTAGTGATTACCTTATTCCCTCTGTATTGGATTCTTGTCACTTCCTTCAAGACACTCCCGGAAATTTACACAATCAATCCGCGTTTCTGGCCAAGCAAGCCCGGACTGCATGGATATGAAACGCTATTCGAAAAAACAGATTTCATTCTGTGGGTCCGAAACAGCGCTATAGTGGCATTAATTGTATCGGTGGGATCAATTACATTGAGTATTGCGGCCGCGTATGGCCTATCGCGCTTTCGATTTAAAGGGAAAGGTTTAATCGGCGTGATGATCTTCATCGCCTACCTCCTGCCCGAGGCGCTCCTGTTCATCCCAATCTACATCCTTATGTCTCGCATGGGACTTTCTCAGCGGATGGCAGGATTGATATTTGTCTATCCATCTATCGTAATCCCTTATGCAACCTGGGTGCTCACTAGCTATTTCAGAACACTGCCAGTGGAGATCGAAGAAGCCGCGTTAATAGATGGATGTTCGCGACTGGGGGTGATGCGCCATATTACATTGCCTCTTGCAAGTCCGGGGGTTATTTCCACCTTCATCTTTTCATTCACACTCTGTTGGAGCGAATATATTTACGCCCTGGTAATATTGAGCGGGAAAAGCCAGACCCTTCCTCTCGGGCTTTCTGGTTTAATTGTGGGAGACATTCCACCCTGGAACGTCATCATGGCGGGTGCGATTATGTCGTCGATCCCAATCGTAATTCTCTACCTGATTTCATCGAAATATATTGTGACGGGGTTGACTTTAGGAGGAGTGAAGTAAATGCCTGGAATAAATAATAAAGGAAAAATTGTCATTGTGAATCCCGATTATGAGCCAGTTATCGAGCGTAAGATCATCACCGAAGCGGGCTATGAGTTCGTAATCGCACAATGCACAAACGAAGACGAGGTCATTGCTGCTGCACAGGACGCGCTTGGAATTATCAACATCTATGCCAAGATAACGGAGAATGTCGCAAAGAAACTCAAATATTGTAAGATTATCGCACGCGCGGGTGTAGGATATGACATGATCAATGTCAAAGCCTGCCGAGAGAATGGAATTGAGGTTTGCAACCTGCCTGACTATTGCACCGAGGAGGTCGCCGACCACACGGTGGCTCTCCTTATGGCGGTCCAGCGCAGGCTTTTCCAACACCATCGAAATATCCAGGCAGGCCAATGGGTGGACACCCTGGCAGGGCCGATGAGGCGCCTAAGCATCATGAAGCTCGGAATCATTGGCTTTGGACTGATCGGAAGGCGCTTTGCGTTCAAGATGAAGCAAATTACTCCCCAAATTTTTGCTTATGATCCATTCGTTCCAGATGACCTTTTTGATCTGGCCGAAGTCCAGCGCGCCTCTTTGGATGAAGTTCGATATCAATCAGACATCATCAGCCTGCATTGCCCCCTTACACCCGAAACGAAGCATATAATCTCGGCGGATGTCATTCGGCGCTTAAACCGTAAACCGATCCTCATCAATGTGAGCAGAGGTGGTCTAATCGACACATCAGCGCTGATCGCGGGTTTGAAAGATGGCATAATCGATGGAGCCGGGTTAGATGTATTGGAAACGGAACCGAATGTGCCACCTGAACTGGCTTCTATGCCCACCGTCATCCTGACACCCCATGCCGCATGGTATTCCTTAGAATCTGATTATGAAGATCGAACTCGTCCGGCCGAAGAAATCCTGCGAGTGCTACGAGGGGAATCTCCTCATAACCCTGTTCCATAACTCAAGATGAATCGAGGAAGGTATGAAACTAAATGGAATTATCACGGCAGCACTGACACCATTGAGCTCGGACGGCGAGGCACTTGCGGATACAGGCGTCTTTGAGAAATACTACCGCTTTTTGCTTGACCGCAAGATAAATGGGCTTTTTGTCTGCGGAACAACCGGGGAGGGGATGGTTCTCACACTTGCGGAGCGAAAGAAAGTCGCGGAACGAGCTGTAAGGATCGTATCGAATGAAGTACCTTTGCTGGTTCACGTGGGATGCAACTCGACGGCTGAATCGATCGAGCTGGTACGCCATGCTGCGTCCATTCATGCCCAGGGGGCAGCAGTGGTCACACCATATTTCTATACCTATGACCGCACGGCAATCGCAGCCCATTACAGGGCGATTGCGAATGCAGTTCCCGACCTCCCCATCTTCATGTACTACCTGCCTTCCTACACCCATAATGATCTGCCTCCATCGCTGGTGGCTGAGCTGTGTGCAGATTGTCCGAATATTACAGGGCTCAAACACTCAGATTCCGATCAGATCCGACTGCAGGAGTACCGTCAGGCGGTTGACGATCACTTCACTTTACTTAGCGGGGACGATTCGGTGGCTCTGGCGGCGTTGACCCTGGGTGCAGATGGTTGTGTAACGGGTAAATCGTCTACTTTCCCTGAAATGCTGGTGGCGATTTACGAAGCTTTTCGCAAGGGCGACATAAGCGCGGCTCGCATGCTTCAGTCTAACCTGAACCGGCTGATTGGAGGACTGCTGGATGTTGGCGATGGGATTGGTCTGGCATACTTTAAGGCTGCTTTGTGTTATCGAGGTTTGGATATTGGAGGGATGCGCCTTCCACAACGCAGGTTAACCCAGAACGAGGAAGCCGAACTCATTGCAGGATTAGATCGCCTGGCGCCCTACAGCTCGCCGCCTGGATCGTGGCTTTTTCCCAACAGAGTAGAGCTTTAGCTGGCAGACGCAACGCCGTGCGCGAGTGGTCAGCATTAAGCAATTGGTCGGGTCCCCATACTCGTCCAGAGAAAAAACACCTGAGCGTTAAGATCGCGTAGGTGCTCAAAGGCATCCAGCGGTCTTCATGCCCTAGTGTTGGGATTCATTATTTACCTATCCCCCAGCCTTCTCCTCTAAACAGGAAAGGGTATGTGAGGGTCAGGTAAGGATGGTCGCCGCAAATAAAGCTATTTCTTACCTGTTCTCCTTCACGAGTTAATCACCGAGTATTTGGACTATAAAATTTCGGGATTGCGGGCCGTCCAATTCCACGAAGTAGATCGTCTGACGCGATCCGGTGAGCATTTCTCCAGCTTCGATCGGGAAAAAGGTCTGGAATCCCAGCAACATCCCGCGCAGGTGGGATGGCGCATTGACCGCCATCTGCCCATCGGACGGCAGGTAGCGGGCGTGACGATAGATCGCATGATCTGGTACGAGCTTTTCGAGCGTGTTCGCCATATCGGCTTCCAAATCCGGCAAGCCTTCATTCACAGTCAAACCCGTGGTGGTGTGCAGGCTGAGTACGAACAGTGTGCCAGTCTGTACACCACTCTCCGCCAATATCTGGAGTACATCTGGGGTGATGTCGATCAACTCCGTTTCAAAACGTGTATGAAGCGTCTGGCGATAAATGAGTGATTTCATTTCCTTGTCTCCAGGCCGAGCAATCGACGGGCATTGCCTCGACCAATGGCTTCAAGTGCGGCCGGGCTTAAGCCCAGCTCTCGCAAGCCTCTCACGCTGCGCCGCATGTCGATCCTTGGATAGTTGGTACCAAACAGGACCCGGTCGGCCAGGCTGCGCTCGATCACTTCCAGCCCTACCTGTTCCGCAAGCACCCGGCGATAGGTATCACGGGGTGTGCCGCTGTATAAGATCGAGGTATCTAAATAGACGTTCCGATACTTGACCGCCAGCATCACAGCCTCGTTTACCCATGGCCACCCAAAATGGGCCAGCACAAAATTTACCCTCGGGAAGGCCATAAGCGCCTGCTCCAACAACAGCGGCTGGGCGTATTGGGCCAATCCGCTGGGCACCCAGCTCAACCCACAATGCAGCAGCACCGGGATGCCTAAATCCGCACAAGCCTGGAAAACTGGAAATGCAACCTGTTTGTCATGTAGCCAGAATTGCTGCAAGCTGGGATCCAGCTTCAATCCTTTCAGTCCCAGATCCCGAACTGCAACCTCCAGGCGACGTGGCGCGTCTGGCTGGCAAGGATCGACCGAAGCGAAACCAATGAAGCGTGGTTCCACCTCGACCAGCTCGGCGATTTGTTCGTTGCTGGCGATGCGACATCCGTGAGCCGTTGTAGCATCCACCGGCAGCAACACGGCTTGTTCCACACCTGCCGCATCCATCTCGCGCCGGAAGATTTCCAACGGCTGGGCAGGAAAATGGAAGCCAAAAACCTGATGGACATTCTTCTCCAGGGTTGGATCTTTTTCCAATAACTCTTTGATCATGACTGGGTGGGTATGAAAATCGATCATTTTGCTCCTTCTTGAGCCTATCTGAGCTTAATTTTGGTGGACAGGTCCCTGGATTGAGATACCCGGATAGGAGCTGCGAGCAGTGCTAAGCACCTCGCCCAGGCTGGGGAAACGGTTCTCTGCCCTGGAAATGTAAAGCGAAGCGCTGCTATTCCCCATCGCCAGGCATGCATCCCAAGGCAACCGGCGCCGCAAGGCATATAAAAAGCCTGAGTTGAACACATCCCCCGCACCGACTGCGTCGAAAACGCTCACTTCACGAGCAGGCAGTGTCAAAGAAAGCTCCCCGACGCGCAGATGGCTGCCCTGCGACCCGCATTTCACAACCACCATCGGTGGGCCAAGGGCTTGCAATGCAACGGCTGCTTCTTCCGGCGTTCCTTTGCCCGTCAGGGCACACGCTTCGTCAATATTGGGCAGGAAAATGCTCGTCTCACTCAGCATATCGTTGAAGCCACGCCGGGTCGTATCCGGCCAGTTGTTCGGATCCCAACCGGTATCCAGCATGGTTAGCTTGCCTTCTCGACGAGCTCTGCTCAACAGGCGGGTGGCTGCCGCAAAGTTCAGGTTCGGGATCATAAACAAACCCACCAGGCAGAAAATCCCGGCATCTTTTGCCTGATCCCAGTGGCGCAGCGCCATCTCCTCATCGAAAGCCAGCAGGCTGCCCAGGTTGGAAACGAACGCTCGTTCACCATCTGGACGCACAATTGCCACCGTAATCCCGGTTGGCGCCCCAGGTGTAATCTCGACACCGCACACATCCAGTTGATAGCGCTCCAGATCGCGCAAAATCTGTTCGGCATAGATGTCCTGGCCAATGTTTCCAATCACGGTGGTCGGCAGGCCCAGGCAGCGAAGCGCAAACGCAAGGTAACCCGTTTGACCGGAGGACACCTGGACATGATCTGTGCCCATGACTTCTTGCCCCCAAACCGGCAGATGAGGCACATTTCGGATGATGAGATCGATGTTGAAATTGCCGATTACGCAAATCGGCTTTTGTTCCAGGTCTTGAGGGAAGGTAAAAGGTCCTGTTGACATCGCTTTGGTTTTCGTGCAAATGAACTAAAATGGAACGCCTTGCGCGTGCAACTCAGCAAAATCCTGGTCAAGCTTCTCTCGTTCTGTAGCGCTTAATAGGCGATGCGGGCGGCGCATCCCACCGATATCAACGCCTCGCCTGAGCAATGCGTACTTGTAACAGGCCAGCTCCATCCCAGGCCATTGGTCCAGGCGGTTTCCCAGCTCAATCAACAAAGCCTGGGCGCGGCGGGCCTCCTCCAGGCGGGCCTGTCGAAACGCCGATAGGATGGCTTGTAGCATGTCGGGGAAAACCGACGATTTACCTGAAACGCAGCCATCCGTGCCTAATGCCAGTCCTGGTAAAACAAGCGAGTCATCGCCACTCAGTAAGTTGAAGTCGGTGCCAGCAGCGCGTTGGATTTCTTGCATCTGCACCATGTCAGAATCTGAAAATTTGATCCCACATACATTCGGACAGGCCAGGCGCACGGCGGCCAGGATCTCCGCATCGATTGTATTGCCGGCATAGGAAGGTAGATGATAAAGATAGACTGGCCCTCCCTGTACCGATTGAGCGGCCACGCAAAAATGTTCAATCAGTGATTGCCGGTCGTATGGATAGAAGTAGGGCGCGATGACGACAACACCATCGGCGCCGCACTCCGCAGCATGCGCCGCCAGGAGCGCTGTCTCGGCCGTGGAGGTACAGCCTGCGTGCACCAGCACGGGCACCCGTCCATGGGCCAGCCGCACGGCTTGCCTGGCAACCTCCATGCGCTCCAGCAGGGTGAGCACCATCCCCTCGCCGGTCGTACCACAGACAAATAGCCCGGCTATCGGGTATTGAAAGAGGAAATCATAATATGCTGCGAAGACCCGTTCATCTGCCAGGGATACGCCATCCGAGGTCAACGGCGTCAGCGCGGCCACCACAACGCCTGATAGTTTCATGTGATTCTCCATGGATAATTTTACAGGAATTAGCACAGCTAGTCAACAATTTTAATCGAAATATTTCTTTTTTGCATCACTTTATGTCGCTTTAGGAAATGCTTGACACTCATTTAGAAAACTGTATAATACAAAAAGAATATAAAACACGCTATTTTTTGTCTTTTTGTTTCGCTTTAGGTTTTCCTATGATAAAAATCGAACGACAGGCAAAAATTTTGCAAGTGATCCGCGAGCGCGGCTATGTCGAAAACGATGAGCTAGCCCGTCTCTTCAACGTGACCTCGGCCACGATCCGTCGCGATCTGAAGACGCTGTCCCAACAAAACCTTGTCCGCCTCGATCACGGCGGCTCATCGGATGTGAATCTTCTGGAAAGCCTCACCGAGCCAGCCTACGAGACCAAGGTCTATGTCAACCACGAGAGCAAGCGCCTGATCGGTCAGGCTGCTGCCAATCTGGTCCGTGACGGCGATACGATTTTACTCGACTCTGGCACTACCAACGCCTGTGTTGCCCAGAGCCTGCGAAACACCCGCCTGCGCAACCTGACCGTCATCACCTGCGACATCATGGTCGCCAAGGAACTAGGCGCTGAGCAGAATATCAATGTCCTGGTGTTGGGCGGCATCTTGCGCCACTCCTTCTACTCTTTGTACGGACCTTACACGGAGATGGTATTGAAAAACCTGCGTGCTGACAAATTCTTCCTGGGTGTCGATGCCGTTTCGATTGAGCACGGCGTGTCGAATATCGTTCTCGAGGAAGTGCCCATCAAGCAACTCATGATTACCAATAGCACCCAGGTGATCATGATTGCCGATGGCTCGAAGTTTGGGCGCAACGCCCCTTATCGGGTGTGCGCGTTCGATGCAGTCCATCAGGTCATCACCGACCACTGCATTGATACTGGTTATTTAAATTTCTTTGAGGAGCATGCTATCCAGACCACCGTTGTCAGACCTGAACCAGGCCCATGTGAGTGATTGCAGCCTCCCGGCTCCCCGGCGCTCTGGCATCTGAAGTCAAGGAGAACAGGAATGGAAAGTTTCAATTTCTTCTTTCCCACCCGGATTGTTTTTGGCAACGGCAAACTGGCCAACCTCGGTGAGGAGACTGCCCGTCTTGGGAGGCAGGCGCTGCTGGTGACCTACCCCAGCCAGAGCTTAAAGAGCGCAGTCGACCAGGCCGTCGAGTTATTACGCCACAACGGCGTTGAAACCGTTTTGTTCACCGACATCGAAGCCAACCCGACCCACATCCAGGTGAACAGCGGCGGCGAAGCGGCTCGTGCCTCTGGCTGTGATGTGGTCATAGGGCTGGGCGGTGGTAGCGCGATCGATGCCGCCAAGGCGATCGCAGTGGTCGCTTCAGAGGCTGCCGATATCTGGAAAGTATATGAAGGCCAGCCGCTTACCCGCCCATCTCTTCCTCTCGTTGCTGTACCCACAACTGCCGGCACCGGCACAGAAGCCACTTTTTTCTCCGTCATCAGCCATCGTGAGTTGAAGCGCAAAGAAGGTTTTGCCCGCCCACAATTCTATCCCACAGTATCCATCGTCGATCCCATCTTGACCCTTAGCCTGCCGCCTTACATGACTGCTGCCACCGGCCTGGACGCGCTTTCCCATGCCATCGAGGCCTATTACTGCCGTGCTTCGACCCCTGTTGTCGAGGCGCTGGCTGCCCGGGCAATCCAGCTGGTGAGTGAAAACCTACGCCGGGCGGTGTTCAACGGCAAAGACATCGTCGCTCGCTATAACATGATGCTGGCAAACACCCTGGCAGGCATGGCCATCACGCAATCGGATAGCTGCCTGGCCCATGTCGTGGGTGAAGCCGTGGGCGCAGTCTACAACACAGGGCACGGTGTGAGTGTGGCGGTCAGCCTGCCGGCTACCATGGAATATAACTGCTTCGCCGCCATGGATCAAATGGCTAATATCGCCCGCTGGATGGGCGAAGATTCCTTTGGGCTGACGACACGCGAAGCGGCGATGCTGGCTCCCGGCGCTGTTCGCACGCTGATCGAAGATGTCGGTCTGCCGCTTGGCCTGGCAGCATTAGGTGTCACCGAAAACAAAGAAGTCATGGCGCTAATGCTACGCCCGGGCATGGATGCATCCAGCCCGCGCCCCGCTGCCCAGGCCGATTTCGAGCTGCTGATGCAAGCCTGTCTCTCCTCCGCTATGTCTTACTGGGAGCTGGGCGGGAAATAAACAAATTTTCGAGGAGCTCACGTTATGAAAGCTGCGGTGATCTACCGACCCGGCGACATCAAAGTCATCGAAAAAGAAATACCGGCTCCTAAAGAAGGTGAAGTCTTGATCCGCATCCATGCCTGCGGGGTGTGCGGCACCGATCACTCGCTCTATGTTGGTGGTTTTCCGGCCAATTTTCCGGTCGTCATCGGGCATGAATTCGCCGGAGAGGTTGTCGCCGTAGGTGTAAAGGTCAACCAACTCACAGTCGGTCAACGTGTCACGGTGGATCCCAACCGGGTCTGCCAACGCTGCGAATACTGCCGCATGGGAATGGAGCACCTGTGCGAAAACCTGTCTTCGATGGGCGTGCATATCGACGGCGCCGAGGCAGAATATTGCGTAATGGCCGCTTCGAACGTCTATCCTATCCCCGACAATGTGAGCTTCGAAGAGGCTGCTTTCTGCGAGCCGCTGGCTTGCGCCATCCGCGGCACAGAAGTTGGGCGTATCCGCCCGGGAGACACGGTTTTAATCCTGGGCGCCGGCGGGATGGGTAACCTGCTCACCCAGCTGGCTGCATTGGCGGGGGCGGCGC
>MGNS01000036.1:28116-36163 GCA_001795165.1 Chloroflexi bacterium RBG_16_57_11
CGAGCCGATCGAAAAGCGCCGCCAGTTGGTAGAGGAGAATGGAGCGACTCACCTCATCGACCCATTGCACCAGGATGTGGGCGCTCAGCTCCGGCAGATCCGGCGCATTGGCGCAGATGTCGTATTCGAAGCCGCCGGTAACCTGAAGCTGCAAGCCGCTTCTGTATATTATGCACGCAAAGGCGGCACAATCGTATGGTTTGGATGCAGCCCGGTGGATGGCCAAATTGAAATCAAACCATACTATATCAACGACTCGGAGTTAAAGATCAGCGGTTCGTTTAATAACCCCTTTGCCACCGCCCGCGCCGTCCGGTTGCTTGGCAGCAACAAAGTGCGAGTCGATAATTTGATCTCGCATCGCATCCCCCTCCGGGATTACCTGGCTGTTTTTAACTTGTTTGGCAAGCCCGACACGATGAAGTTGATGGTCAATACCGAATAATTGGTCTTTGCCAACAACGACGACCGTTGCAATCATCCGAAACCAAATTCTAAGGAGGTCGAACGACAATACAACACGCAGGATAGGAGAAGGGAATGGTCCTACCATTCGAAGAAACCACCGAAGATAAATTTTCAATATCCATAAGGAGGTTCTGATGTACCACAAGAGTTCCAAACTTGCATACTTACTATCCGCCCTGGTGGTCCTGGCCTTGCTGCTTGGAGCGTGCGCGCCGGCTGCCACCGAGGTCCCAAAGCCTGCGGCAACTGAGCCACCTGCGCCCGCCGCAACTGAAGAAGCCGCTCCGGCCGCCACCGAACCGCCTGCGCCGGCTCAGCCTGCCGAGACACAACCAGCAGAGGAATGTACAGAACCTGTAGGAATCACCTACTGGGATGGTCTTGGAGCTCCAGATAATGTCCCGATGGGTGAATTGGTCAAGATGTATAATGAGACCAATACCGATTGTGTTCAGGTTGAAGAAATTGTGCTGGATTGGGGGACCCTCTACACGAAGCTGATCCTGGATTTCAAAGCTGGCAACGCCCCGGATGTATCGACCATGCATATGCCCAGTCTTTTGCAGTATGTTTCGCTTGGGATACTCAAACCTATCGATGAGCTTGCCGCGAAATATGGCTTCAAGGGTGAGGATATTGCTGAAGTAGTCTGGGATGGGGCCGTAATCGATGGAAAGCGTGTTGCGATTCCCTTGGATATGCATCCGTTTGCACTATACTACAATGTCAAGGCATTCGAGGCAGCAGGACTGGATCCTGATAAACCACCAACAACAGGAGAGGAGTTTATCGAATACGCCAAGAAGTTGACCGTCGACGCAGATGGCGATGGCACTCCAGAACAATACGGCACCGGCCTGGGTTATAGCGGCGGTAACCCCTTCCGCGTATGGATGTCCCTACTCTGGCAACATGCAGGCCAGGAGGTACTGAACGAGGATCACACCAAGGCCGCCTTCAACACACCGGCTGGTATCGAATCACTTCAATGGCTATATGATCTGGTGTACACACATAAAGTCTCACCCCCGGGAGAATCCGATCCAGACGATGATTTCATGAAAGGGATCGTTGCCATGAACATCACCGGTCCGTGGGCGATGGGAGATTATAACAAGATTGAAGGCCTGGAATATCGAACCGTCCCGTTCCCGGTTGTTTATGACGAGATGGCCGTATGGGATCACCCACACATGCTGGTCTTCCCCGATAGTGGCGATGAAGCGAAAACCGAAGCGGCGATGAAATTTGTTCGCTGGATGGTTCAGGACAACAACTGGTTCTGGACATCGCATTCTGGACACCAGCCAGTTGTGAAAGCAGTCCAGGAATCGGAAGAATTCAAAGCTTTGGAGAACTGGCAGGCATTTACGAAATCACTGCCATATTCCAACTATTACCCTCAGGTGGTGAAATCATCAGAGGTCTTTGGTCGAGAGCCAACCTCGCCGTTCGTGATCATGATGGAGTCGGTCATGCTCGACCAGGCAACACCTGAAGAAGCTATCGCGACCGCAGAGGAGTCCATCAACGAGATTCTTGCCGCTCCATAAGCGACATCAGGATCAATCAGAGCTGACGCTAGTTCTCCTGCCAGCCCGAACAAGACTGGGCTGGCAGGAGAAAAGTAAGGAGTTGCTGGTTTGAAACCTCGATATAAAGCCTCACGTGGGGCTTACTTATTTATTCTGCCTTATTTTGTGCTTTTCTTTGCATTTTTCCTCATTCCAGCGTTACTGATTTTTCCAGTCAGTTTAACCCGCTGGAACCTTTTGGATTCACCACAATTCGTGTGGTTCGAAAATTATATTAACCTTTTTGACGATCAATATTTTTGGAAAGCCGTAAAAAATACTTTTTATTACACCATTCTTGTCACGATCTTGTTAGTTGGTCTTGGCCTGTTCTTGGCGCTGTTGCTCAACCAAAAACTACGTGGTCGGGTAGTTGGCAGGATATTCGTAATTATGCCTTATGTGATTTCTAGCGCTGTTGCTGGCGTTATTTGGAAATGGATGTATAACCAGAACTTTGGCATCATCAACAGCTACCTTAGAGCTTTGGGATTGCAACCATTGGGTTTTCTAACGGACGTAGACCAGGCGATGCCATCGCTGGTCTTTATGAACGCCTGGTGGTCTGTTGGCTTCAATACAATCATTTATCTGGCAGCGTTGCAGGGGATACCGGAAGAGCTTTTCCAGGCGGCTCAGGTTGACGGGGCGAATCCTTGGCAAGCTTTTCGATATGTTACCTGGCCATTATTGCGGCCAATCACTTTATATGTCACCGTATTATGTTTTGCTAACTCCTTTCAAATGTTCGATGAAGCCTACATGATGACTCAAGGGGGGCCTGTAGCATCGACAGTGACTCTGGTTTACAAGACTTACACGACCGCCTTCGAGGCATTCCGTTTTGGAGATGCAGCAGCTATATCTGTTATCACAATGACCTTTATCGCCATGATCACATTTATCCAATTCAGAATGGCCAGAAGAGGAGCCTTTGAACAATGAGATTTAAAACTTCTCGCGGTCTTTTATATCTTGTGCTGGTTCTGGTTATAATTTTTTATGCTGCACCAATCTTCATCGTTATCTCCACATCACTGAAGACAGATACCCAGGCGATGACCAAAGAGTTTGAGTGGATTCCTCGACCATTGATCTTTGACCAGTACAAAACTGTTCTCAATCGCTTTCCAATCGAGCGCTGGATCCTGAACAGTATCATCGTCACAACCGGGACGGTTCTGCTTGTGCTCGGAGTCAGTCTCCCAGCCGGTTACGCTTTTGCCAGACTGGAGTTCAAAGGAAAAAATTTCCTCTTTGGGTTATCGCTACTTACAATTATGCTTCCATTTTTTGCCTATATCCCTCAGCTCTATCTCATGTTTTATTATTTAAGATTGATCAATACCTATATGGCTTTGATCATACCATTGGCAACAAGCGGGGTGAGTATATTCCTGTTCCGACAATTTATTAGCCAAATCCCATCTGAATTGGATGATGCGGCCCGTATTGATGGATGCAACAACTGGCAAATTTTCACAAAGATCATCGTCCCCCTCACAAAACCAGCCATGGTTAGTGTGATCATCTTTACTGCGATCAAAAGCTGGAATAGCTTGATGTGGCCGCTGATAGTGGCCAGCAAAGATACTGTGAAAACTCTCCCGGTGGGCCTGGCAGTCAATGTCTTCGCGGCAACCACTGGCGTTGTACGTCCAAATCCATATGGGGTGATCATGGCAGCCGCCCTGATCTCGATTGTGTTGCCTGTTGCACTTTTCTTAATTCTACAGAGATATTTCGTCCAGGGTATTGCTACCACAGGATTGAAATAATAACGATACCCCAGGCAAATCAGGTATGCAATCGTCGCCGTTCAAAATTTGTGTCATCGGCTGTGGTGAGATCGCGTTTGGGTACCACGGTCCTGCCTACGCCCGTTATGCTGCAGATTATCTAAATACCGAGCTTTCCGGATGTTGTTCGCGAACTTTGAACAAAGCAGCCCTGTTTGCCGAGAAGTTCGGTTTTCATAATTGTTATACAGATTTTATTGAAATGGTAGAAGCTGAACAGCCGAGTGTAGTATGTATCAATGTCCCGCCTGAAGCGATTTGTGAAATAACTTGTGCTGTACTTCAAAAAGGCATTCCCACACTATTGGAAAAGCCCCCCGGAATGACTATCGCCGAGACAGATCGAATGATTGCAGCCGCTGAAGCGAGCACCACACCCAATCAGGTGGCTTTTAACCGCCGTTTCATGCCATTGACCAGAGCGCTAATAAGCAGACTCGAACAGAGATATCAACCAGATGACATCCATCACCTTCAGATTGAATTCACCAGGGTCAATCGAGGAAATGAAGATTTCTCAACAACCGCCATCCATGGAATTGATCTCGCCAGGTTCGTTGCAAGAAGTGATTTTGCTTCAATAAATTTTCACTATCAGGAAGTCCACCTACCGGGTATTCAAGCAGCAAATACATATCTGGACGGTACGTTCAATTCGGGCGCAACCGCTCACATAAGCTTCTGTCCTCTCGCAGGAGTCGCCACGGAGCGATGTACCGTTCACGCCTACAATAATTCGTTCTACCTGCAGTTGCCGATCTGGAACGAGTACGATACGTCAGGAAGATTGATCCACATTGAAGAAGGAAAAACCGTCTTCGAACTGACAGGCATTGAAGCAGCCGGCACGACGCACGATTATGTCTTGAATGGTTTTTACGCCGAAAACGAGACCTTTTTCAATCACATCCGGGAAAACAGGCAGCCAGAAATGAACATTCGTCAAAGCCGACAGTCTGTTGAAATTATGGAAGCCATGCGCGAGCGTAGATCGGAGTTTAGACCAAGATGAAATCGTCCTTTGCATTCGAAGGCTCCGACACATATCCCACCTGCCATGCCGGAACAATTTGTGAGCTCGAAAATGGCGATCTCCTGGTAGCCTGGTACACAGGCAAATACGAGGGTTCACCAGATTCGGTTATCTGCGGTAGTCGATTGCGTTCGGGGGAGCAGACCTGGGAACCACCCACAGTTTTTGTGAACGTCGCCAACCGGGCAGCGGGTAACCCACGTCTATTTGTTGGCCCAGATAAAGGTGTATGGTTAATCTCGCCGGTCAATTATGGTGAATGGTGCGATGGCGGGACACGAATGTTTATGAAGCGCAGCTATGATTTAGGGCTAACCTGGACCGATCTTGAGATCCTAACCCGGCGGCGGCGTATTTTGGGTAAAAACAAACCCATTTTCATTAAGCCAAGCGTTTGGATCTTGCCTATGGAATATGAAGGCCTCGGTAATGTCGCCTTTATGCGCAGTGCGAACGGTGGAAAAACATGGAAGATCATTGACTGTGGTGGAGGGGGGGCTTACCTGGATCAGCCTACGCTTGTGCAGCTTTCAAACGGTGATCTGCTGGCTTACATGCGCTCATGGGAGGGGTATATCTACGCAACTTGCTCACACGACCTCGGTCTGACCTGGGATAAGCCATCCCCAACGGGACTTCCCAATAACAATAGTGGAATTGATATGGTCAGATTGGCTTCAGGAAAACTGGTGCTTGCTTACAACCCCACTGCACTCGGTGCCACTGGCAACCTCACTTCATCCGATTTATATGGGGTTGGCGTAGCATTACGTTTCGCTCATAGTGCCTTGAAAAAAGCCGGAGGTGACGAGCTACAACGAAAAATTTTCAAGGTCGAGACCGAGGCCGATTTGCATTCCTCTGGACTGCTTTCATGGGGCCCGCGAACGCCGCTGGTTGTCGGTGTTTCCGACGATGAAGGCGCTTCCTGGCGCACTGCCCTGGTCCTGGAAGACGCCCCTGGCGAATACAGTTATCCTGCTGTTATCCAAGGCGCCGACGGCGCAATACATATCCTATTTACTCACCGGCGCACGCGCATGAAGCACGTTCGCCTGGAGGAGAGCGATCTCGGCTGAGCCGCTGGCAAGACCTGGATCGCCAAAAACCACATTCATCGAGGAATCGAAAACCGAACATGGAACAACTCATCGAAAAAGCTATTCAAAGCACGCTCTTCACGGCCCCCGTCCTGGGTGACGACCTGGAGCGCTTCCTGGCCGAGGAAGGTGACCGCATTCGTAACCTGGCGCGCCAGGCCCTCGTAGATGGCGTCCAGCACATCTATTGGGTTGGCAGCGGCAACTCCTGGGTCAACCTGTATTCCGGCAAATATCTTCTCGATCGCTTTACGACCCTCCCCAGTGATGTCTTCACTTCTTATGATTTCATCTGGCGCAATCCAAAGCGCCTGGGTCCAAAATCCTGGGTTTTCCTGGCCTCCTTTTCCGGTGGCACGGAGGACACCGTAGCCGCCTTGCGCCACGCAAACGCCCACACCGCCCATACCATCGCCCTGGTCAACAAGGCCGACAGCCTGATGGGGCGTGAGGCCAAGGAGACCATCGCCTACCATTCCAAGGCCCTTTACATCCTGCCGCTTGCTATTGCCTATCTATTCGCCCTCGAGTATGCCCGCCTGCAAGGCGCAGCCGGCGAAGTCGAGCCGATCATCCGGGGTCTGTTTGACTTGCCCGCTTTGCTCCGGTGCCAGTTTGTCGAACAAAAAGAACCCGCCCGTCAATTGGCCGAGCAGTTCAAAGACGAGCGCATTTTCTACACTTTAGCCAGCGGTCCATTGTGGGGGCTTGGTTATAAATTCGGTCTGACCGTCTTCATGGAAAACCTGCGCGTTCATGGCTCCTTTATGGATGCCACCGAGTTTCGCCACGGTCCCGCGGAGATGTTCGACCGTGAAAAGCCCAGCATGGTCTTACTCATCGGCACAGATGAATCACGACCCATTGTCGAGCGGGTGCAGGATCTGTGCGCTGCTCACGATGCCCGGTTATTGATTTACGACATGGCGGATTACCCGGGTGTGCATCCGCTTCTGGCCCCCTTTGTATTGATGATCCCGCTTCAGTGGTTTGCCGTCTGGTCCGCCCTTTTGCGTGGGATAACCGACCTTGACGAGCGCGTTTTAATGGGTCGTGGAATCCTTGGACGCGGCCAGGGCATCACCTGGCCTTAGCAAACGCCTGGGTTAATCGTCAATAAAACAGTATCGTCTTGCAGGTAAAATCGGCGAGACTATCCATCCACTCTTGATCATTCTCGGGTTTTCTGGCTCGGAAGTTAATCCCCTGCGTGCCGAAGTCGGCCGCGCTGGATGATTGTGGGGCGCCTTTGAATACATCCGCCCGCCAGGTGATCTCGAAATCGACAAAACCGGCAGCTACAACAGTAGCCTCTAACTCTGCTTCCAGCAGAGCACCGGCAATTCAACCTGTCCACAAGCTAATGTCAGCTTTGGCATCCTCTGGAACGGATTTCTGTACCAGGATGTCACCTATTTGCAGGCGCCCGCCAGGCTTGAGCACGCGAGCCATTTCCAGTAGTGCGGCTTGTTTATCCGGCATAAGGTTGAGCACACCGTTAGAGATGATAACATCAGCCCAGCTATCTTCGATTGGCAAAGCCTCGGCGTATCCCTTACAGAACTCTACATTCTCAATTCCAGACTCTCGGGCAGCGCGGCTGGCTTTCTCGAGCATGGCTGGAGTCATATCTACCCCTATCACCCAACCGTTAGGCGCGACCATGCGAGCTGCAATCAAGCTGTCGATGCCGGCGCCACTGCCTACATCTACCACCTTCTCGCCAGGCTGCAATACCCCTAGACTGAAGGGATTCCCCGTCCCGGCAAAGGATTCTATGGATAACTCCGGTATCTTATCCAACCATTCATCCTGGTAGCCAAGCAGCCGGGCAAGCGGTCGCCCGGTGAGGAAGTGAAAGCCGAGTTCGGGTTGGAGCGCCACCAGTCTATATTCTTCCTGGATGGCGGTGCGCAGCAATTCCAGGTCGAGGGTTTGGGAGTTATCGGGTGAAATTATCATGAGTAGGCCTCCGATCAATCAATCGAATCCGGTTTTCCTCTTTAGGCGCTTCCGGATATTCCCACCAGTTGGATGTGGATGATTCGTTGGTCTGAACGGTGAGGGAAGTGG
>MGNS01000036.1:36181-55323 GCA_001795165.1 Chloroflexi bacterium RBG_16_57_11
GACCTCCCGCCACTCTGCTTCTACCGGCCTGCTTGTCCAATGACAGGCGCATTGAAAACGATGCCGGTATCGGTCAATACCAGTTGTCCCGACGCGACCGCAACTTCCACGGCTTCCGTCGAGGTGAGGGGCATGATGGCCGGGTCGAAGGCATCGCCAGGAGTGGCGAGGATGATCCGCCAGCGGGGCGAGTACCCTGGCGTTCCAGGGATAGCGCTCAACACATGGTCGTGACGCAGACTACCATCCGGACAGGCGACCTGGGTCGCGCCTGGGGCCAGGATGACGTACAAGGTTCCGTAAGGGCCGGTTGTTTGATCTGTTAGATCAGGCCCTAAGTTGAAACAGGCGAAGACTGCCTGGTTGGGGTTTGAGCTCTTTGCGGAAGGAATCGCCAGGAGATACACCTCTCCGTTATAGTAAGAGGGTTCCAGCTCAATGTTCGTGCTTGGCGGTCCCTCAGCTAGGGCGCTACCAACGACGAACAAGAATACAGCACCTAAAATGCTAAAAGTAATCAGTTTACGCAGCATGGTTGGTCTCCTTTCTTGATCAAATATCCTGATGGGTGGTGGGTTAAGAACCAATTAGCGTAACGGTCACTGGCACTGGATTGCGGATGATATCCAGGACCGGGGAAGTCTTCTGGACATAATCGCACAGCTCCACGATCTTCTCCCGAGGCGCATCGCTCTTCACCCGGTATGTAATGCGAATGCCTTCGTATCCCGGGCGCACTTCTTCCGAAAGGCCCAGGAAGGCGCGCAGGTCCAGGTCACCTTCCAGGTCGAAGTTCAGGCTCTCGACGTGAATTCCTTGCGCGGCGGCGTTGTAGATAAAGCCGACCGCCAGGCAGGAAGCCAGGGCGTGCAGGACGGCTTCGACGGCGTTCGCCCCGGCATTGCCGCCGAGCAGCACCGGGGGCTCATCTCCCTCCAGGAGGAAAGGCCGGTTGCGGGAGGCATCCTCCTGGCCAGCGCCGTAAAAACTCTGGATCGAGGTGCGCGAATGTCCGCCGCCGATCCATTCGTTGTGGGCTCTGAACTGGAAGCGGGCCAGATCCGAGTTCTGCTGGATGGCGTTGACAGTAGTCACGAGCTGGTCTACGTTCACACCATTGACTTGGGTGGTTGTTTGGGTGGTCATCTTTCGGTCTCCTTTCTAGATATAGCGGATAAGAATTATCAGGATACTTCTTATCCCGACTATACACCCTTGACCTCCCAAAAATCTTATCCCCGCCTTAATTGGGCCTGAATTTCTGGTTCGATTTTGACGTTGTGGTTGGAGTAATGGGAATGCAGTGGTCAGATCGCTCCCAGCCGCTCAAGGATCCGGCGGGCTTCTATCTGCGCTTTCTGCCCGGTTGCGATATCGTCTTCTATGCCACGTGCGAGCCGGATCTCACTGATGGCGTCCAGGCAGCGGGCGACTTCATATTCATTCCCAGCCGAGGCGAATCCGGATCGGGCTTCTGTGTAATATTCTAGCGCGGTGTCAAACTGGCCTTGGGCTGCCGCTAACTCCCCACGCGCCTGGCGCGCCATCGCCAGCCACAGGCGGCTGGCATATTGCTCCGCTGCCTCGTCCAAATGGCTGCAAAAGGTTTCGGCTGCAGCGATGTCACCTTCGGCTATTCGCACGCTGACAGCCGCCGGCAATAGTAGCGCATCGCAGGTGGTACAGTGGCCGTGTCGCTCGCTCATTGCCAGCCCTAAAGCCAATATGTTGCCCGCGGCCACCACCTCTCCCGCAGCCAGGCGGTTGCGAGCCATGGCAGCGTATAAACGGGTGAGGCAGTGAGCGCGCATGAGAGCGCGCTCAGCCGCCAACACGCCCTCTTCCAATGTCGCCAGCCCTTCTGCCAATTGGCCACGCGCCGTCTGGAGTACACCTAAGCGTTGGCAGGCCAGCGCTTCGCCAGAGGAAGCGCCGATCTCGCGGTAGAGCTGGATGGATTCACCCAGCGCGGCTTCCGCCTCCGCCCAATGACCTGCCTGAAACTCGAGTGCCCCGTTGAAGCACTGGCACAATGCGATCGCGCGTGGTGCTCCCATCCGCCGAGCTTGCTCTTGGGTCGTGCTGACGGCTTGTTTTACGTTCTCGTAGCCTGTATCACCATACAGGTGATATTCCCACAGTCAAAGATGGACGTCGAAGGCGTCGGTCACATCCAGACCAGGACCGGAAAGAGCAACGCGTTGCTGTTCATAACCGATGCCGGTCTGCCACTCACCCAGCGAATGACAGGCCAATGCCAACATCTCAAAGGCGCGGGCGATCGCCGCCGGATCGTTAGACTGCTCGGCGATCGCCAGGCTGCGCTGGGCCACATCGAAGGCCTCCTGGAACTCATTCCGGTGCCAGTGGAGTTGGGCGAAGTTGTAAAGCACCCGGGCAAAGCCAGCCGCGTCTTCGCGCTGATCCACTTCGGCCAGCGCGAGGCGTAGGTGGGCCTCTGCTGCCGCGGTATCTCCGACAGTAATCAGCGCCACCGCCGCGCCGCGGTGCAGGCGCGCCCGGTCGGCACGTGCTGACTGCCACCCCTGGTTGGGTGAGAGTGCCAACGCTTGTTCGAAGTGAGCCACCCCTTGAGGGGTATCAGCCAGGATGATCCGCCACCAACCGAGGGACTCCAATATCATCCACCGGCGTGCGAGATCGGCCAGGTTCAGCGCGTTCATCAGGTCGAGGGCTCGGGTAAAATAGCCAACCGCTACTTCAAAAGCATATACCCCAGCCGCTTTCTCCCCAGCCCGGAGAAGATATTCGAGGGCCCGGTCGCGGCGGTCGCTCAGATCATAATGGTAGGCCAGATCCTGCATGTAATGATCCAGTCCATTAGGCTGCCAAACATATAGCGCCTCGATCGCTGCCGCGGCCTCGCCATGCAGGTGGGCTCGCCGTGCCCGGCTGAGTGCGGTGTAGAGAACGCGACGGATCAGGGAGTGCCGGAAGCGGTAGCCGATCGCTGTCTCCTCTAAAAGATGGCTTAGTAAAGGGGCATCCAGCGCATCCAGCAGGGGGGCAAGACCTTGCGACCCTAAAACGGCCCTCAACACATCAAAGCGGAACTCACGCCCGACCACTGCAGCGGCAGTGAGGACTTCTTCAACAGCTGGACCAAGGCGTCGCGTCCGCTCGCGCAGTAATCCGGCGAGATCCGCCGGAATGCTCAATTCGGATCCCGGCCGCAGCCGCCATTGCCCCTCGTAAGCCTCAACCTTGTCCGATTTGAGCAGTGCGCGGGTCATCTCCTCAACGAAAAAGGGATTGCCCTCGGTGATCTCGAAAATCGCCTTTTCCAGTTCTAGAGCCACCTTGCCACCGATGGTGTGGGCTACGATGCTGGACGCCGCATCCTTCTCCAGTGGTGCCAGGGTCAGGTTCTCGGTCAGGTGCTCACGGTAGAGCGCGTTGAGGAGTGTGCCGAAAGATGTCCCTGTCGTATCGCCGATGTCGTTACGAAAGGTCGCCAGAATCACTAGCGGGATCCCGCGTGTCTGCCGGGCCAGGTAATGGAAGAGGTGCAGGCTGGCTTCGTCGGCCGCGTGCATATCGTCGAACAGAAAGGCAACCGGCAGCGTTGACGCCAGACCGGTTAAGAAAGCCGCCGTAGCATTGAAAAGCGCCCACTGTTCCTGCTGGGGATCGCCGTACCCACGTGGTTTGAAGCCGCTGATCGGATTCTCGTCTGGCGCGCGCCGGTGTTCAACCAGATAGCGGTCGAAAGCCTCGATGAAGGGTTGGTAGGCCAGCTGTCCCTCCTGCTCATAGGCAGCGCCGATTAGCATGATCATCCCGGAGGGAGCGGCGTCACGCAGCGCTTCGTATGCCAGGCGCGTCTTACCCACACCCGATTCGCCGGCAATCAGGATCGTCCGGCCCTGACCTTCCCGCTTGACATGTAGCCAGGCTTGCAACTTATTGAGTTCTGCAGTGCGCCCGGCCAGCGGCGCACCGCGCCCCACCTCCAGGAGGATCGGGGTGGGTGGCGACCAGGGAGCATGGACCGATGTAGGAGGTGGGGAGAGCTCACCGTTGAGAATCTGTGCATACAGGGCCGTGGTTTCCGGTGCAGGCGACACATCGATTTCGGTGGCGAGGAAGTCTGCACAGGTCTGATATTGGCGCAGCGCCTCGTGGCGCTGACCAGCCAGGGTGTAGAGGCGCATCAACTCGCGATGCACTGCCTCATCGGCCAGATCGTGCGCCAGCAGCGGGGTGAGCAGCTGGATGGCCGCGGCGTAATCACGTGCCTCACGGCGATAGGCTGACAGCGCCAGGCGTGCACCTCGATGGTAACGGTAAAGCGCCTGGCGTGGGAGCTGCGTCCACTCTTCGTAACGGTCGTCGGGCAGCAGGTCGCCCTGGTAGAGGGCAAGCGCCTGTTCAAGACCGGCAATGTGCTGGTCTGGTGCAGTGCAGAGTCGCTCGAATTCCTGGACATCGACTTTGACAGACGGCGCCAGGCTCAGGACCCCATCTTCAAAGCTGAATATTGCCTCGGCTGCGTCCTGCCCGAGTAGCTTGTCGAGGGTCCGGCGTAAAGTGTGGAGTGTGTTATACAGATTGTTCGAGCCGGAATTGAGGCTGGCCTGTGGCCAGAGAAAATCGATCGCCTGATCTTTCAATAAGCGACGTTCCAGGGCCAGCCGTTTTAGCAATGCCGCGGCTTTTTTTCGGGGCCAATCCTGTGCGCGGATCAGCCGATCTCCTTGCCCCACTTCGAAACAACCTAGCAATCGTATCGTTACAGTTGGCTCTGGGGTGGAGCGCATAGTTTTTGGCCCGACAGAATTGAAATGGTGCCGAACAGGGTGGCATAACGCTGAATCTGCTTGACCATGATCGCCAGCGTGCCGGTGCCAGCACCCAAGTCGAGCACACGGTGACCAGGAGCGATCCGGGCGTGGGCGATTAAATCGCGCTTGAACTGCTTTTCCGGCATGAAAAACCCGGCAAAAAGATCGTAAATGGGCGTAAGCCAGTCGAGTAGCAGAGCCGGATGGCGATTGGCCTCAGTCATCGGCTGTAAACTACCACCTGCCATGCCAAGGTCTGGCGATAGGAACGTCGCTTTAGACCATTACTGCTTAATATGGTTTCGACTGACTTCGTTGCATGCGAATAGGTGCGAAAGGGGCTGCGTCGTAACCGGAAGGATAAATTCTCAAAGGCCAGCCCAATCTTCATCCACCAGGTATCGCGCGGGTAGACCAGGCCATACAGTTTACGCGCCCGTGCTGCCGACAAGACGACCAGTTTCTCCATATCATGATAGCAGCAGATCACCCGATCAAGCGTGACAATATCGGCTGGCGCAATATCTGCTGCCAGGTCAACAAAGTTCCCATGATGGTAGCTTACATGTTCTGCGAGTCCTCGTACCTGGGCTTCCGCCCTGGCCGCGTTGAGATAGGCCGTGGAGGCTTCCACACTCGTGACCTCCTGTACGCCGGCTTCAAACAACTCATGTTGGATGGAGCCCACACCACCGCCGATGTCAAGCAGAGTAAGTCCATCGACGTCTTCCTCGTTGATGGCTTCGATTAACATGCGGGTGGTCCTGTCTGGACCTTTCGCGCGATAGCGTGAAAGTTCCTTGGCCACATATCGTTGGCTGAACAGTTCTTCAATTCCCTGACATTGACCGCAATTCACGATTCATCTCCGTTCAAACAATGTCGCTAAAAAATATAATATTACTCCTATTTTACTCCAAACCGGGCTCTGACCATTTCTATTCTCCGGTCCTCTTCTACGAGACCACTTCGTCCCAGATCTGCTTCAGGATCAGCGCATCGTCCTCCATCGCCGGGCTTTCACACAGGATGCGCCCGTGACAATGATGGTCGCGCAAGGTGCGGAACAGCGCCCGCAGGTCCAGGTCGGCATCCTCCACACGCAGGTGCTCTTTTTCGCCCTTGGGGCCGTATTCTATTCCTGATAGATGCACGTGCAAATCTCCTAAGGCGGCCGACCCCAGGGTTTCCCCATAGGCGTCCAGCAGGCGCGCCCACTCGTCGTAAGAGTTCATCGTGCCATCACCGGGGCGGGCGTGCAGGTGGGCGAAATCCAGGCATGGCTTGATGCCCGGGATCGAACGCGACATTTCCAGCGTATCTTCGAATGACCCCAGCATGGCCGATTTGCCCATCGTTTCCGGACGCAAAGTCACCGGATTCGCCGTGAGGCGCAGCTCTTCCACGCAGCCCGCCAGCCGCTCGATCGCCTTTGGCAGGACCTGCTCGGGCGGTCGACCGAAATAAGAGCCGGGGTGAAAGACGATGTCGGTCGCTCCAGCCAGATTGCCATAATGAGCGGCGTCCATCAGGCGCTTGCGTGACTTGGGCCACTCTTCGTCTTCCGCGTTCAGGTTAATGAAGTATGGTGCGTGGACGCTGATTTTGACATCCTGCCCCTCCGCATTCGCCCGGATATCCGCACAGGTTTGCTCGCTGACACGAACCGACTGCACCCAGCCCAGCTCCAGGGCATCCAATCCCAGCTCGGCCAGCCGTGAGATTGCGCCAACACTGCCGCCCGGCTTTTTGGGTGTCGAAAGGGGAGCGCCAACCGTACCGAAATGAAAGTCAATGAGAGACATAAGCACCTCTAAAAGTTGGTACGATCGAAGATCGACCGAATTTTCTCCAACAAGGGTGGTCCGAGCACCAGAAATCCGATCAAGGCCGAGCTGGCGGCGGTGATCAGCACCGCGGCCGCCCCCACATCTTTCCCGACTTTGGCCAGCTCATGGTGCTGTGGGCTGGATAAATCGACCACCGCCTCCAGGGCGGTATTCAAGAACTCCGCCAGCCACACCATCGCCACTGCCAGCAAGATGACCGCCCATTCCAGGAACGAGAGGCGCAGCCAGAAGCTCATCACCAGCACCACCGCGGTGGCTACAGCGTGGATCCAGGCGTTGCGCTGGGTACGGATGACGAACCACCAGCCCGAGAAGGCATACCTAAAGGCAAATGAGCGGCTAACGAAAAAAGTCTTCATGCTCGCGCCTGGCAGCCCAGGCTATTCAGGATTTCTGCCTGGATGGCCCACATTTTCGCTTTCTCGCCCTCGTCAGCATGATCGTAGCCCAGCAGGTGCAGCACACCGTGGACGACCAGGAGCTGTAGCTCATCCTGAATTGGATAACCGCCGGCGGCTGCTTGAGCCTGAGCACGAGGTAAAGATACAATCACATCGCCCAGGTAGAGCTGGTCGCTATCCGGGTCGGTATCACCACCCACAAATGACAGCACATCGGTCGGCGCGTCGATGCCGAGGAACTGGCGATTAAGGGCCTGGAGGCGAGCGTCGTCTGAAAGAACGAGCGTGGTTTCCGCATCCGCATCTGCCCCGGTTTGCTGCAAGGTCTGCTGGGCGGCGCGCTCGAGGACCGCTTGATACTTTTCTGCAAGCCCCTCAGCGGCTTCGAGTGATTCGTCTACCTGGACAAAGATCATAATTATGATTGAACCGTCGGGCTCAGGTGTGTTGGTCGACCGGCGCTTCGGATTTGCGCGGCAATGGCAGGGTAATCGCTTCCTGTGAAGCCTGCTCCATGCGTGGATAGGTAAGCCTGGGATGGTAAACTCCACGCAGCGTCGTAGCAAATGATTCGGCGATCAGGCTCAGGTCATTCAATGTCAGCTTGGTGTCATCGAGCTGACCACTCGAAATGCGGTCCTTAATGGCGCTCTTGATCACCGCAATCAATTTCTCGTCGTCTTCCGGTCGCTCGGCGCGCACGCGCGCTTCGCTGCCATCTGCTAACATTAATATCGCCGTCTCGCGGCTCTGTGGTCTCGGCCCTGGGTAGCTAAACTTTGCCTTATCGACCAGGTTTTCATCGCCGCCAGCAGCCTGGACGGCGTTGTAATACTGGTATCGGGTCAGGCTGGTTCCATGATGCTCCAGAATAAAATCCAAAATGCGCGGCGGTAAACGGTATTTGCGCCCCAGCTCTACTCCATCAGTGATATGGCGGATGATGAGAGCGGCGCTCTGTTCCGGAGTCAAACCTTCATGTGGATTGATAAAACCTGGCGGCTGGTTCTCGATAAAGAACACCGGGTTGGCCGTTTTGCCAATGTCGTGATAAAGCGAGCCGACGCGTGTCAGCAGGGCATCAGCGCCGATTCTCTCGGCAGCCTGCTCGGTGAGATTGGCTACCTGCAGGCTGTGCTGGTAGGTCCCCGGCGCCTCGCGTAACAGCAGGTGCAGTAAAGGATGGTCGGGGCGGGTTAAATCGACCAGTTGCATGGGGGTGACCATCCTCAGGAAGTGCGCCAGAGCTGAATGGAGCAAGATGGTAATGCTGGCGGATGCCAAACCGTTGAAGAATGCCGCGGCGGTCAGCGTTCCCAGTCCAAGCAAATCAGTGGTTGGCAGTGGATAGCGATAAATGAGGACAATGATCGAGCCTGACACGCCAACCGCCAGGCCGGCGGACACGAAGCTGACCAACCGCCGGGCGCGCCCAAGCGCCAGCACGCCAAACAGCGTGCTGACCATATAATACAGCGTCAGCTCCAGGGAATTTGGGAGGCCGTACGCGGTCAAGATGGCCAGGGGCAGCGAAGTCACCACTGCGATTTCGACGCCGAACAACGAGGCGATGGTCAACCCGTAGGCCGTGATCGGATACGCATAGGGGATGATGGCGTGGCTTGGAATGATCAGCCGGGCGCTGAGCAAGAAAGCGAGGAACAACACGACCACAACCGTAATACGGCGCACATCGGAGGTGGCTATGGATGGCTTACGGCGTACGTAAAAGGTGATCAGGGCAGCCATTAAGACGGTCAGTGCGGCCGCGCTCGCCAGATCCTGTCTGCTGCTCTCGGGTTGTGCCAGCCCCAATTCCTGCAGGGCTTCGATGTCCTCTGTGTCCAGCACCTCGCCCTGTGAGACAACCGTCTGGCCTGGCACAAAGGTCCGCGTGGCCGGCTCAATGGATTCACGCGCCCGCTGCCGGGCGGCCTGGGTTAATGTTTCGCTATAGGCACTGTTTGGAGCAAGGTAGGATTTCGCAAGATCCGCCACCACAGCCGCCTGGTCCTCCGGAAAAGACAGGCTCACCAGCGCTGGAACCCGGTCGCGTGCATCGGCTAAAGTTTCAGGGCGAATACCCGTGCTCATCACCCGCTCCAGGACCACCAGCGCTTGTTGTTGGACCTCTTGCCAGCGGGCGTCGGTCATGTTCAAAATGGTCCCGACGGTCTCCTGGCTGGGCGCCACATCTTCCAGAGCGGCCAGATCGTCGCGCTTTTGATCCAGCGAGGCGTAGGAATCCGCCCGCACCGTCTGGATGTACGCCAGACCGGCGCGCAATTGCTCCAGTTGACGGCGTGCTACTCGCGTATCAGGCGATGTGAAAATTGGCGAGACCGCCTGCTCGGCAGCATCGCGGCGCTGCTCGGTGCGGATCTGGCTGACAAAGCTCACCGAACGCTCTGCCCGGTAGTCTCGGGTTGTCACCTGGCCCTCTTGTAATGGAGGCGCCAGCGAGTCTTCGAGCAGCGGCGCGAGCACAGCCATCAACCCCAGGGCGAGGCTGAGGAGCAGCAGTGCAGCCAGGTAGGCCCTACGCCAAGTCGGCGGGTTTGCCTGAGTCATTGAAGTAGCCTGCGCACCACCTGACTGGCTTGATCGCCGGAGGCCCGTCCTTCGAGACGCGGTACCAGCACTTTCATGACCTGCCCCATTTCGCGTAGATTGGTTGCGCCCAGCTCAGCGATGACTTGCTTTGCCAGCGCCTCCAGCTCTTCGGTGGTCAACTGCCTGGGCAAGAACTCCTGCAGGACGGCAATCTCAGCCTGGCTGGATTCCACCAAATCGGGGCGGTTCGCACGCCGGGCGTCCTCGATCGCCTCCTGGCGCGACTTGATTTCCTTCTGCAGAATGCCGAGCACGTTGGCCTCCTCAAGGGGAGTGCCTTTATCAACTTCTGCCAGCCGAATCGAGGAGAGCGCCATACGAATGGTGCGCTTTCGGAGATCATCGCCAGCGCGTATGGCATCCTTCAAGGCATTTTCGAGTTGAGTTTTCGTGTCCATGATAACCATTATACACAGATATGGAAAACACGACCCTCAAATACCGTCTTACATCCCCGCGTGCGCTTCCCGGATCACCTGGGCAGCGATTTCGTTTAAGGTTTTGACTTCGACCGAGTCAATATGGCTGGCGTGCCAGTAAAGATCCAGCAGCTCAAGCGGGGTCAGGCTGCCAATCGCATGATCTCCAGGCAGGCGGATGCGAGTTTCGGATTGGGGTCGTCGCACCAGATGGAATTCGAAGCACTCCGCGGTGTATTCGCGCAGCGCTGCTTCATCGATCAGCGTCTCCCAGTCGCGTGGATATTCGATCACCAGGCGCACGATTGCGCCCGACAGCTCATCTGAAGAGGAAAGCGCGTTGCGCAGTTGATCGGTAACCGCCGCCTCAGTCTCCAGTCGCACAAAACGATCCACGAATGGCCGGGTGTCCTTGAGCTTGCGCCAGTCCACTCGGGTTTTGCCACGCTCAACACTGGCGATCACAAAATACTTCTCGTCTGCAACCTCCCCAAAGTCCACCCGCTCGATCGAGCCGGGGTAGACGACGGGCGGGTGGTGACCTTTGTTTAAATCCTGCGGCTTGTGGATGTGGCCCAATGCCACGTAATCCAGGCGCGGATCTTTGACAAATTTTCTGGGTAAGATCAGGTCGCTGCCCAGCATCACCGCGCGCTCGCCGCCATAGGTTGCTCCCTCCACTGAGCAATGAGCCGCCAGGATGACTGGCAGCTTGGGATCGACGCGCTCCTCCAACCACAAGTTAACCAGCTCCATCAGCCGGTCGATCAGTTGGTCGTAAGCTTGCGATCGCTCGATGGATTGCGGCCCAAGAGCGGCGATCAATCCGGAATAGAACACCCAGGGCAGGGCGATCACCTGCAACGGTAAACCACCCAGCTCCTCCGGGCCAAGAAAAGCTGGCCGATCCACGACGCGCACATGGGGCACTTCGAGCGTGGCGAAGTTATCCAAAGCGTGGGCGCGGCCGAGTGCAGGCGAGAGATCGTGGTTTCCGACCAACAACAGGGTGGGTATGCCGGCGCGCGACAGCCGCATGATCCGGCGCCCCCACTCGCGTTGGAAGGTGGGTGCTGGGGACCTGTCTTTATAGGCATCCCCGGCGAACAGCACCAGATCGACCTGCTCGGCGATGGCGGCATCCACAATCGTGTCCAGCGATTTAAGAAAGTCCATCACCCGCATGGGCAGCCCGCTTTCGGGGTCATGGCGACCATAGTTCGCCATATCGATGTGGGCATCGGCGAAATGCAATATTCTCGGCATGGCGGCAATTATACCTTTTTAATAAACCCCAAAGAACCCCGCTCGCTCAGGAAGGGTTGGATCAGAAACTTGTCATGGATTAGGCTCGATGCCGAGCTTGCGCAGCTCCTCTTCACAAGGTGCAAACCCCTCATGCACGACCAGGCATTGCTGTAGATCCTTGATCGCCGCCTCGCTATCGCCCAAGGCGTTCAGGGCGCGCGCGCGCCAGTAGAAGCTTTCTTCCAGGATCGGCTCGCTGGAAGCCTCCAGCGTTTGCGTGGCCAGGTTGATCACATCTACATATCGTCCGGTGAAGAAATAGGCAAAATAGGGGCCGGTTTGGTACCACATAATCCGCCAGGGGCGTTGCTCCTCAAGTATCTGCTCGTAGTTGGCAAAGGCAGCGTCGAACGCTGAGGCCGCCCCGGCATAATCTTGTAAAACCACGCGGTTTTCGCCCTGGTTGAACAGGGCAAAAAACAGATCGCGCCCGCTCAGGCTGGCGGCCTCCTGGACCGCCTTCTGCTCTGCGGTATGGTAATTGAAATTGTCGTAAGCCCGTAGACCCAGGATATCCAGCACCTGTTGGCGGCGGTCGGGAGGATAGATCACCAGATACGTGTAGTTGAAGGCCTGCCAGTCCTCGAGCATGTCTACGTATGAGATTTCAAGGTCCGGCCCTTTATAGGAATCCTGCACTGCGAACACCCCCCTGGCGTCGTCATAGCCGCTCACCACCTGGTAGTGACCCATCCAGCCATCGAAGCCCACTCCTTCGAAACCCTTCTCCACGATGGCGGGCAGGCCGGCAGCCACCAGAGCCTTGAGCGTTTGCAGATCCCCGCCCACCCGCACCACCGCTTCTAAATCGGTCTCCTGGTCGACGTAAGCTTCCATCTCATAGGGCATGACATTTTTGTCACGCGGGTTGGGCTTGAGGAAGGCCGCGGTGTCACGCTGGTCGCCTTTCCACCCCCAGAATGACAGCGCCATCGCCAGGTTGGCCGGTCCGCAGTTGTTCCACATCTGGTACTGGTGCAGGATGCCGGTCAGCATTGCGCCGGGAGGCAGCGGCGTCGGAGAAAGGGTCGGGCTGGGCGTCGCAGTTGGGACAGTTGGCGTATCCGTCGCCACCGGTGTGATGAGTGAAATGGTGGGCGTAGGCGTGCGGGTGAAGTTTGGCGTGGCGGTGGCTAAAACTGTCCCAGCCGGCACAAAAACAACCTGTTCCGGCGGATTGATCGCATACTTGACCTGCGCCTTAAGCGTGTCCAATCGCCAGTTCAGGCTATCCGAGCTGAGAAGGATCAGCGCCGCAGCGGTCAATGCCATGACAAAGATTGCCACAGCCAGGTAAGTCATCATTCGTCGCATGGATTTCCCCAATCGCAAAACACGTCATTAAGGCTGCTCACCCAGCACCTGGAGCTGTTGCAATGCCGGCGGGAAGCCCGGATGGTATTTCAAGCTGAGCTGAAAATCCTCGATTGCGCTGGCGGTTTCACCCAGCGCGGCGCGCGCCATGCCGCGCCAGTAATAGCTCTCCTCCAGGTTTTTATCCCCCTGCATGGCGTTCAGCGTGCCATCTGACAGGTACAGTAAATCGTAATATCGCTGGGCATAATAATAGGCAAAATAGGGTCCGGTCTGGTACCACAACATGCGCCAGGGTCGCTCGCTTTCCGGAATGGCAGGATACACCTTGAAGGCCTCATCAAAGGCAGCGGAGGCGCCGGCGAAATCCTGCAGCTTGACCAGGTTGGTGCCACGGTTAAACCAGGCGAAATACTGGTCGATCCCTGCCAACCCGTAGATTTCGTTCGAGGCTATGAGGGCTGCGTTCTGATAGTTGGCGGTTTCATCGGCGTCTGAGCCCAGCAAGGTCGTCACCTCCGCCCCTTTCTCGGCTGGAAAGAGGACCAGGTAAGTGTAGTTGAACGCTCTCCAGCCATCGATCATTTCATCGTAAGTGACAAGGTGATCCGGCTCAATAAAGGAGTCTTGGGCGGTGAACTGCTTATTTGCTTCGTCATAACCGGTGATCACCTGGTAGTGGCCCATCCAGCTCACCACGCCGGTCAGGTCGCGCAGGTAGGTGCCCTTTTCCACCAGCACCGGGTAGCCGGCAGCCAGGAAGCGCTTGACCAAATCGATATCGCCGCCCACACGCTCGAACACTTTCAGGTCGGTCTGGGTTTCGATGTAATCCACCATCTCGTAAGGCATGACGTTCTTGTCTTTTTCGTCTGGTTTTAGCACCGGGCCGACCACGTCGCGATTACCCTGCCAGCCCCAGAAAGACAGCGCCATGGCCAGGTTCGCTGGTGCGCAGTAGTTCCACCGGCCGTGCTGGTCCTCGTAGACTACTCCCTTTAGATCGACGCGCGGGGGTAGGGGCGGTTGGGTTGAGGTCGGCGTTGGGCTGGGCTCAGGAGTGCTCGTCGGGCCTGAGGCCGTGGCGGTGGAGGTTGGCGCCTGGGGAGTGTGAGTGGCTATTGACAGCGCTATGGCTTGGGCGGAGGGCGTGATTTGGCCTTCTTGGGGCAAAAAGACCTGGCGGGCGGGCGGGTTCAAGGTGTAGCGCAAGCGCAACACCGCTTCGTCGATCCGCCAAGCCAGACGGTCGTGGACGGGAGGTAGGGAAAACACCACTACGGCGCACAGGCACAGCGCCGGGATCAAAATCGCGATCAGAGGGATATACTTTCGCATTTTAACACCATTAAACTCTATGGGGTTACAACCCCTAGCTTGTTCAACTCGGCACGCGGCGGCTCATAATGGGTGTTAAGCGCGGCCGCCTTCTCAAAATCTGCTACTGCCAGGCTCGTTTCGCCCAACGCGGCGTATGCCATGCCGCGCCAGTAATAGCTCTCCTCCAGCACAGGCTGGCCCACCCAATAGAAGGTCGTGTTCGCCAGGTTGATCACATCCTGGTAGCGACCAACCGCGTAGTACGCCTCATATGGCCCGGTCTGGTACCACATCAGCCGGTAGGGGCGTTGCTCTTCCGATAGATTTTGGTAGATTGCAAAGGCCTGGTCATAAGCCTCCGCCGCCCCAGCGTAATCCCCCAGCCCGACCCGGCTGGAGCCCAGGTTAAACCAGGCGAAAAACTGGTCGCGTCCCTGCAACGCCGGGATCTCTTCCTGGGCGTGTTGCGCTGCCCTCTGGAAGCTATAGGCCTCATCGCCGTGCGGCCCAAGGATCGCCATCACTTCGGCTTCGCGCTCCGGTGGATAGATCACCAGATAGACGAAGTTGAAATCCCGCCACCAGCGCTCCGACAGCTCTGCGTACGGGGTGGGCACGTCGGGGTTCAACAACGAATCCTGCACCCAGAACAGGCCTTGCCCGTCGTCATAGCCACTGACCACCAGGTAGTGGCCCATCCACCAATCTTTCGGCGGGTGGTGCCCGGCCTCGATCACCACGGGGAAGCCAGCGGCGATCAGCTGCTTGAGCAGATCGATGTCGCCCCCCACGCGCGCCAGGGCGCCCATCCCGGCAGATTGTTGGACAAAAGCCACCATCTCGGAGGGCATGACATTTTTATCGTCCACCTCGAGATTGGGGCGCAGGTAGGCGCGGGTATCACGCTGGTCGCCCTGCCAGCCCCAGTAGGAAAGCGCCATCGCCAGGTTGGCCGGGCCACAGTTGTTGAATTGCTGGTATTCGTGCACGATCCCACTGAGGATGACTTTGTCCGGGATGGGCGTCGGCAGTGGTGTGGCAGTTGGGGTTGGCTGAGGCGTGGTCGAAGGCGCCAGGGTGAGGCTGGCGGTCTGCTCACCGGTGGGGCCAGGCGTTGGTGCGATCGTCACTTGTAACGCCTGCCAGGTGGCTTCAACGACGGTCGCCAGCACACCCGGATCCGCCTGGCCTTGTGGAACGAACACCCGCTGTTCGGGTGGGTTCAAGAGGCGGCGCACCTGCGCCTGCCAGCCTGCCAACCGCCAGGCCAGACGCTGGTGCACGGGAGGCAGGTTATACAGAACGATGGTTGCCAGGCAGGCCAGGGATAATCCCAGGGCTAACCAAAGTATTGGCCGGAAACGCATAAGCGGGATTATATCATCGGCAAATGTGAGGCTATTAATCTCCAGGCGGCGTTGAGGCCGGCATGGCGGGGTTGAGTGCAGACCAAATTTCGGTCAGCACATAAGCGTCTTTTTCGATTTGAGCAGCTTGTTGCAGGGCCAGTTGGGCTGTTTCGCCCCCCAGACGTCCTAACGCCCAGGCGATGTGGCCGCGCACCAGCGGCTCCGGCTCGCTTCCCAACGCCTGGATCATGACCGGGAGCGCCGTTTCGTCGCCCAGGTTTCCCAGCGCAACTGCGACGTTGCGCAGGTAGCCGCGCCGCTTGGCTCGCTTCACCGGGCTGCCTTTGAACTTTCGGTTGAATTGCTCCGGGCTCAACCCTAACTCCGCCAGCAGGTCCGGGCGGGGCACATCCGGCCGCGGGCTAAAGGCTGGGTCGCCGTGCGCAGCGGCAAAGCGCAGGTTCCACGGGCACACCTGCTGGCAGATATCGCAGCCGAATACCCAATCCCCTATTTGCGGGCGGAGCTCGACTGGGATGGCGCCCTTTAGCTCGATCGTCAGGTACGAGATGCAGCGCCGGGCGTCGAGGGTGCGGTCCGGCAGGATGCAGGCTGTCGGGCAGGCTTCCAGGCAGCGGGTACAGGACCCGCAACGGTCATGCGGGAAGGGTTGGTCGGGTTCAAGCTCGATACTGAGCAGGATCTCGGCCAGGAGGAAATACGATCCTTGGGTTGGGTGAATCAAGCAGGTGTTCTTGCCAATCCAGCCCAAACCGGCCCTCTGGGCCAGGTCACGCTCGAGCACCGGACCCGTATCGGTGTACCAGCGGCTCAGAACGGATGCGCCGGTTTTCGTCTCGATATAATTGGACAGAATGCGCAGGCGATCGCCCAGTATCTCATGGTAATCCTCACCCCAGGCATATGCAGCCAACTTACCGTGCAAGGCATGGGGTGACGAACCAGGCTCGAAACGTTCCGGTTTTTGTGGAGCGTCATAAGGGGCGCCCAGGACCAGGATCGAGCGGCACTCGGGGAGAATTTGCCTGGGATCGAGGCGCCGCTGCCGGGCGCGGTCACTGGCCAGGTAGGCCATCTCGCCCTGGCGACCCTCCCTCAGCCATGCCTCGTAAGTTGTCCAATGCGGGGGTGCTTCCGGTGTCGTAATCCCTACCCAATGAAAACCCAGCCGCCGGGCTTCTTCCTCAATTGCTAACCGCAGTGCCTCAGCCACACGTCAAAGAGATATTTACCTGGTTTGAGACAGCCTCGACAGGCTCGGTGAGGCGAACCCGCGCCCAGCCAGTCGCGCTTTCTGAGAGGATCACTTCATAAACCACAAAATGCGAGCCGGCTTCCAGGTTTTTCCGCGCCGGCAAGGGTACGCGGATCGAGCTTCCGGTGGTATTACCGGCCTCCAGCGAAAAAGCAACCGTCGCTGCTTTACTCAGGATAAGCTGCGCAGTGAAGACGAAAGTGTGCGGGCATGCGTCGCTGACGGTCGGATTATCTACACTGAGCGAAACCTGCACCACAGAGTTAGAGCTGGCCAGCGGCGTTGATGCTGCTGTTCCCATGGCGGCTGCCCCTGCCTGGGCGGTGATTTTCACCCAGATGGCTTCCTGGCCGGTGGAGCCAAATCCAAATATCTTGCCATCCGGGGTCTTCATCTTCCAATAACTGAGGTAAGTGCCGGCTTGATCGGGAGCGACCATATCCACGGATACATCCACGTTCTTACCCGGTGCTACTTCCTCGGGGAGCAGCACAACCGCCTCGGCGCCAAGCAGATCGCCGTCGATGAAGATCAGCGCGTAGCCGGTGGTCCAGGTCGTCTGGCCGGTGTTGGAAATGCGCCAGGTCTTGGTAAAGGATTGTCCGGGGGCAAAGGCAGTGCCATCCGGGATGTTGACATCCGCCACAAACTCGGCTCGGTTTCCACTGTCCGCTGGGGCCGTCGGATTGCTCAGCGCGGTGGTTGGAGTGGGCTGCGGCGTTCCGAGCGTCGGTGTGGTAGTAACAGTGGGCTCAGGTCCCGCGGCCGTCTCAATTAAAGATTGCGCTTCCGGTGACTGCGTCTTGCCAAACCGCTGAAGTCGCATCGCTTCGGCCGTTTGCGCTGCAGCGGTGAACAGCACTTCTGGCGCGGGCGTGGTGGTTTGATCCTCACCCGGGGCGTTAAGCTGGCATGAGCTCAGCAAGACAGCCAGCAAGACCAGCAAGATCCCGGCTTTGTACAGCTTACTGAAAAAGTTGCCTGGAAAAACGGATCTCATGCTGCGATATCACCATAAAGCTTGCGGTGCACTACACTCAGGGAGCGCACCTGCTCCGCCGCATGGTAAGACGAGCGCACCAATGGACCGCTCTCGACCCACTTGAACCCGATTGAAAGGCCATAATCCTTTAGTTCACTGAATTCTTCCAGCGTGTAATAGCGCTCGATCGGCAGGTGCTGCTTGCTGGGCTGTAAATACTGCCCCAATGTCAGGATATCCACACCCCACTCACGCTGGTTGCGCATCACGGCCTCTACTTCGTCGATCGTCTCCCCCAGGCCGACCATAATGCCGGACTTGGTCAAAACCTCAGGATCGAGCACCTTGGCGTTGCTCAATGTGGCCTGGGCCCATTCGTAGCGATCTTGCGGTTGAACGATCTTGAACAGGCGTGGCACAGTCTCGACATTGTGGTTAAGGATCTCCGGGCGAGCATCCAGCACGATTTTTAATGCCTCCAGGCTGCCTTTGAAGTCAGGCACCAGCACTTCGATGGAGCAGCCGGGATGCAGCTCGCGGATGCGGCGAATCACCATGGCGAAAATCGGCGCTCCACCGTCTTTGCGGTCGTCCCGGTTGACGCTGGTAATCACTGCGTGCTTGAGCTTCATGTCTTTGACGGCCTGGGCCACGCGCTCCGGCTCCAGCCAGTCCAGCGGTGACGGCTGGCCGCGCTTGATATCGCAAAAGCCGCACGTGCGGGTGCACACATCGCCCATCATCAGAAAAGTTGCTGTGCCATGCCCCCAGCATTCGCCCATGTTTGGGCACATGGCTTCCTCACAAACTGTGTGCAGCGACTTGCTGCGCATCAGCTCTTGCAGCCATTGGTAGGTTTCACCAGAAGGGGCGCGCACCTTGATCCATTCCGGGCGTCGCTTAGGTGTGGTATCGATCTGGACATTTTTCACGCGGTCGCGTGTGGGTGTAAAAGGCATAAAATACCTCGTTTCTGTTTTTTATTTCGGCTCGTATACCGCTAATATCGTCACATTGTACTCTGAATTTCAGTCGATTGCCAGAAATCACAGGTCTGGACTCAGCTTACTCTAAGGTTGTATCATAACCGGTATATGGCAACCGGGTTGTGTATCTCAACCAGGTTGTGCATCACAACCGGCGCCGATGGTATAATCCGTTCCAGATAAGCGATGACCAGGAAAGATTGCCGGTCGATGGTTGTAATGGCTGCGGTGCTGCTCATATCGCTCCTCCTGACCGCATGCCTGCCTCCTCGTTCAACTTCCCCACCGACGCAAGACCCCCAGGCAATATACACCGCGGCAGCCGTGACCATGCGGGCGCGACTGACCTTGGAAGCAGGGCAGACCGCCGCGGCGATCCTCACTTCCCAGGTCGACCAGGCCACACAGGTGGCTGTGCCGCCAAAGCAAGCGACGGCGACGCAGACAGCGTTGACCGGTACCGCAGTAGTGGTTGTCCCGATTGTTGTTGTGCCGCCCGCCGCGCCCACCCTACCACCA
>MGNS01000036.1:55402-56081 GCA_001795165.1 Chloroflexi bacterium RBG_16_57_11
GAAACCTTGCTGCCTGCTGGCTCGGTCTTCACCAAGATCTGGCGCGTGCGCAATGCCGGCACCTGCATCTGGACGCCGTCCTATTCGCTGGATTTCACCGGCGGCACTTTGGTCCCGGTGGTTACCACCACCTTCTTGTCCGGCAACGTCTCACCCGGGCAGACCATCGACCTCTCAGTGAATTTGACCGCACCAGCCTTGCCGGGCGTTTATCAAGGCGGCTGGATGCTTCGCAATGCGGCTGGCCAGTTTTTTGGGGTTGGTTCGACCGGATCCAATCCTCTGATTGTGCGCATCCAAACCTTCCAGCCAGCCGTTGACACAAATTTTATCTATGACCTGACAGCCTATTACTGCTCTGGAAGCTGGCGGAGCGGTGCCGGCTTGCTCACCTGTCCTGGCTCGCCTCAGGATACCAGCGGGTCGGTATTGTTGTACGATTCTCCGTCTATGGAAGCACGCAGGACCAACGAATTTGGGCTGTGGGTTCGGCCCAACCAGCAACGGAATGGCTGGATCACAGGCACCATGCCCGCGTATACGGTTCAATCGGGCGATCATTTCCTGGCGGAGATCGGCTGTTTGCAGGATAGCCTGGACTGTGACGTGACTTTTGAGCTGGATTACCAGATCGTCAATGGCGTTTCCGGGCAGTTGGGCCGCTGGCGGGAAGTCTATG
>MGNS01000036.1:56101-59817 GCA_001795165.1 Chloroflexi bacterium RBG_16_57_11
GCCGATCTTTCGAATCTGTCGGGTCGTTCGATCTACCTGGTGCTGACCGTGTATAACAATGGGCTGGTGAGCGAGGCCAACGCCATCTGGCTCCAGCCGCGCGTACAACAATCCTATCAACGAACGGATCCCGCGTTGATCTGGTCCCGTCATGGGTATTCCAGCCGAAATTCTTGCGACGAGCTGCGAATTTTTTATACCACCGCCAACACCGCCATCGCTCAAGCCTTCGATTGCAGACAGGCAAGCCAGTCATTGGGGCGGATTGCCCTGACCACCGACGAAGTCAGCCGGCTTTCATCCTGGATCCAACGATTGGATTACTCCGAAGGCCAGATTTATTCGGCGTCGCAGGATCGGCCGGTCACAACGAACGTCTCCTTGCGAGGTACTGGGCTCGGGGTGGCGACCAATGGAGATCTGCGCGCCATGGATAATTTTGCGGCCCAAATATTCGATTTCATCGTCAGATAGAGGCAATCATGAACGCTCCAACCTTCCTGGGACAATTGCTCTCGCTCCCCACCGTCCTGTACGCCAAGCTCTCGCCAGATGGAAAATGGGTGGCTTTCACGTGGTACCGCGTCCACGAAAACGTGGATGTATTCATTGCTCCTACCGATGGATCGTCCTTACCCGTGGCGCTGACCCATACGCCGGAATCTACGGAGCTGGTGAGCTGGACTGCTGATTCGCGCGCCGTGATTGTGGCGGAAGATCATGATGGTGACGAGCACTCCCGTCTGTTCCGCATCGGCCTAAATTTTGACACAGAGGAAGGTTTACGGCCCGGTCCGATGATCCCGCTCACCGAAGACCGGCCGCCCTATTTCATCCGCGGCGGGCACCTGTCCCCGGACGGCGCAGCCTTGTATTATGGCGCCAATTATGATTTCGAGCGTCACCAATTGCTCGAGCCGACCTGGGTTTTCCGGCACGATTTGCGCACCAGCCAGCGCGCACCGCTGGCGCGCCCGCTTCGACCGGCATATGTCCTGACCGAATTAAATCGTGCTGGCACACAATTGATCTACGGCTGCAAAGACCGCCATCCATCCGGCTACCAGTACCACCTGTTGGATCTAAACAGTGGGGAAGACCGGGAAATTTTGAATTTTGGCGACCAGGTCAAGGTTTTTGCCGACTGGCTGCCGGATAGCCAGAACCTTCTGGTGGTCTCCGAGGCCACTGAGCGGACGATGGAGCAGGGCCAGGGATATAAAAGCCTGGGGCTTTACCACTGCCCCACCGGTCAGATGCGCTGGCTGATCGATGATCCGCAGCGCTCGATCGAGAGCGCCTCGGTTTCTCCAGACGGGGCACTGATCGTCGATGAAATCCGACAGGCCAGGCACCGAACATCTTTCCTTGCGTCCCCCGGCGGCCGGTGGGAGCTGTGGGGTAACCAGACGCCGGTCGAGACGCCTTTTCCAGACCAGGATGGCAACCTGATACCAATTGGCCGCCTGGCCGACGGCGCCTGGGTCGCGCTGCACTACTCTGCCACCAACCCGGCCGACATCGTGCGCTTTCGCCTGGACGATGACCCGCCGCCCGTGCTCACGTCGCTGCCCCGCGCCTGGGAGCACACTGCGCTGCGCCCAGACCAGCTCACCCGCGCCGAGACCTTCGATTGGACCTCGGTGGATGGCATGCGCATCCAGGGCTGGTTGTACCGGGCGCAACCCAACTCGCGCCGGGCGGTGATCGACATCCATGGCGGGCCAACTTATCATTCTGAAGATAAATTCGACGTTCAGATCCAATACCTGGTGGCCCAGGGATACAACCTGCTGGATGTCAACTATCGCGGTAGCACCGGTTTCGGCCTGGAGTTTCGCGAAGCGATCAAGGTGGATGGCTGGGGCGGGCGCGAGCAGGCCGATATCGCTGAAGGGGCTAAGGCTTTGATCCAGGCTGGGCTGGCTGAGCCGGGTAAAGTGGGAGTGACGGGCACTTCATACGGCGGCTATAGCTCGTGGTTTCTGATCACCCACTACCCGCCTGAAGTCATCGGCGCGGCGGCTCCCATCTGTGGGATGACCGACCTGGTGGTGGATTACCAGACCACCCGCCCGGATTTACGGCCTTATAGCGAAGAAATGATCGGCGGAACGCCCGAGCAGATCCCCCAGCGTTATTACGAGCGCTCACCGATCCATTATGTCCGAGATATTCACGGCCAACTGATGATCATCCAGGGTGCGCAGGATCCCAACGTCACCCCGGAGAATGTGCGCCAGGTGCGCCAGCGGTTGCACCAACATGAAATCCCCTATGAGCTGCTGGTCTTCGATGACGAAGGACATGGCATTATCAAGCCAGCGAATCAGGCCACCCTGTATGCCCGGCTGGGCGAGTTCTTCAATCGCGCTCTGGCTTGACGGCTGATGGCCATCCAATACTGATGGCCATCCAATATAAGAAGGCGCTTCCCGGTCCAGGGAGGCGCCTTCTTAATGTCTTCAATTAATACCCAAGTACTCAACTGATCAGGGCATTCCAAACTGCGGTGGTCTTATTCACCACGCTGCTGGTCAGGCTTTTAGCCTGCTGGCTGGCCTGGGAAAGATAACTCCCGGCACTGCCAGCCATCTGCTGTGCTGCTGAGGCAGCGCTTTCGAGAATAGCTCCGGATTTTATATTGGTCTCAACCTTCATGTCGCACCTCTATCTGGCGGTTTCTAACCGCACCAGCCGCTGCGGTCTGGATCGTAAGATTCACAGGCTAGCCACACGTCCCGCTCATATCCGCGTACCATACGCCGTTGACATAACCGCCACTGGAGGTCGGCGGGGGAGGGGTGGGGGTGGAGGAGTGGTGGGAGGGGTGGTCGTAGTGCTACAGACGCCGCTCATATCCGGGTACCATACGCCGTTGACATAACCACCGCCTTCACCGCTGCGGACGTCCGACCGCACCTGTAACTGCGGTACAACCTTTTTGTGTTCCATAGGACTTATACTCCTGTTCTTAGGTCTGTTCGTCGCGGGTCAGGATTAACTGGGGATGTACAGCTTCTGGCCGGGGTAAATAAGGTTCGGATTGGCGCCGATGGTCTCCATGTTGGAGTAGTAGATCTTCTGGACGCCGGCGGCGGACTGGGTTCCGTAGAACTTCTGCGAGATGGTGCTCAAGCTGTCGCCGGATTGCACAGTGTAGCAAGCCGCGCCAGACTTCATATCAGTTCGAACGTACATGGTTGCACTCCTTTTCTGTCTTGAGTATTGTCAGATTTTGAAAGGTATTCCAGGCCGGATTCTAATCTATTTTTTAGGCTTGGCAATACGACTTATGACCTAATTTGCTCTTCATTGGCCTGGTTACCGCTTTACCGAACGGCGAGTGCTGTTTGAGCCGAGCTTACCCTGCCTGGGTCATGCGTCTGAGCAGCCGGGCATACTCTGCTGAGCCGGCATACTTGCGGATTTGCCGTATGCGACGGATCAGCATCGGGTGAGTGGCCAAAGCCTCGTTAAGGCTACCTAACAAGGTGTCATCCTCAGCATCGATCCGCCGGTAAGCCTGCGCCAGCTCCATTTGCGCCTCTGCCTGGGGTCCGGCAGCCAGCTTGACCAGCGCCGAGACGGCTTTCTCTGGCTTGCCACAGGCCAGCAAACCGGCGCGATCCGCCGAGTACTCGCAAGCCCGGTTCCACCATAAAAAGGCCATCGTTAAAAGTATGCCTGCCGATGATGAGCTAGGGATCCCGGCA
>MGNS01000037.1 GCA_001795165.1 Chloroflexi bacterium RBG_16_57_11
GCATTCATAACCCAAATCTTTGCAGCCTTCCTGGAAGCCCAGCTGCATCAGGCGATGTACCGGGTGACCCTTCAGGAACTGGATCATCGCCAGTTTGGGTGTTTTGGCTGCTGGTGCCTCGGTTTTGGCTTCTGGCGCTTCGGGCTGGGCCGCTGGCGCTTCAGTCGTGGCAGCTGGTTGCTTTGCGCAGGCAGCCAGGATTAACGCCAGGACCATCAAGACAGCGAATATATTTTTCCACTGGTTATTTCTATTCATTTCTTACTCCTCCAGTTCTCTAGCAAAAGTTTTTCCTCATCGAGAAGCTGATCGAACCTTGCCATCTACCTGCATGTCTCGGGTAGATGCCGCTCAAAGTTGAGTTTTTCTTTCACCTCCTCCTTTGTAAGGTCATTGCGAACATTCTATGTAAAGTAATCGTGGAGGAAAAATACCTATGAGGCTGCAATTTTCGACTTACGGCGCAGGATGTCGATCGCCACCGCGGTGATCATGATCACGCCGACAGCGACGGTCTGCCAGTAGGGGTCGACACCAGTGATGACCAGGCCACTGGTGACGACTTGCATGATGAGTAGGCCCAACACAGCGCCGAGGATCGAGCCTGAGCCGCCGAACAGGCTGACCCCACCGATCACGACGCCGGCGATGACATTCAGCTCCCACCCCAGGCCAATGGTCGGGTTTCCGGTAACGATGCGTGACATAAGCAGCATCCCGCCCAAAGCCGCCAGGCAGCCGACCAGGATGAAACCGGTCATCTGGATCCGCGCCGGGCTGATGCCTGCCAACCGTGCGACTTCCTGGTTACCGCCAACGACGTACAACTTGCGACCGAAGGAAGTTTTGCTGAGCACGATGTGGGCGATCACCGCCAGGATGATGAAAAAGACGAAGCTCCAGGAGGTGCTGAACGGTTCAGCGGTACCGAAGGTTTTGACTGCCTGCGGCAAGGGATAGATGGTGTAGCCTTTAGAGATCAAGAAAGTGATGCCCTTGGCGATGTACAGCATGCCCAGGGTAGCAATGAACGCTGGAACGCCCAATTTTAAGACGCTGAAGCTGTTCACCAGACCAACCAACGCGCCGGTGCCAAGCCCAGCCAGGACAGCAATCGGGATGGGCAGATTCATCTTGACCATCACGTAACTGCAGACGATCGCCCCCAGGCCAGCCGTCGAGCCCACCGACAGGTCGAAAGCGCCAGAAATCAAGAGCAGAGTTTGCCCCAGTGCGATCACCCCAATAAACGACATCGACCGCAGCATGGTGGTCACGCTGGCGGGCGACAGGAACACAGGGTTAACCAGGTAGAAGATCAAAACAAATCCCAGGAGCGGGATGAGCACCCCCACTTCTGGGATTCCTAGCAGTCGACGGAAGAATGTTTTGACTCCGGATGCCGGTGTAGACTTGCTGGACGATTCCGGTTTGGCAAGCGTTTCGGTCATGGAATGATCCTTTATGGGTTTTTTAATCTGTCTACTGTTAACAGTTTACTATTTTTATGTTATCATAAGAACAACCACTTGTCAATCGTCCCTTTAGGCAAGGCATCTGGATAAAGACAACCCGGTAACGGTTATGCGAATCCTGATTGATTTTGGCCAATTTAAAGTGGTCCGCCTGAATTCAATGATCTCGCCGGTGGACGAATACGAAGCCGGACTGTACCGGAAGCATGGGTTCTACCCTTTACTCGTTGAAGCCAACACGCCCGAAGAAATCATCCCATACGTCGCCGAGTGTGATGCAATCCTGGTTGTTTCTACCGCCCTGCCGGCGATCGTGATCGAGAGTTTGGCGCGCTGCCGGGTCATTTCCCGGTTGGGAATTGGCACAGATAAGATTGCAGTCAAAGAGGCCAGCCAGCGTGGAATTCTGGTCACGAATGTACCGGGCTGTTTTTCCGAGGAATTGGCCGACCATACGCTGGCCTTCATCCTGGCGCTGGCCAGGAAATTCCCACAAATGAAGCATGCAATGGAAGAAGGCGCGTGGAGTCGCTCGCGACATATTTCGATCCACAATCACCGACTCTCCCGTTGCACACTCGGATTGGTCGGCTTTGGGGATAGCGCCAGGCTGGTTGCACAGCGTGCCAAAGCTTTTGGTATGCGAGTGATTGCCACACGGCGCAACACACAGGTTGCCAGCCCAGAGGCGGAAAAGCTTGGTGTTCAAATCGTCGATCTGAACACGTTATTGTCCGAATCGGATTTCGTCTCTTTACATGTGCCGCTCAACCCGGAAACTTATCACTTGATCGACCGCACCAGGCTACAAATAATGAAACCAGGTGCGGTGTTGATCAATACCGCCCGTGGCGCAATCGTAGCCGAGGCTGCCTTAGTCGAAGCATTGTTGTCAGAGCATCTGGCTGGAGCAGGACTTGACACCTTCGAGCAAATCGATCCGTTCACGGGAGTAGACTCCCCTCAGGATCACCCCCTGCTTCATATGGACAATGTTATCCTTACCCCTCACGTTGCGGCTTTATCCGAGGAAGGGATGCGCGAAGTCAGCGAAGGGGGGATCGAGAACCTGGTCGCTGTGCTCAGCGGCGCCTGGCCGACGCCGGAGAGGATTGTCAACCCAGGGATCGCGCCCCGGTTTCCCTTAGTGCATGAAATGGCGGATGGTCGACCAGGCTAAGGAGACAGCAGATGAAACCCATGAGCCACCGACAACGAGTACAGACCGCTCTTGCCCATGCAGAGCCCGACGTTGTGCCCCTGGATTTTGGAACTGGCGGTAATACCTCGCCGGTGCCCGAAGTATATGCCGGTCTGGCGGCTCATTATGGTCTGGAGCCGGGTTTCAAGCTGGTACCTCACATCATGCGCCTGGCTCAGGTGGATGAACATATATTGAGCGCACTGGATATCGATACGCGCCCGGTTTATATGAACCCATCCCAAAAAGGAGGCCGGCATTGCGATGAACCGGGTGCGTTTTATGACGATTGGGGCGTCAAATGGAAGGAATTTTCTGCCAATGGTGTGATCTATCGCGAGATGGCGGAAAACCCGCTGAGTGACGCGACAATCGACGATCTGGAGTCCTATCCGTGGTGGCCAAACCCGCTTGATCCCGACCGTTATACCGGTATCCAGGAGCAGGCACAGCAATTGTTCCAGCAGACCGATTACGCCCTGATCGGCTGCCCGGCCTTTAATAGCCTGTGGGAGCGTGCATACTTCCTATGCGGCTTCCAACGCATGCTGGAGGGGTTGGCGATTGAGCAAGATTTCGTCCACGCCATGTTCCGTCGCATTACGGATATCCTCCTGGCTTCACTTCGACATTACCTGGAGCTTGTGGGGCCATATATTCAGGTGGTTAAGATGGGCGACGACCTGGGGGCGCAAAACAATGCCATGATATCGCCGGGCACTTACCGGAGCATGATCAAACCTTATCACCAGGAAGTCTTCAAGCTGATCAAAGGTTATACTGAGGCAAAGATTTTTCTGCACTCTTGCGGGTCGGTGTATAAGCTGCTGCCCGACCTGATCGATGCTGGCGTCGAAATCTTAAATCCGGTACAGGTGAGCGCCAAGGATATGGATACCCGACGGCTCAAGCAGGAGTTTGGCGACCGCCTTTCGTTTTGGGGAGCGATCGACACCCAACATGTGCTGCCTCATGGCTCACAGGAGGATGTTAAATCGGAGGTGGAGTGCCGCATCCGCGACCTGGCGTCGGGCGGCGGGTATATCCTTGCACCGGTGCATAATGTCCAGGCAGATGTCCCGCCAATCAATGTGATCACCATGTACCAGCACGCCCGGCGGGTCCACTGGTCGCTGTGAGGAGAAAGCATAATGAAAACCTCGAATCGTGTTGGCAGTGCAATCATCGGGTGCGGCAAGGTGGCTGAAACTCATGCCCAGGCACTGAGTGAGTTGGATCGCTCACGTTTTGTCGCGGTTTATGATGTGAGCTACGAGCGCGCCAAGGCGTTCGCTCAACGGTATGGCGTACGCGCTTATGCCGAGATATCTGAGATGCTTTCGTGCCCGGATGTGCAGATGGCCTCGATTTGTTCTCCACACGCCACACACCCGGAGATGGTGGTGGCCTGCGCAAGCGCGGGTGTGCACGCTTTATTAGAGAAACCGATGGCTGTGGATTTATTCGGCTGCGATCTGGCAATCCAGACTGCCGGTTCAGCAGGGATCAAGCTGGGCGTCATCAGCCAGCGAAGATTTTATGAGCCGGTAAAACGGGTGAAAGCTGCGATTGAAAGCGGAAAAATCGGGCGCCCGGTGTTAGCTACCGTCACGGTGATGGGGTGGCGCGACCAGGCCTATTATCAGATGGATCCCTGGCGCGGCAAATGGGCAACCGAAGGAGGCGGCGTGTTGCTGACCCAAACCACCCACCAGATCGATCTATTTCAGTGGTTTATGGGACCAATCGAGGAGGTCTTTGGCTACTGGGCCAATTTAAATCACTCCTTTGTGGAGGTAGAAGACACAGCGGTTGCTGTGATCCGTTTCAAGAGCGGTGCATTGGGAACCATCCTGGTGAGCAATTCTCAAAAGCCGGGGTTTTACGGCAAGATCCATGTTCACGGAGAGACTGGCGCTTCCGTCGGCGTGCAGACAGATGGCGGCTCGCCCTTTGTCTCGGGTGTGACCCAGGCCACTGATCCACCGATCAATGATATTTGGACGGTGCCTGGAGAAGAACACCATCTGTTTGACTGGCAGGCCGAAGACACCGCCCGGGGGGAAACAATAGATGTGATGAGCCATTATCATCGGCTGCAAATTGACGATTTTTTGGATTCGATTATGGAAGATCGCCCACCGGCCGTTGATGGCCCCGAGGGTCGTAAGCATGTTGAACTGTTTACAGCCATCTACCGCTCACAACGCGATAGACGCCCGGTTAAATTTCCTTTGGATGCAAAGATCGGGTCCGAAGATTTCGATGGCCGGTTGACCGGTTGACGTTCGAGCGATCCAAGTAGATAAAAACGGCTGTCTCGCACCTGCCAGACAGCCCGTTATTATGGAAAGATTACCTTAACAACCTAATATTCGACTGCATCGTGGATCCATTCTTTGGAGGCTGCCATGTGAACATGTAACTCCTTCTGAGCCTGATCGACGTCCCCCTGGCGCAATGAATCGACAATGCGAGCATGCCAGGCTACCGACCGCTCCCGGTGATCCTTTGGGTTCCACAAACGATGTTTTAATAGCACCAGGCGGATCTGTGCGCTCATCGCCACCCAGGCAGTGAGCAAACGCTTATGACCGGATATCTTACACAAAGTGTAGTGGAACTCCATATCCAGGTCGGTTGCATCCAATTGATCATAATCTCTCTGAGCCAGTTGTTCCATCGCCTGCACGATTCTTCCCAGTTCATCCACCTGTTCACGTGTGGCGTTGCGAATGGCAAACCGGATGGCCAGGTTCTCCAGCGCTTCGCGCAGGGTGTAAATTTCGATTACATCTTCGGATTTCAACTCAGCTACGATTGCACCACGGTGGGGCTGGCGTAACACAAGCCCCTCATTCTCAAGCATCTTCAAGGCATCGCGCACCGGTCCGCGGCTGGTTTGCATGCTTTCAGCCAGCTCTTGTTCTACCAGCCGTTGTCCAGGCTTGATCCGGTCGGATAGTATTGCCTGGCGAAGTTGGTCGGCGACATAATCGCTCAGCGTCCGTTGAGTGGGAGCAGCTAACAGGTTATTGATTGCATTTTCAGCTATGGCATTGTCCATTGTGGATCCTCAAAAACGAGTCTATATTGCATTTTGTTATCTGTTAACAATCACCAAACTCATCATACCATAATCGGTTAATCAAAGCAAGATGCAAAGTTTTATGGGAGATTAAATAATGTTCGAAGATATTTTCAGTATGACTGGAAAAGTAGCCGTCATCGTTGGCGCGGGCGCTCATGGAGGCATCGGCCATGTGATTGCCCTGGCATTCGCTCAGCACGGGGCGGATATAGTCTCTGCTGATATCGACGAGGCTGGCGCGATCACCACCGCACAGCAGGTACAAGCCTTGGGCAGGCAATCCATAGCTGTGCACTGTGATGCTGCCAGGCCGGAAGATGTAGAGCGTCTCTTTGTTGAAACGGATCGGGCGTTTGGCAAAGTGGATGTATTAGTGAACATCCCCTTCTGGTTTCCCCGCATGCGCCCGCATGAGCTCGATCTGGACGGCTGGAACCGCACCTTCTCCATCTGCCTGACAAGCTACTTTCTATGCGCCCAGCAAGCCATCCGCAGAATGCTGAAGCAGGGCACAGGCGGTAGCATCCTGAACATCGGGTCGATTGCCGGCGCTTCTGCGTTGGGCAGGGGCAATTTCGCTTATAGCGTGGCAAAAGCTGGTGTGCACCA
>MGNS01000038.1:0-287 GCA_001795165.1 Chloroflexi bacterium RBG_16_57_11
AAACATGGCCCAGGCGCAATACCTGGCGCAGCGGGTTGAGGCTTCTCCGCGACTGGAAGTCATGGCGCCTGTGCCGCTGAATATCGTCTGTTTCCGCTACAACCCCGGCGGGCTGGATGAGCAGGCGCTGAACCGGCTGAACCAGGAGCTGCTGATCCGTCTACATGAAAGCGGGATTGCAGTCCCGTCGTACACCACGCTGAATGGCAGCTACTGCCTGCGGGCAGCCATCACCAATCACCGCAGCCGGCGGGAGGATTTTGATCTGCTGGTTGAGGCGACCGCGC
>MGNS01000038.1:394-3675 GCA_001795165.1 Chloroflexi bacterium RBG_16_57_11
CCAGGAGTCTCGATGCCCGTTTCGACCAATCCATACATTGCGGGGAACCCGGTTGGCAACAGGTGACCGGCAGATCGGTTTCCATGATCACCAGTAAATCCACATCGCTGTCGGAGGTGGGATTCCCGCGAGCGTAGGACCCAAAAAGTATGATCTTTTCCGGGTGAAGAGTTTCAACAATGCGGCGGACTGCCTCTGGTAGTTGCTGTGAAACGGGGACGCCGAAGCCGGTAGGGGCAATAAGCGATTTGTGCAGCGTATCTGGCAGTTGGATAGAAATATTGCTCATCGGACGCCTTCCTGATAATGGTATTGTACCCCAAGGTCGGGGATTATCAAGCTCTCTAGAGCAACGATAAAAATATAGTAAGGCCACTCAAACAGCCCGAAGCGCAATGTTATAATCCACATATCCAGCTTGGCCCTCCAAGGTCCGGCAGGCTTTCATATTCCGCCAATGGGCGGCTGGATTAGTGAGGAGAAATGGCAGTCGATGGTTTATCCCCAGAAGACGAAACGGGAAAGTTAACCTGGCAACAGGTGATCGCCAGGTATCAGCACCCGTCGATCTCACGCAGCCTCTGGCAGGTGATTAACACGCTGCTGCCGTATTTCGCTTTGTGGTTCCTGATGGTGCTGAGCCTGAGGGTCTCTTATTGGCTGACGCTGCTGCTGGCGATCCCGGCAGCCGGTTTTATGATCCGTACGTTCATCCTGTTTCATGATTGCGGGCACGGCTCGTTCTTTGAGTCGAAACGCGCCAACACTGCTCTGGGGATTTTCACCGGCTTGCTGACCTTTACGCCCTATTACACATGGACCCACGCCCATGCGGTGCATCACGCCACCGTGGCCGACCTGGATCGACGTGGCGTGGGCGATGTGTGGACGCTGACCGTAAAAGAATACCAGGATCTGCCCGGTTGGAAGAAGCTGGTTTACCGGTTTACGCGCAACCCATTGATCATGTTCACCATCGGCTCGCTATCAGTGTTTTTGATCGGGCACCGCTTCGCCAAGCGCGGGGCTTCCCGGCGAGAGCGCTCCAGCGTGGCCTGGACTAACCTGGCTTTACTCGCGATCATCTCACTGTTGAGCTTGATTATCGGCCTCAAAGCTTTTATCTTGATCCAGCTTCCGATCATGTTCCTTGGAACGTCAGTGGGGGTGTGGCTGTTCTACGTCCAGCACCAGTTTGAGGGGACGTATTGGGCTCGGCACAACCAGTGGGATTATCTCACTGCCGCGCTCAAGGGCAGCTCTTTCTATAAGCTGCCCGGGGTCCTGCAATGGTTCACCGGTAACATCGGCTTCCACCACATCCACCACGTCAGCCCGCGCATCCCCAATTACTTGCTGGAAAATTGTCATAACGCCCACCCACTCTTCCGGCAGGTCAAGCCATTGACCCTGCTGAGCAGTCTGAGATCGCTGCGGCTGCGCCTGTGGGACGAAGAGGCGCAGAAGTTGGTGGGGTATGCAGAGCTGAAGAAAATCATTTGGTAAAGCCAAGCCATAATAAAAAAATCAGAACGCGCCTCGCCTATTAGGCGGAGTCGCCAGGTGTTTAGCCATGCCTAAAGGCGTAGGGGGATGATATGTTCCCGGTTCCTTCTACGCGCCTGAGGCGTATAATAAAAAATATTGCGGAAGAAATCGCCTATGGAGGAGAATATGCATCCGGCAAACATCGCTCATCACATTGGAGTCCTCCAATGAGTGGTTTCGAATACCTTCTGGTCGCCCTGGCCGCGGTTGGAGCGGGGGCGGTAAACGCGCTGGCGGGTGGTGGAACGCTGATTACGTTCCCGACGCTGGTGGCGCTCGGAATTCCAGCGATTGCCGCAAACGTTACGAACACGGTGGCTTTGGTCCCCGGTTATTTTGGCGCCACGTTGGTCCAAATGAGCGACATTCGCGGGCAGGCCAAACGGCTGTGGTGGGCTGTGCCTGCGGGTATAATCGGCGGGCTGCTGGGCGGGATACTGCTGCTGAACACAGGGGAGAAAGTCTTTCGCACCCTGGTGCCGTTCCTGATCTTGCTGGCGTCGGGCCTGCTGGCGGTGCAGGACCCGGTGCGTGCCTGGCTGGTGCGCCGCGCCGCTAAGGCGGGCAATAAACATTCGGCTGAAGCCTGGGCGGCGTTGCCGGTCGGGATTGCCGGGATCTATGGCGGTTATTTCGGGGCGGGGCTGAGCGTGATTGTGCTGGCAGTGCTCGGGTTGGCTTTGGAGGACAACCTCACCCGCTTGAACGCCCTGAAACAAGCGATCGCCTTCAGCGTGAATGTCGCCGCGGCCATCTTGTTCCTCTTTTCAGGGCAGGTGGTGTGGACGGTTGCGCTGGTGATGGCAGTGGGGGCGCTGGTGGGCGGCGCGCTGGGTGGCAAGCTGGCGGGGCGGATCAAGCCAGCAGTGCTGCGCTGGGTGGTGGTGACCATCGGCACGTTGGTGGGCTTGGTCTACCTGTTGCGCCTTTAACCTTCAGCGGTAATAATAGTTCGCCCGAGCCTGCTCGAAATAGATCTCGATCGGGTTCAGGTCATCGGTCAACACCTGTCCGTCATCCGGCGGCGGGGAGTAGACCAGATCACTCAACGGTTGCTGGGAGGCGACCAGGATCAAATTGGCCAGCTGCCCGCTATCGGACAGTGCGACACGCGTGTCAGCGAAAACGCTCGCCATGGTGGTGGCTAGCGATCGGTAGGAATTCGATCCCGGCCCATCGGCTATCCCGATAAAGTTGTAAAGCAAACGCCCGCCCGGTGCCAGCGCCCGGCTGACAGCCTCGAAAAATTCACGTGTAGTGAGCTGCGGCGGGGCGGAAGCCAGCCCGTCGAAGGCATCCACGAAGATCAGGTCAAATTCCCCATCCTGGATTTGCTCCAGGTAGGTGCGCCCGTCGGTGGGGATCACTTCTCCGTTGATTTTTCCAAAATATTGGTCAGACATCTGGATGACGAAGGGGTCGATCTCCACCTCAGTGACGGTTGCCCCGCGCCTTTCGAGCGCCCTGGCCTGGGTGTGTCCTGCACCGCCGATAATCAGGATATTCTTGCCGCTTACATCTCCAGCGATTTCGAACATCTTTTGGGCATAGCCATACATCGGCTCTTTGTCCGCCAGGCTCATCTTGGTGTGGAAGGTCGGCCCCAGGTCCATGCGGATATAGGTCTCATTATCGGTGTAAACCCGGATGGTCTGGTAATAGCCTTCCGTCTGGTCCAGCAAGATCGAGCTGAAATCCTGGGCCGGTTGAAAGGACGGCTGTGGCACGAATAG
>MGNS01000038.1:3686-11412 GCA_001795165.1 Chloroflexi bacterium RBG_16_57_11
GCAGGATCCCCAGGCCGATCCAGCGACCTCTGGCCGAAATGAATATGATCGCATACAAGACTGAGCCAAGGGCGAACACGCGCAGGGAGGTGGAGAGACCGACGTAAGGGATCAGCACGAATGCAGCAGCCAGGGCGCCGAGCACGCTGCCCAGCGTGCCAAGCGCGTAGATGTTGCCGACATCCCTGGATATGACCTCAGGCGGGTGAACGGAGGCCAGCAGTGAAATGACCAGCGGCGAGATCATGCTAAATAATACCGCTGGAGGAAAGAACGAGATGAAACAGGTGACGGTAATCGAAAGATAGCCAGCCGAAGCGATATCCCCCGGGATCTTCCAGACAAACCAGCTCACCGCCAGCAGCCAGATGGCGTTAGCGATTAACAGGATTGGCAGGAGTTGCAGCACCCGGCCTGCCGGCACGCGTCCCCCCAGAAAATAGCCGATCGAGATGCCGATCAGCGTGATCGAGATGATGATGGCCCAGATGATCGTGGTGGAGCCAAACAGAGAAGCTACCAGGCGCGGACCGATGATCTCGGTGGCCAGGTTGGCGAAACCAGCGAAAAAGACCAGGCTGTAGATCAACAGCTTGAAGATAACGGAACTTTGTTTCATCCTCTTTTCAGGCGGCCGGCTTTAGGTTGGCCTTGCAATAGGGTAAGAACAAGCATCGCTCAAGATGCAAGCCAGGATGTATTATACAGCCATCTTCCGCCGATCGGGTAATCGCCCGTGAAGACGATCTTTACGAAGAAATCCCTTCAACTTCTTGAGGTCAATTGGATCAAGTGCTGCCATACGTGCTGCTCTCGCTCGGCGATTTCAGGCAGCAGGGCACAGACCTTCTGCAAGCCGCCAGCAGTGCTCTCGGCCTGATAAGCCTGCTCGAATAATTCCGCCGCTTGCTCCCAGCAGTCGCCAGAGTCTTTAATGACTTCTCCAGCCCGACCAAGCTCTTTTATCCCGGTGATGGTAGCCGCCTCGCCCAGGAAGCGCCCGTACATGTAGCGGAACAGACCACCACCTGTGCCGCCACGGGCGTCGATCATGATGGCGGTGTTGATGCAGGTCTCACGCAATTCTTTTTCCGACAGGGTTTTTGGCCAATCGCGTATGCGCCGGGCGGCTTTATGGATGCCTTGCACGCCAAAATTACCGATCGGCGGGGTGAGCATGCCTTTGGCGCAATCCTGAATGGCCTCCAGGATATCCGCTGCCTGCGGCGGGTGAACCCCGGCGAAGTCGAAAACATACCCGGCGTTCTGGGGTGGGAAAGGTTTGTACTTGGAGCCACGCGCCCGGGCAAGGGTTTCCAGAGACACGGGGTGCAATGCTTCATCCCGGTCGGCCAGCAACACCTGGCGAGCAGACAGGTCGAGTCCACAAGCGACCACCACGTGATAGCCGAAGTGGAAATCCTGCCCGGCGAAATCGAAATAGGGCAGATAACCCATGTCCAGCACCAACATCGCAGGTTGACCCGACTGCAATTGTTCTAAAAGCATCTTCTCCGCTCGGGCAGCGCTGTCGGTGCGGAAAGAGTTAACGGTTACACCGGTGCGCCGGCCAACTGCCTTTTCCAGCCCTTCAACGCCGGTGCGCTCTATATTAGCGCGACCGCCCAGAAATGGCAGCGCGCCCTTCGTATGCCAGTAGATAAAACCCACCCCTGCTCCCAATCCCAGGAGCATTTCTTCGCTGATCGGAGCATGGTAAAACTCGTAGATATGGCGGAGCGAGCCAGTGATACAGTGATGGCTGGTGAGATGGCGAAACCCCGGAAATGGCTGAGCAATTTGATTAAGACCGGACATAGCAACTCCTCCGGCTTACCTGGCGACCGGATGGCGAAGGATGGTCTTCAGCTTGTCCTCGGCGGCGAGCATCGGATTGCCCAAGTAAATCTCGTGGTGCTTGCCGCGCATGCGGTAGCCATTCTCGGCGGCGAAGGCGTCCATTTTTGCGATGGTCACCCCCTCGGTCCTGTACGGGCCGATGTGCATGATCTGCAGGCATAGCCCTTCTGAGAAACTTTCGAAGCGTAACAGGTCCAATGCCGGGTTGGGTCTTTTCTTACGCACCTGCGCCAGGGCCTCCTGATATATATCGATCGTGAGGTGATCCGGTTGCATCATCATCGCCGTCCACTTCCAGCCTGCCGGTTGAGTGAGGTCGAACTCGCCGGTTTCGGTCCACCACAGGGCTTCCAACGCCATCACGCCATAGTCGATCGGGTTCTCTTTGCGCAGCTTGGACATGAACTTGAGGCTGTACGAGATCCCGTAGACCGCCTCCATCGCCTGTTTGAAAGCGATTGAAGTGCCCGGAGAGGCGCCTGGCTCGATCTCGCCATCGATCAGGGTGAACTGCAACGCAGGCACATCCACGACCTGGACTTTATTGGCAGAGGGCTGGTACAGGTGTTTGTACTGTTTGCGTAAATCAAGCTTATCCATGTTGATCTCCTGTCAAGATTTTTTGTAGTCGCTTTTCGAGCTCAAATTGGTCGATGTAATAGTACGATAACAGCCTACCGTCAAAGACGGTAGCAAAGACTCCGTACGGGCAGGGTGCCAGCTCCCGGACCTCCTGAGCAGAGCGCAGCTCCACTTCCCGCCCTGGGAGGTTCAGGTTCTGGGCGGATTGCAGGAACGCGGCCGAGGCATTCTCGATGTATGGGCACTGGGACGTGCGAACGACCGTCAGCCCTGGTCCAAAGCGAGCCTGACGCGCCTCCCAGTCCGTAGGGAAGGATGGCACTGGCCCGTCCGAGAAGCGATGCACCAGCAGTTGGAAGGACGGCGGCGCCTGGTTTAATTCGGTGAACCCGTTGTGCAAGAACAGCTTCTTCCCTGCCAGCCAGTTGCTATCGCTGGCTACCATCACCACGCCTTGCTTGCCCTGATCACGGGCGTCGTTCAGGCACTCCTGCACCAGGCGTGAACCATAGCCCTTGTGCTTGCCTTTACCAACCACCCACAGGCAATGGATGACCAGGTAACCCGGGGCATACACTGCTCGCCAGGCGAACTCGCCGGGGATATATTCAATAAAGGCTGTATCCCTGCCGCCGACTTCGTGGATGATCTTGATCTTCATCCCTTCGGCGAAGCGCGCCTGCAGCCAGAGGCGCTTCTGGCGGTATCCCGGCGATTTTGGTTTGCTCATGTAACAGAAAAATCCGCGTTGGGCGAGGTTGCTCGCATCCACGGTGATAATTTCAAAATCCTGGCTCATTTAGGAACTCCATCAATATATGTCAAAACCCGACATAATTATCGCGCACCTTATGGCCTTTGTGGAGGATTTACCGGGAATTATGCCGGACTTTACGCCAATCGCTTGACCTTTTCTTGAATTTGATTATAATGAGTTTGTCCTAATCGGAAAATAAATGGGTAAATTATGTATGAAATCGACGGTACCGACTGTATAATTGTCGATTTGTTAATGGATGACGGGCGGATGAGCGCGGCTGAGATCGCCCGTCGATTGGGGGGAGATCTTTCGGAGCGCGCCATTCGCTATCGCATCAACCGCTTGCAGGAAGAAGGCGTCATCCAGGTTCTGGCGGTGGTCAACCCCAAAGCTATAGGTTACACCATTGTGGCTGACGTGTGGCTGCATGTCGAATCGGACGCCATCCTGGAGGTGGCGCACAAGATGGTCGAGCATGAGTGCGTCAGCTATGTCGCCTGCGCCATCGGGGAAACAGATGTCAGCGTACAGTTGCTGGGCCACAGCACGGATGAAATCTACCGCTTCATTACCGAGGTGATCGGCAAAACCCCTGGCGTGATCAAGACGACCACCTCGATCGTCCCTCTGGTCCTGAAAGATATTTACCAATGGCGTGTTCCTTCTTCAAACGATTTCAGGTCAGAAGCTGAGAAGGTTTGATTTTTTGCCTGTCATAAAGAGGCTAACTCATGCAGAGTCACTTTGAAAAGAGTCGTGCTCTACAAAAAAGGGCGACCCAGACGATCCCGCTGGGGGTTAACTCGAACTTCCGTTATTGGGGGGAAGGGATCACGCCCTACGTGCAAAAAGCCCAGGGTGCTTATTTATGGGACGTAGACGGCAACCGCTACATCGATTATCGCCTGGCTTTCGGCCCGATTATCCTTGGCCACGCCCACCCAGATGTGAACTCCTGTGTTCACGAAGAGATTGATCAAGGCGTGTTATTCGCCATGACCGGCGAGCTGGAAGTAGCAGTCATTGAGAAGATCGTCGCGATGTGTCCGGCAGTGGAGATGGCCCGCCTGGCTTGTTCGGGCACAGAAGCCACCATGCACGCTCTCCGCGTGGCGCGGGCCTACACCGGCCGCGAGCTGGTGATCAAGTTCGAGGGGATGTACCATGGCTTCCAGGATTACATGCTCTTCTCCACTTACGCTCCGGTTGAAGCATACGGCAGCTACCGCAGCCCAATTCCCATCCCGGCCAGCTCCGGAATTCCGAAGGCTTTGAATGACCTGGTGGTGACTCTGCCGTTTAATGATTTCGAAGGACTGGAGAAAACCTTACGCCGGGTAGGCTATGAGACAGCCGCCGTCATCGCCGAGCCCTGCATGGGTAACTGCGGGGCGATCCTGCCTGCGCCTGGGTTTCTGGAGTTCATCCGCCAGAAATGCACAGAATACGGCATCGTCTTCATCCTGGATGAGGTCAAGACCGGCTTTCGCATCGCCAATGGCGGCGCACAAGAGTTTTACCGCCTGGATCCAGACATGGCTACCTACGCTAAGGCTATCGGCAACGGCTACCCATTGGCAGCCTTTGGCGGCAAGAAGTCCATCATGCAAATTGTCGGGCGCGGCGTCTCGCAGGGCGGCACCTATAACAACAATAAGCCCGGCGTGGCGGCAGCTTACGCCACGCTCAGCCTGTTGCAGAGCCAGCCGATTTTGGAAACCATCGCCCTGCGCGGTCAGCGGCTGATGGATGGGCTGAAGGCGATCTTCGCCGAGGCCGGCATCCCGGCCTGCTTCAACGGCTACCCGGCGATGTTTTCCTTTGCTCTGGGTGTCGAGACGGTGACCAATCAGCGCGATTGGAGTGAGAGCGAGAAAGGATACTACCTGCGCCTGGTCGAGGCGGCCATCCAGCGCGGCGTCATGCCCGACCACGACCCGCGTGAACCCTGGTTCTTGTGCTATTCACATGGTGAAGCCGAGATCGACGAGACGCTCGACGTGATGCGAGACGTCGTAAAAAGCGTGAAGCGGTAATCCAGATAATTCTGTTAGGATTCTGACGTACTAAAAGTTTACAAAACCTGTGAGGTCACAGCAATAAATATAAACTGGAGGTTTTTGTGGTACTCGAAAAGCAAGCGTTAACCGCTCAAGAAATCGTTTCGATGAACCGGGAGTACACTTTCTTCTCCTGGTCGGTGCAATCGGCTGCCAACCCGATACCGATGGTCCGCGCGGAGGGCATCTATTTTTGGGACGCGACCAGTAAGCGTTACATCGACTTCTCATCCCAGCTGATGAACGTAAATATCGGTCACCAGCATCCCAAAGTGGTGCGGGCGATCCAGGAACAGGCCGCCCAGCTATGCTTTGCCCACCCTGGCATGGCCACTGAGCCGCGCGGCTTGCTGGGCCAGAAAATCGCCGCAGTCGCGCCGGGCGATCTAAACAAGACCTTCTTCTGCCTGGGTGGAGCTGAAGCCAACGAGAACGCCATCAAGATGGCGCGCATGTTCACCGGGCGCTTCAAGGTCATGTCACGCTACCGCTCCTACCACGGCGCTACACATGGAGCGATCGCCTTGACCGGCGATTATCGCCGGCTGCCGGTGGAGCCGGCCATGCCGGGGGTTGTGCACTTCCTGGATCCCTACTGCTATCGCTGTCCCTTCGGCTGGACGGTGGACACCTGCCATCGAGAGTGCATCTCACACGTGGAGGAGATTATCTCTTATGAGGGCCCGCAAAACATCGCCGCCATTTTCATGGAAGGCGTCACCGGCTCCAACGGCCTGCTCGTCCCGCCGGATGACTACTGGCCGCGCATCCGCCAGATCTGCGATAAGCACGGCATCCTGCTCGTATCCGATGAGGTGATGAGCGGCTGGGGGCGCACCGGCCAATGGTTCGCGGTCGACCATTGGGAGGTTGTGCCGGATATGATCACCACTGCCAAAGGCCTGACTTCCGGCTACGTCCCGCTCGGAGCAGTGATCGTTTCGGAGGCCATCGCCAAATACTTCGAGGACAAGATGTTGTGGTGCGGCCTGACTTACAGTGGTCATCCCCTGGCTTGCGCGGCGGGGGTCGCCACGCTGGAAGTCTATGAAGAGGACGGATTGATCGAGAACGCCGCCAGGGTCGGGCGAACCCTTGGGCAACGTCTCGAGCAGATTAAAGCACGCCACCCGTCGGTGGGCGATGTGCGTTCTATCGGCCTGTTCTCGGCCCTGGAGATCGTCAAAGACAAGGCCAGCAAAGCGCCGATCGATCCGCTGACCGAGGTTTTTAAGTTCTTGAAAGAGAACGGGCTGTTTACTTTCGTCTTTCACAATATCCTGTTTGTCGTCCCGCCCCTGTGCATCACCGAGGCCCAGCTGGATGAGGGCCTGGCGATCGTCGAGCGGGCGCTGGAGATTACGGACAAGATGAGCCAGTAGCTCACCGGTTAGGACCCACTCATGACATCGAACAACACCATCCTGAACTACATTGCTAACCAGTGGCAGCCTTCCAAAGCCACCGAATTTGCCGAGGTGATCAATCCGGCTACCGGTGAGCTGATGGCTAGGACGCCCCTTTCTTCCAAGGACGAGGTCGACCAGGCGGCCCAGGCAGCCGCTGAGGCCTTGCCAGGCTGGCGGCGCGTCCCGGCCGCCGAGCGCATCCAATATCTCTTTAAAATTAAAGCCTTGCTCGATGCGAACATCGACGATATCTCGTGCACCATCACGATGGAGTGCGGAAAAACATTTGATGAAGCCAAAGCTGAGATGCGCCGGGCGATCGAAAACGTCGAAGTGGCCTGCGGCACACCGATCCTTTCACAAGGGGTGATCTCCGAGGACATTGCACCCGGAATCGACGAGATCATGATCCGCCAGCCGGTTGGGGTATGCGCCATCATCGCCCCATTCAACTTCCCCGGCATGATCCACTTCTGGTTCCTGCCCTATGCCCTGGCGTGCGGCAACACCGTCATTGTCAAGCCGTCCGAGAAAGTCCCCCTGACGATGCAAAAGATTTTCCACCTGGTGGAGCAGGTTGGGTTACCCAAGGGCGTGCTCAACCTGGTCAACGGAGCCAAGGAACCCGTGGATGGCATCCTCGACCACCCCGCTATCCGGGCGATCAGCTTTGTCGGCTCGACGCCTGTGGCCAAATATATCTACAGCCGCGGCGCGGCCAACGGCAAGCGCGTTCAGGCTCAGGGCGGGGCCAAGAACCCGGTCATCATCCTTCCAGACGCGGAGATGGACATGGCTGTGAAGATCATCGCCGATAGCGCCTTCGGCTGCGCTGGTCAGCGCTGCCTGGCGGTCTCTCTGGCGTTCACCATTGGCGAGGCGCGCCACGAGTTCACCGAGGCAATCTGCGATGTGGCAGCCAGTCGGGTGGTCGGCTACGGGCTTGAGGCAGGCGTGCAAATGGGACCGGTCATCTCCCAGCAGAGCAGGCAGCGTGTCGAGGGCTTGATCCAGCGCGGCATCGATGAAGGCGCGGATATCTGCGTGGATGGGCG
>MGNS01000038.1:11472-14607 GCA_001795165.1 Chloroflexi bacterium RBG_16_57_11
CGTTCCCTGGGACAGCGAGTTTGCCCGCACGGAGATATTTGGCCCGGTCTTAGGCCTGGTCCACCTGAATAGCATCGATGAGGCGATCCAGCTGGTCAACAGCGGCGCCTATGGCAACCAGGCCAGCCTGTTCACCTCCAGCGGCAACGCCGCCAGGCGCTTCCGCTATGAAGCCGACGCCGGCAACATCGGCATCAACATCGGTGTGGCTGCCCCGATGGCTTTCTTCCCCTTCAGCGGCTGGAAGGAGAGCTTTTTTGGCGACCTGCACGGCCAGGGCATGGACGCGGTAGAATTTTTCACACAAAAGAAAGTGGTGATCGAACGGTGGCCCAAGGAGTGGACCAGGAAATTCTAATGAAGGATCAGCTACCTATGACCAAGAATTTGGACGAAGCGCTGGATTACTCGCAGCGATGGATCGGTGTCATTCACAAAACACGCGTCTCGGAAGATGAAGCTAAGGCAATCATTGACGAATCGAAATACAATTTTGCCGAGCATTTCAACAAAGGCTGGCTGGAGTATCGCAAGTCGGTAACCGAAGCGGGCGACTGGGCCGCGGTCGAATGGACGGGCAACGGGGCGATCTTCTGCGATATCCTGGGGCGCGAATACATTGACTGCCTGGGCGGCTATGGCCTGATGGACCTCGGCTGGTCGCATCCCGATGTAATCAAGACTGTGCGGGCCCAGCTCGAACGGACGCCGATGCCCAGCCAGGAGCTGATCGACCCGCTGCGCGGCGTGCTGGCGCGCTTGCTGGCGCAGATCACTCCCGGTGACATCAAATATAGCTGGTTTTGCGCCTCGGGGACGGAGACCATCGAAGCCGCGCTCAAGATTGCCAAGCTGTACACCCACCACAACGGCTTCATTGTCGCCGTCAATGGTTTTCATGGCAAGACCATGGGTTCGCTGAGCATGCTGGGCAAAGCTGACTACCGCCAGCCGGTGGGCACGCTGTACGGCGGCCCGGTGTATCATGTGCCCTTCGGCGATGCGGAGGCTGTCGAGCGCCAGCTCGAAATTTGCGCAAAGGTTGGCATCGACATCGCCGCCTGTCTGTTCGAGCCGATCCAGGGTGAGGCCGGCGGCATCGTCCCGCCAGATGACTTCTGGCCGCGGGTGCGCGAAGCGACGAAACACTATGGCGTGCTGCTGATCGCCGACGAAGTCCAGACCGGGATGGGGCGCACCGGCAAGCTGTGGGGGTTGGATCACTGGAAAATCACCCCAGACATCCTGGCGGTGGCCAAATCCCTGGGCGGAGGGGTGATGCCGATTGGCGCGGCCTGCTCCACCGAAGAGATCTGGCAGCCGATGATGTACCCCAATCCCTTTATTCAAACCACCACCACGGGCGGCGGCGCTCTGGCGTGCAGCGCGGCGATCGCGGCGATCAACGTGACCTTGCGAGATCGCCTGTGGGAGCAGGCGGCCGCCAAGGGCGAGTACCTGATCCCCAAGCTTGAAGCGCTGGCAGCAAAGTATCCCCAGATTTTTACGGGGATCACCGGCAGAGGCCTGCTGATCGGCATGCATTTCCACGACGCCGAGGTAGGTTACAAGGTCGCGGCCGGCCTGTTCAAGCGCGGCGTGCTGGTTGCCGGAACATTGACCAGTGCGCATACCATCCGCATCGAGCCGCCGCTGATTATCAGTTACGAGCAGATCGATGCGGTGTTAAATCGTCTGGAAGATGTGCTGATGGAAATCAGCCAGGCTGCAAATTAATAAAAACCAGAGTGCAAACCGATGACTCAATATGCTGTTGAATTGCGTGATGTGGTGAAGCGTTTCCCCAACCCAGGGGGTGGAGAAGTCAATGCCGTTAACCACGCTACACTGCAGATCAATCATGGCGAGTTCTTTTCATTGCTCGGCCCATCGGGCTGCGGCAAGACGACCTCTCTGCGGATGGTTGCCGGCTTCGAATGGCCGACTGAGGGGGAAATTTTGATCGACGAAAAGCCGATGGGGCGAACGCCTCCTTTCCAACGCCCCGTCAACACTGTCTTTCAAAGCTACGCCCTGTTCCAACACATGACCATCTCTCAGAATGTTGCCTTTGGTCTTGAGATGGAGAATGCCTCCAAAGCGGAGATTCAGCGGCGTGTGGAGGCTGCTCTGGAAATGGTGCAGCTGGCTGGCATGGGCGCTCGTAAGCCACGCCAGCTATCGGGAGGCCAACAACAACGAATTGCCCTGGCGCGCGCCCTGGTAAAACGGCCGGCTGTACTGTTGTTGGATGAACCCTTGGGCGCCCTGGATCTGAAGTTGCGTAAAGAGATGCAGCTCGAGCTAAAAGCCTTGCAGGAACATGTGGGTATCACTTTCATTTACGTAACTCATGACCAGGAAGAAGCGTTGACCATGTCGGACCGCATTGCTGTGATGGATAAAGGGAATGTGCTCCAGATCGGAACACCGGTCGAAATTTATGAGCGCCCGAATTGCCGGTTTGTGGCTGACTTCATTGGCGAGACAAATTTCTTGTTAGGCAGGGTAAAAGATTTTGATGCAAATAATGTGATTGTCGTTCTCGAGGGATCTGATAGAGAGGTCGTTGGGATCCCTTTGGGCGAGCTCCGACCAGGTCAGGATGTGGTGGCTTCGGTGCGACCGGAGAAGATCAGAATTTTTGACAATGCGACACTTAAATTTGGCGTCCCTGCGAACCAGCCAAACATTTTCCCCATTCGAATCCTCAACACAACCTACATTGGCTCGGATACTCGGGTTCTGGTCGATTTAGGCTTGGGTGTGCAATTAAAAGTTTGGGAACAAAACCATTTGTCCACACTGGACGCCCTGGCCTACTACACTCCGGGTCAAGAGCTATGGATGACCATACGCCCAGAGAATATCTTGATTTTGCCCCGGGATAATTAAGCCATGGCCACGAATACCGTTCATCCTTCCAGGTTGAGTCGTTTTACTTTTGTCCAGAAGCTGCGCGAGAGCTCGAAGGCGCAAGGGCTGACCTTAATCTCTCCTACTGTTTTATATTTGTTGTTCACCCTGGTAGCGCCCCTTTTGCTTGTGGTATTCCTGAGTTTCATGACGCGCGGCGCTTATGGAAACATTATCTACCGATTTAACTTTGAGAACTATACCAGGCTGATCGACACG
>MGNS01000039.1:0-4100 GCA_001795165.1 Chloroflexi bacterium RBG_16_57_11
TCGAGGTGCGCTGTCCCTTGCCATACGTCCCGGCGTCATAGCCGTAGGTCACCGAGTTGGTGGTCGGGCAACCGGTGTAAGTCTTCCCCGTCAGCCGGTTTAGTGGATCGTAGTTCAGCCAGGTAGTGCAGCTGCGGGCGTCGCTCTGCTGTGTCAGGTTTCCCAGCGCGTCGTAGCTGTACCACCATTCGCCCATGTCCGGGTCGACCATGTGCGTCTTCCGCCCAGCCAGGTTGTATCCCAGGCTGGTGGTAACCCCGCCCCGGATGGCGCTCGATAACCGATCTAGTGTGTCGTAGTTGTAGGTCACCGCAGGCCCGGTTGGCGGGATGACCTGTACCGTCCGCCCCCATACGTCGTACAGCGTACGCGTGGTATGGGCCAGCGCGTCGGTTGCCTGCGCCTCCAGGTCGAGATAGGCATAGCCCGTCGGGCTGCCGTCTGGGGCGAACACCTGTGATGGTCGTCCTAGGGCGTCGAAGATGCTGCGCGTCCTGGGCTGGCTCCAGTCGTAAGCCCGCAGCGGGTTTGCCCCCCCGCCCCAGATGGTGGCGGCGAAAGGCACGGTCTGCGTGATCACCTGGCCGTAGGCGTCGTAGCCGTAATTCACCAGCACATCTTTCACCCCGCTTTGCAGCTCGGCGTTAGCCGTCTGGGTCTGGATGAGCTGTCCCAGCCCGTTGTACACCTTGCGCCAGGCGGCGTACTGGCTGCCCTGACTACGCTGCTTGAGCTCAACCCACAGGTTACTGGAGGCGGGAGGCTCGTGATAGATCGCCTCCAGGGTGGGATTGGTGGAGTCGTCACCCGGGCGGATCAGCTTGAGCATTCGCCCGAAGGCATCATAGGTGACCGTGATGGTCGTGCTCGGCCCGTTTGGCCCGGTCAGGGTGATAGGCAGACCTACGTTGTAATCATATGTATAGTCGATGTCCAGATTTGTAATGGGAGGTGTCTCATTTGTCAGATAGGTGTGATAGGTAGGATCGTAGCTGTACGTCGTGATGCGCGCCAGGCCCTGCCAGAACAGGCTGTTGCTGCCTTCGCCGGTGTAGACCGTGCTGCTCGCCCGGTTGCCATAGGCGTCATAGGTGAATTGCTCATCCCGCAGGCGCGGGTCGCTGAAGTTCAGCGCATCGAAGAAATACAGCAGCGTGCGCTGCCCGGTCAGCTTGCCCACGCTGGGCGGCGTCGAATAAGATGTGCTGCCGTCGTACATGAAGCGCATGGAGGAGGTCGCCAGGCTGTTGGTCAGCGCCGCGTTCAGGCACGCCCCGTTGATGCTCCCCGCCGGGCAGCGATAGGTGTTGGTGTAGCCCGGCAGCCCCACCAGGTAAGGCGTCCCGGCGTTGGGGTAGAAGCCATTTACCTCGATGCGGTAATCCTCCCAGCGCCCCTGCCCTTCGATCCAGACCGCTTGCTGGGTCTTGGTGCGGTTGGCGTAGGCGTCGTAGGCGTACCAGGTCGTCTTCGCCTGGCAGGTGGAATCCCGCTCGAAGACCAGGCTCCTCTCTTGCGTCGCCCGCGTCCAGTAGATCTTCATCTCATCGCCGCCGGAGGGGAAGTCTCCTACCGGCACCTGGCTATAGGTGTAGCCGGTGTCGTCGACTGTGAACAGCGCCCCTTCACTGTAGGTATCCATCCACACAGTGCCGTTCTGCGCCTGGGCGGCGAACCTCCAGCTCTGGCCACTGGCGTTCATATTCTGGCGGAAGCTCACAGCGGCCAGCGGGTTATCCCGCTCCCAGGCACGCAACAGGAAACCATTGTTATCATCCAGGATGATCTGCAATATGTACCAGGTGTCGCGCTTGAAGACCGTGCTGGCCATGAGCTGCGTATTCTCGATGTTACCTGAGCCAAGGTTGTAGTGCACCCACAGCGAGCCGTCCGCTTTGGCGTGCAGCCCGAAGCGGCGGTAGGTCGAGCCGGCGCCGGATACGACGAAAATCAGTCCTTCGGAAACGCTCCCACTGACCTGGAACTGCGCCAGGGCGGTCTCGCCGCTGACCAGGCTGTACGGCAGGCGCGTCACGCTCTTGAGCGTCGTAGCGAAAAGCTTGAACGCCGGGTCGCCGCGCACCCGCTCGGCGACGCACCAGGTCGAAATGCAGTTCTCCCATTGACCCGTATCAATCACCCCGCTGTCGAAATCGTCGAAGAAATTCTCCTGGATGGCAACCTGGCTGGCCACACTCCCTTTGCGCGGGTCGTCCTGGTGGAAGAAGCTCCACTGCGTCAGCCCGTTCGGGCCGCTTTCCCTGGTCATAGCGTGACCGCGATACTCCGAGTAGGGCAGAAAATAGGGGTTGTTATCGTTAGCTGCCAGCGAATGGGTGGTGTCGTTGGTGGCCGGCTCGTCGTAGCGGTAGCTGAAGGCGAACGGCGCCGCGCCGCCCGGCCCGTCGTCCACCGTCTTCTGCGTCACCCGATAACGGGAAGTCAATAGCTCCACCTTCAGGTCTTGGACAACACACAGATTGCTGCAGTTCAGATTAAGCGACGCGCCGCTATAATCGCCGGGCAGCTTCTTGTAGCCCTCGAGGGTGGTATAGTTGGAAGATGGAGTCAGGGTCACCGTCTGGATCACCTGATCGACCAGGCTGAGCGTCAGGATGCTCGATCCGGTGCTCCCGGAATGCTTGCCTTTGACCTTCAGGCGATACACTGCACCGGGCTGGCTGAACCCCTCCGGTAATGGCAGATACGCCGCGCCGTCCACGTACAGCTTACCATTGGATTCGCAGTACGCATGCCCTCCCAGCGGAGAGACGTACTGGTGCCCGTTGTAAGTACAACCCGCCACCTCATAGGTTTTATCCCGGTTCGCCTGGTTCGGGTCGGGGTGCAGGGTGGCCGTCGTTTCGTACCATGGGGTGCCGTCATAAGTAAAGCTCACCGTACCGCCGTAGCCGTTGGCCGCTCCGGTCAGGTGCAGGTTGTCGTAGGTAAACGTCGTCGTCGGTAACGCCACTCCACCTGGGGCGCTCTCCTGGAGCGAGAGCAGGGTGAGTGTGTAAGCCGTCGCTGGCGCTGTGCGCCAGTTTACGCCGGGGAAAATCTTCGCCTGCCCATCCGCAGCATAGCTGAAAGCGTATTGGCGCACCATCTGCCCGTTGTTCAGGATGCGCACCGCCGCCAGACGGTAACGCTGGTAGAAGGCGTGCGCATCCGCGTCCTCCCAGCTTTCCCGGTAGTCCAGGCGCGCCGACCGGTCGAAGACCACCTGGTACGGGCTGCCGGACGGATATTGGATGCTGGCCGGGTAAAGCCAGATGGTGGCGTCAAAATGCAACTCTGAGCAGGCGCCGCGGTCATACCTGTGCTCTGTGTCATTGTAATAGCTGTAGGTCAGCGACTTCCCGTGGATATTGGTCACGCTGCTTAAACCCCAGCGCCAGGTGACCGGGTCGATGTAGGCAGAGGGGGGTTCTTCCTCGGAGTAGCACACCGGGTACAGGGCGCGGTCGTTGGCGTTACTGCCGAAAACGTACTTCGTGCCGTCCTTGGCCCAGGCGGTCCAGGTATCCAGGACGGTGTCGCGCTGGATACGCCAGAAGGTCTCGTCGACGGTTTGATAATAGCCGTCGGTTCCTTTGAGCATCAGGCTGTCCACCCCGCCGGCCGAGATGGTGAAGGTGTCGTCGCTCTGGTCTTTCGATGTGCCGTTCTGGTTGCGCTCGATCCCGCCGACATCCAGCGACCAGCCCATCCCCACCCAGGAAGCCTGGGTTTGTTTGGCGATGGCGTTATCCACCGCCTGGCTGTTATAGCTCAGCTCAAGCCTGGGCTGCAGGCCGGCCGGGCCGGGAGGCGTCCACAGCTCGGTCGAGTAGGTGGCTGCTCCGGTGAACGCAGCGGTCTGGAAGGGCTGCATCGACGGCAGGCGCGACGCCTCCCAATCGACGTAACTGGTATCGAAGACGGTCAGGTGGTCCAGCCTGGCGCTAAGAATATTGTTCTGTGTGTCAACCTGGCTGGCGACTGGGCGCCAGTCCTGGATAGTATCGTCGTAGTAGCGCAGCTCCAGGCTCTCTTCCGGCCCTTCCAGGGCGGCGTCATCGTAGCGCACTTCCAGGGTCAGCAGGTTGGGGAACGAC
>MGNS01000039.1:4244-4588 GCA_001795165.1 Chloroflexi bacterium RBG_16_57_11
CAAGTCCTTCGGCAACACCGCCGGTGAGGGGGATGATGACCGGCGCAGGCGGCGCAACGGGTGTGGGCGTGATGGGCTGTAGCTCCGGGGCTGCTTCGTTAGGCGCTTCCGGTGTGGCTGTAACGGTTGGGATATCGGCTTCCAGGGTCATGGTGAGTGGCGTGGTAGATGGAGAGACATCGATCGGCGCCGGTGTGGGCGTCGCCAGCGTAGGGCTGATTTCTTGGGCCGGCAGAGGGATAGAGACATTCTGCCTGTCAGATCTCGGGGGGTTTTCCAGAAGTACATCTGGGGCTGCCGTGCGGTGTTCGGATGGCGGTGTGACGGCTGCCTGCGCTGGGAGC